>JBBQDC010000023.1:0-29482 GCA_038319305.1 Actinomycetales bacterium | reverse complement strand
TGATCCAGAGGAGGAGGGCAAGCACGAGGAGCAGGCCCAGGCCCACCACGAGACGACGGCGCCAGTACACCTTGCTGGACTGGGAGCCGACCGGATGTTTGATCGTCGACATGATCCAAGGCTAGCGAGGTATACCGGCGCCGCCGGCACTGCTGCGCGTGTCGTGTGCGTGTTGAACAGGGATTCCCGGACCCGGCGCGGTCGGCCTCGAGAGGCTCGGTTCCGCGCCGGTCCGGTGTGGTCCGGGCTGTCCTACCGACCGCGCGGTGCCTTCTCGACCTTGATCTCGGTCCAGCCGATCACGGCGGCGGTCGTGTCCTGCACGACGAGCTTGTACTTTCCCGCACGGATGTCGGCCGGCAAGGTCGTGCTGACCTTACCCTCGGCATTCACCAGCAGCCAGCCGCCCAGGTTCTCCACCGGCTTCGACTGCAGAGACACGGAGACGAACTCGCCCGCGTGCTGCACTCCGACGTCGACCGTGACCGTGGCACCCGCGGCGTACGTGGCCGCGTCCGTGACGATCGCGCCCGTGAGCGCCTTGGTCAGCGCCTTCTTGTTGGCGGCGACCGGTTCGGTCGTCGGCGGCACCGGCACGGTGACCGTGATCGGCACCCGCACGAGCGTGCCGGACTCCGCGGCCGTGAGCTCGATCACGCTGTTGGCCGCGGCATCCTGCGGCACCGTGACGGTGACCGTCGCCGTGCCGGACGCATTGACGGCTGCCGTGCCCAGGCTGGCACTGCTCCCCGACCAGACTACGGACAGTGCCGTGTTCTTCGGAGCGCCGAGCGAGCTCAGGTTCAGGTCACCCACGGTGAACGTGACCGAAGCGCCGCGTTCGACGGCCCCGCTCGGACCACCCGTGACGCTGGCCTGGCGGGTGGCGAACGACGGCGCCAGAGGGCTCTTGGCCGTGATGTAGGAGATCCAGGCGTCCCGGTCGACGAGACCGGAGTCGCGCGTGCCCGTTCCGTTCTTGAACTCGCGGAAGTTGTCGCCTCCGGTGAGCAGGAAGTTGAACGAACCGACCCGGTAGGAGCGTGCCGGGTCGATGGCCGAGCCGTCGATCCAGATGCCCGTGATGCGGTCGCCCTCGGCCCGGCTCGCGTCGAACGTGTAGTTCACGTTGTCGGAGAGGCCCAGCTGCAGGTACGGGCGGCTCGGGATGTTGCCGGCCGCGTCGCGCTGCCACTGCTGCTCCAGCACGGTCTTGAACTGGGCCCCGGTGAGACTGGTCGTCCAGAGGTTGTTCAGGAAGGGGAGCACGGCGTTGGCCTCGGCGTAGGTGACGACACCATCCGGCGAGTACAGCAGTTCGGCGCGCATGCCGCCCGGGTTGACCACGCCGATCTCGGCGCCGCCCTTGAGCGGGTCAGAGAGCGACTGGCGCAGCGAGTTCGCCACCAGGGTGCCCATGGCCGATGGTGCGGCCCGGTTCTCGGCGCACGGCGCGGTTCCACCGAGGCACGCCCGGGTGATGTCGGCGGTCACCGAGCCGATCGGCTGGTTGCCGATGATGGCCGCCTGAGCGAGCGCGGCATCCGTGATCGTCTTGACCGCGGCGACCCGCGGGTAGGCGGCGACCAGCGTGGCGTCGGCCGTGAGCGAGCGCTTGACGTTCAAGTTCTTCACGGTCGTGGTGTCACCGGAGGCAATGTCGTAGTTGAGCACGACCTGGCCGATGTTCTCGCCGTAGTTGCCGGTCTGCAGCACGGGACGGGTGACGCCGGCGCCCGCACCGGGGACCTGGGCGTTCCATGCGTACTGCTTGTGCGTGTGACCGGTGAAGATCGCGTCGACCTCGGCCGAGGTCTGCGTGACGATCTGAGCGAAAGCGCTGTCGGTGAGGACGAGCTCCTGCTCCAGGGTCGCGTTGTCCGGCGTTCCGGCGCTGGCACCCTCGTGGTACTCGGCGATCAGCACATCGGCTTCACCGTTGGCCGGGTCACCGTCGGTGAGCTGGGCCGAGACCCGGTTGACTGCGGCGACCGGGTCACCGAAGCTCAGACTGGCGATCCCGTTCGGCGACACCAGTGCCGGGGTCTCCTCGGTCACCGCGCCGATCACGCCGACCGTGACGCCGTTGACCTCGTAGGTCGCGTATTCCTGCATGGCCGGGGTTTCGGTACCGACCAGGTACACGTTCGCACCCAGATAGTCGAAGTCGGCCGCGTCAGCGACGCGCCCGGTCAGGTCGGCGAAGCCCTGGTCGAACTCGTGGTTGCCCACGGCCGAGGCCTTGAGGAGCAGGGTGTTCAGCACGTCGATGGTGGGTTTGTCACCCTGTGAGGCAGAGGCGAACAGTGAGGCGCCGATGTTGTCACCGTCGGAGAGGAACAACGTGGACGCGTCTCCGTACTCCGCACGGAGCTGCTCGATCGTTCCGGCGAACTTGACGGTGTTGGCGTCGATGCGTCCGTGGAAGTCGTTGATGTTGAGCAGGTTAATGTCGACGTTAGTGGGGCTGGCGAGGTTCAACCCGACGACGGCCGGGTCGTGGTCGGACGAGCGGAACGCGTCGGCCTGGTAGAAGTCGGTGATGTTGCTGTTGTAGCGGCTGTATTCCAGGGCTACGGACTCGACCGAGTTGATGTTCCAGACGTCCACATCGGTGACCGCGGCATCCGCCTCGGGCGACGCGAAGACGTGGTCGAGCGAGCCGACGGTGCCGCCGAACGCGTAGGTGTACTCGCCGGTCTTGGCCTCCTGGCTCAGGTAGCCGGCGTCGGTGATGACCTTGATCGGGTCTTCCTGGTCGTAGGCGTTGAAATCACCGGTGAGGAAGACGCGCTTGATGCCGGTGCTGGTCTTCAGCGAGTCGGCGAACCCGACGAGCGCGGTTGCCTGCTTGACGCGTGACAGGTTCGAGGCACCCTGGCCGTCACCCGTGTCGGCGTCGGCGCCGGTTCCGGAGCCCTTCGACTTGAAGTGGTTGACGATCGCGAGGAAGCTGCTGCCGGTGTCGCCGACCAGCTGGAACGCCTGGGCGAGCGGCTGGCGGGCGTTCACGAACGCGGCATCGTCGAAGATGGTCGAGCCACCCACGGTTTCGACCGCGGCGGTCTTGTAGATGAACGCGGTGCGGATGACGTCTTCGCTGGTCGGGAGGGCGGCCGGTGAGGGCACGAAGGCCCAGACCGTGTTGCCCGCGGCGGTGTTCAACGCGGTGACGAGATTGGAGAGGGCGAAGTCGCGGTCCTTGCCGAACCGGGCCGAGTTTTCGATCTCCTCGAGCGTGACGACGTGGGCGTCGAGTGCGTTGATCGCCGAAACGATCTTCGCCTGCTGGCGCTCGAAGCTGACCTGGGTGGCCGCTCCGCGAGCGTCGCAGCCGCTTTGGACCGTGATCGGCGTGCCGGCCCGGTCGGTGTAGTAGGTGCAGCCGGTGATCGAGTCACCGGTGGTCGCGAAGTAGTTGAGCACGTTGAAGGTGGCCAGACGAATGTCGCCGCCCACCGCGCGGGGAGCCGCGGTGCGGGTGTCGGCGAAGGTCGCGGGCTGCACCGTCGCTGCGTTCCCGGGGACGAGCTCGGTGGTCGGCTGGTATTTCCAGTTGCCGTTGCGGAAGTCGAAGATGACCGGCGTCGTGAAGGTGACGGCCGCGCCGATGCGCACCGGGTTGGCGGTCGAGAGGTACGGGACCGGAAGGCCCTTTTGGATCGTGCTGAGGTAGTTGGTGGTGGCGCCATCGTCGAGGGTGACCGCGCGCGCCTTGTTGCCGGCGACGGCCGCGGTGTACGCGTCCGTTCCCGGACGGGCCGTGACGGTCGCGCCAACGAGAGGGGTGGTGCCGGCGGCCAGACCGATCTCTGCGTACTGGTTGGTCGTGTAGTTGTTCGTGACGGTGAACGCTCCCTGCGGGGAGATGAGCATGCCCTCGAGGGACTCGCGCGCGGCATCCGTTGCCGGCAGCCCGACCGTGGCCGGAACCGGTGCGACGATCCCGGCCTTGTCGAGCGGGGCCACATCACTGAGCGTGGCGACCGTGATCTGGGTCAGGCCGAAGAACTCGCTGGCGGTGCCGGTGACGGAGACGTAATCTCCGGCCGTGACCGGGGCGACCAGCGCGTTCGTATAGACGAAGAGCCCGTCTGACGCGGTGTGCGTGGTCAGGTCGACCGGGCCGCCGGTGCCGGGGGTCTGCAGGTAGAAGCCCTTGAAACCGCCCGTGGGATACGTGGCGGTGACGACGCCGGTCGTGGTGACGAGCTTGCCGGTCTGGGCGCCGGCATCTGTGATGCCCTGGATCTCATTGATCGGCAGTGCGGTTGCAGGCACAGGCGGAGTCGTCGGGGTGGGAGTGGGCGTGGCGGTCGGGTCGACCGGGGTGGCCGTGGTCTCACCGGCGGCGTTCGTCGGGGTGGGGGCCGCGACGGTGAAGTCGCCTCGGTTGACGTCGGTGTCGAGACCCGTGGCGCGTGTGAGCGAGGTGGTGACGGATGCTGCCGTCGATCCCGTGGTCTCGAACGTCAGCGAGGTGCCATAGCCGAGCAGGTCGATGACGCCGGGGGCGTTGAGAACGGATCCCGTGGCCGGGGCCGTCAGGGTCGTGGCCTGGCTAGCGAGGAAGAGGGTTCCGCCGCCGCCGGCGAAGGAGAAGCCGAGGGACGCGTTGGGGGTAGGGAGCGTCGCGCCGTTGATGACGCCGGTGGGGGCGTTCGAGTTGCCCTGTACGAGGAAGTAGCCCCTGGCCGGGATGGTGCCGGAAAGCGCGAGCGTGCCGGACGGGTTCGCGGTGCCCGTGGCAGGCCGGTACTGCAATGACGTGCCGTCGAGGGAGACGGTCGCATCCGTCGGGTTGTAGAGCTCAACGAACTTGTTCTGGTAGGCGGCCCCCGTGCTGCCGCCATTCAGATAGGCCTCGTTGATCACCACTCCGGTGCCGCCCACGTTGGCGAAGGCCGGCAGAGCCACCAGCGGACTGGCGACCAGCCCCACGCCTAGCAGAACGGAAAATGCTAATTTCAGACGGCTGGTCGGTGCAGGCGACATGGGTTCCCTCAGCTATTCAACGATCGACAGTGATCGCCATGCTACGGAGATGGTGTTGCCGTTGTGCTACCTGCAAAGTAACAATCAGTGAATTTGAACGTTTTGCTCGAATGAGCAGAATCCGGCAAAACTACCCCCACCTGAGCGGCACCCCAACGGGTATGGTTTGCGCGCCGACCGGCACAACGGCCGAACAGCGACCGGTCAGTATGCAATCAGCGACCAGTGAGGGGCCGGTCAGACGAGCCGCTTGACCATCCGGGTATTGCCGAGGGTGTTCGGCTTGACCCGGGCCAGGTCAAGGAACTCGGCGACGCCCTCGTCGTGCGAGCGCACCAATTCTGCGTAGACGAGCGGATCAACGGTTTCGGAGCCCATGTCGGTGAAGCCGTGCCGGGCGAAGAACGGCACCTCGAAGGTGAGGCAGAAGAGGCGGCCGAGGCCGAGCTCGCGGGCATCCGCTTCGAGCCGGTCCATCAGTGCGTGGCCCACGCCGCGCCCGAGCCAGTCGGCGGTCACGGCGAGGGTGCGAACCTCGCCGAGGTCCTCCCACATCACGTGCAGGGCGCCGCAGCCGATCAGGGTGCCGTCGGCGTCCTCCACAACGCGGAATTCCTGCACGGCCTCGTAGAAGACGACGCTTTCCTTGCCGAGCAGGATGCGCTCCTGAACCAGCGGCGCCACGAGTGCCTGAATCTTGAGCACATCGTTCGTGCGAGCCCGGCGCACCGAATACTCCTGCATGCCGTGCACCTGCCCTCTCGCATCGCTATCTCAGAAAACCGTTCCAGTCTAGGGAGGCCACCCCGCGTTCCGGGCGCAGGCGACGCGACGGGCACGCGACAGGGCCCGGCGGATGTTCCGCCGGGCCCTGTCTCACGGGTTACCGTTACTCGCTGGTCACCGCGAGGTCAGGCGAGCCTGGCCCCGTTCCGATCGCGGCGGTGGTGTTGACGCCCACCGCGACCGCGGAGGCGCGCACCGTCGTGGTGAAGATGTACTCCCCGCCCACGTAGTCCACGTGCACGTGGTCACCGGCGTTGAGCTCGCCCTGCAGGATCTTCTCCGACAGGCGGTCTTCCACCTCGCGCTGGATAGCGCGGCGCAGCGGCCGGGCACCGAGAGCGGGGTCGAAGCCGACCTCGATCAGGTGTTCCTTCACGGCGAGGGTCAGGTCCACGGTCATGTCGCGGTCGAGCAGCCGCTCGGCCAGACGCTTGATGAACAGGTCCACGATCTGGAGCAGTTCCGGCTTGGTCAGCTGCGGGAAGACGATGATCTCGTCCACGCGGTTGAGGAACTCGGGCTTGAAGTGCTTCTTCAGCTCCTCCTTCACCTTGCCGCTCATGCGGTCGTAGCTCGTGGCCGTGTCGCCCTCGAGCTGGAAACCGACGGGCGCGCCGCTGATGTCCTTGGTGCCGAGGTTCGTGGTCATGATGATCACGGTGTTCTTGAAGTCGACAACGCGACCCTGGCCATCCGTCAACCGGCCCTCTTCCAGAATCTGGAGGAGCGAGTTGAAGATGTCGGGGTGAGCCTTCTCAATCTCGTCGAACAGCACCACGGAGAACGGCTTGCGGCGCACCTTCTCGGTGAGCTGGCCGCCCTCTTCGAAGCCGACGAACCCGGGAGGGGCACCGAACAGGCGCGAGACGGTGTGCTTCTCGCCGTACTCACTCATGTCCAGCGAGATCATGGCGGCCTCGTCATCGAACAAGAACTCGGCAAGCGCCTTGGCCAGCTCGGTCTTTCCGACACCGGTGGGGCCGGCGAAGATGAACGAACCGGAGGGGCGCTTCGGGTCCTTCAGACCGGCGCGGGTGCGACGGATGGTCTTGGCGAGCGCCGAGATGGCCTCTTCCTGACCGATGACGCGCTGGTGCAGGGCCTTCTCCATGAAGACGAGCCGCGAGGACTCCTCTTCGGTGAGCTTGAAGACGGGGATGCCGGTCGCCTGGGCCAGAACCTCGGCGATCAGTCCTTCGTCGACGACGGCAGTGGTCTTGACGTCACCCGACTTCCACTTCTTCTCGAGCCGCAGACGCTCGCCGAGAAGGTTCTTCTCCTCGTCGCGCAGACCGGCTGCCTTCTCGAAGTCCTGTTCCTCGATCGCGGTCTCCTTGGCGGCGCGCACCACGGCGATCTTCTCGTCGAATTCGCGCAGCTCGGGCGGGCTGGACAGGATCGACAGACGCAGGCGAGCGCCAGCCTCGTCGATCAGGTCGATGGCCTTGTCCGGCAGGAACCGGTCGGAGACGTAGCGGTCGGCGAGGTTCGCCGCGGCCACGAGTGCGCCGTCGGTGATCGAGACCTTGTGGTGCGCCTCGTACCGGTCGCGCAGCCCCTTGAGGATGTTGATGGTGTGGGGAAGAGACGGCTCAGCCACCTGGATCGGCTGGAAGCGGCGCTCGAGCGCGGCATCCTTCTCGAAGTGCTTGCGGTACTCGTCGATGGTGGTGGCACCGATGGTCTGCAGCTCGCCGCGGGCGAGGAGAGGCTTCAGGATGCTGGCCGCGTCGATGGCACCCTCGGCGGCACCGGCACCGACGAGGGTGTGGATCTCGTCGATGAAGATGATGATGTCGCCGCGGGTGCGGATCTCCTTGGTGACCTTCTTCAGGCGCTCCTCGAAGTCACCGCGGTAGCGGCTTCCGGCGATGAGGGAGCCAAGGTCGAGCGAGTAGAGGTGCTTGTCCTTCAGCGTCTCGGGCACATCACCCTTGACGATGGCCTGGGCGAGGCCCTCGACCACAGCGGTCTTGCCGACGCCGGGCTCACCGATCAGAACCGGGTTGTTCTTCGATCGTCGGGACAGGATCTGCATGACCCGTTCGATCTCTTTCTCGCGCCCGATGACTGGGTCGAGTTTGTTGTCGCGGGCGGCCTGCGTCAGGTTGCGCCCGAACTGGTCAAGAATCTGGCTGCCCGCCGGACCACTCGCCTGCTCGTTCGCACCGACCTGCACCTGCTCCTTGCCCTGGTAACCAGAGAGGAGCTGGATGACCTGCTGGCGCACCCGGTTGAGGTCGGCGCCGAGCTTGACGAGCACCTGGGCGGCGACGCCTTCACCCTCGCGGATGAGGCCGAGCAGGATGTGCTCGGTGCCGATGTAGTTGTGGCCGAGTTGCAGCGCCTCTCGGAGGCTCAGTTCGAGAACCTTCTTCGCGCGCGGCGTGAACGGGATGTGCCCGGTCGGCTGCTGCTGGCCCTGGCCGATGATGTCCTGCACCTGCTCGCGCACGGCGTCGAGGGAAATGCCCAGGCTCTCGAGGGCCTTGGCAGCAACTCCCTCGCCTTCGTGGATCAGGCCAAGCAGGATGTGCTCAGTACCGATGTAGTTGTGGTTGAGCATCTTGGCCTCTTCTTGGGCCAAAACGACGACGCGACGAGCTCGGTCGGTAAATCTCTCAAACATGTGATCGCTCCCTTAGCGCCAGGGCAGTTGTGGCGCCGATACATCGAGAGTAACGAGCGAACCCGCAAATGAGTGCCTCTGTTCGCCGCAGGCGTGACGGATGTCGGCAGCCGGCGTCATATCCGCCCTCGACTGGGAGGTCGGCGAGCTGCTCGTGCGCACCCCAACTGGGAAGCAAGCACGCCAGGCACGTAGCGAAGCGTGCGGCGAGAGGACGCTCGCAGAAGGCCGAATGCATGATTCAGGTCTACAGTCAGGGCTCACTGCCCAGGTGACTGGAGCGTGGGCAGAGATGAACGCAGTTGATGACCTCGTGATTCCAGATGACGTGAATGCGGCGCAGAGCAGCAGAATTTCGAGCCACGGCAAACAGGGCGTGCGAACCCCAGCACCGGATCTGTTTCAGTGACTAAACTATTTTCATGACAGTGATTGCGTTATTCGGTGCGACCGGAAAGACCGGCCGTCGGGTGTTGGATCGTGCGGTGGCTATGGGCTTCGATGTTCACGCGTTGGTCCGCGATCCGGGGAAGCTGACTGCCTCCCGAAGCCATCTGTCAATCGTCACGGGCGATGTGCTGGATCCTGAGGCGGTCGCGCGAACCGTGGCGGGAACTAGCGCGGTGTTGAGCCTGTTCGGTCAGGTGAATGACTCGCCGGCAACGTTGCAGACCGATGGCACCCGGAACATCATCGAGGCGATGGACCGGCACGATGTCAAACGTCTGGTGACGCTCTCGGGAGGAGGGCTGCGCGCGGCGCAGGACAAGCCCGGGGCGGCAGACAAATTCATCCAGTTGCTCCTGAAGACGATGGCAGGGCACGTCCTGACTGACGCGCAGGGCCATCTGAGAGTGTTACAGGCGTCGGATACGGCCTGGACGGTAGTGCGTGGTCCCCGGCTGACTGAACGGCCCGGCAAGGGCTCCTACCGGGTGGGATGGGTCGGCGTGAACGCGAGCACGCAGATCAGTCGCGACGACCTTGCGGACTTCATCCTCACTCAGGTGAGCGATCGCTCATTTGTCCGCGAGATGCCGTTTGTGTCATGGTGATCATGCCGCCCTCCCGCGGGTCGCGGACTCCAAATATTTTTTCCAATCCGTGGTGATCAAACTCTGATGGATCCGCGCGTGCAGCACATCGAGCAGGTTCTCGAGTCGATCGTGGCGTGGTCCCGGGTGCTGGGGCAGGGCCGGTCGTTGCCATTCGGCGATGCGCGGCTGACCCGTTCCCAGATTGACACACTGTTCCTGATCGCCCACTCCCTGGACCCAGTCACCCCCAGCTCGATCGCCACTGCTCTGGCATTGACCCCGGGCGCGATCACCCAGCTCGTGGACGGGCTGGGGCGTGAGGGTCTGGTCACCAAGCAAGCGAATCCGGATGACGCACGCTCCCGCGTGCTCACCCTCACCGAATCCGCCGCGTCACAGGTTGCCGGGTTCGAGCGGGAGCTCGCCGAGAACGTGGCAGCACAGTTCGCTTCCCTCACAGACTCGGAGCTTGCCGGGCTCGCTGAGCTTCTCTGCCGGACAAGGAGAACATTGTGACGGATTCGGTATTTGTCACCGGCGCCACTGGGATCGTCGGCCGCGGCGTAGTCGACTCGCTACTCACAAAGGGCGTGAAGGTGATTGCGGGCGTCCGGGAACCGAGGCGCGCCGACAACCTGCCAGACGAGGTCGAAGCCCGCACCTTCAACTTCGGTGCATCCGCCGAAGAGCTCGAGGACGTGCTCGAGGGCGCGGATCGGCTGTTCCTGATGCGGCCCCCGCAAATCGCGGACGTTCAATCGCAACTGTTCCCCGTCATTGACGCGGCGAACCGCCGCGGGATCCGTCAGACCGTATTCCTCTCCCTTCAAGGGGTGCAGCAGAACAAGTCGACGCCGCACCACGCGGTCGAGGAATATATGAGGCAGATCGATGCACCGTACACGTTCCTTCGCCCGAACTTCTTCATGCAGAACCTGTCGACCACATACGCCGCCGAGATCCGAAGACGCGGAGAGATCTATGTGCCCGCCGGGCGGTCCTTCACCGCGTTCATCGACGCGCGCGACATCGGCCGGGTCGCCGCGACGACGTTCACCGAGTCAGGTCATATCCAGAAGGCCTACACCCTCTCGGGAGAGCAGTCACTTACCTACCGCAACATCGCCCGAATAATGACCGAGGTGCTCGGTCGCCACATCACCTACGCCCGCCCGTCGGAGACGGATTACCTCGCCCACCTGGCCGCGCAAGGCCAGCCCCCGGACTACCTGGACGTGCAGAAGATGATCTACCGCATCGTCCGTCTTAACATCAGCGCCATCCCGAACCGGGCCATCCGCAGGCTCACTGGCATGCCTGCCACCACATTCGCGGAATTCGTCCGCGACAATCGATCAGCCTGGACACCCCCACGCTACGAACCCGACCTCTCGTAGAGTGCGAGTTCTCACACACCAGAGGAGCATCTCCAAGATTCCACCAGGCACCCCGAAGGTCGAGAAACCTCTGGCTCTCAGCCGGCGTTGGCTCGATGGATGCGCCAACTCCTGATTGGTGGATTTCACCGAGTTCCACCGCACCACTGACCGCTTCAGCCCGCAGGATCGGTCCTCTTGACGCGCGCGATGAGTACTGATGCTGTCCCGATAAGTTAACGAGCGTTTTGATACGGGATCGGAGAGTGTGATGGCCGCGATTCGGAAGAGTGCCAGGGCCACTGTCAGCGCGTCGGCGACGGACGTGTGGCGAATCTTGGCCGATGAGTTCGTCGAGATCTCCACGTGGGCCGACAGCGTCCTGTCATCGAGGGCGAATCCTAACGAGCTCGCGGGTCCAGCTGGCAGTCCGGTCGGTGGCCGGTTCTGTGACGTCACGGGAACCCGATGGGCCAGGCCGGTCGCGGGCCGGCGTGCGGATCAATGCCACGACGTCGGGGCTCATGGGGTCGGCCGGCGCCGTCCCACTTCGGCTCATGCTCGGCAAGGCCTCATCGGGGCTCCTCAATGGCCTAAAGACCTATTCGGAGTCATCGGCCGCGTAACACGAGCGCAGATCTGGGTAGGTACGGAGGGACGAACCAAGGAGTACGACCGCGATGCAGTCGCCGCGCGAGCCATGCACGCATTCTGGTCTGCCGGGTACGCCACCACGACAGCTCGCCAGCTCGCGGATGCGACGGGGGCGAACGTCTCCACGCTCTATGCGGAATTCGGCAGCAAGGAAGGGCTGTACCTCGCGGCAATAGAGTTCTACGAGCGCGAGATGGTCTCGCGGTACATCCGTGCCCTCGAGCAGCCTGACGCCTCGATCGCCACTATCCGCCAGGTGCTGCGGCAGTACCCGGAATTCGCCCGAGCAGACGGCGGAGCGCCGGGTTGCCTACTGTGCAACGCGGCGATCGAACAGGCTCCGACCCCGGAAGCCAGCCAGGCGTCGACCGCCCGATACGTCGACCGCATCCCCGCTGGCATCAAGAAATCCCTCGCGCACGAGCGTGAGAATGGGTTCACCGCCACTGATCGCGAACTCGCCGCCTTCGGCCACTCCCTCGCGAGCGTACTCCTCGGTCTCTTCGTAATGGTCCGGGCACGAGTCACAGTCGACATCCTCGAAGAAGCGGTGACGCGTGTCATCGCTGACGTCGACGCTTTCGTCCTCAACGGCTCTGAACCGCGCCCCACCTAATTTTTCCGGGCCCTTGTGACTCATGCCTGGGTGGGTTCAGTCGGCCATTCGACCATCGGCCGAGACCCGGCACAACCGAGATAACACGTGGGACTTCTGGGGCGAGGCTGAGATGCTGCGGTGGTCGCGACCCATTTTTTCAAGGGCCTCAAGGCTAGGCGCGAGGGCCGCATCCACGGCCATCCACTTCCTGGGTCGGCGCCACCTCGCCCAACCTTCGCACCGTTCGTCGGACACACCGTCACGATGCGCTCTGACCAGGAACGGGATACGCTCGTCTGCGTCGCTGTCGCCTGGGATGAGCCAGCCGTTGTAATAATGAATGTGTCCGCCGACGGCACCACGGCAGCTGATAACGTGCCCCGACCATCGTGCGGTAACGAGGAGGACGAATGTCGGCATACGTCAGCGTCGCAGTGGTCCTCGGCACGGCACTGGCTGGAATCGGCCTGCTCTACCTCGTCGCGCGGGCAACGTCGGTGTGCCCGGAGCCGCTTATGAC
Source organism: Actinomycetales bacterium (assembly GCA_038319305.1). Lineage (GTDB taxonomy): Bacteria > Actinomycetota > Actinomycetes > Actinomycetales > Microbacteriaceae > Cryobacterium. Next base: position 16,887 of record JBBQDC010000023.1, on the reverse strand, counting down.
CACGCCCTATCTGTCTGGGTGGATGCCGAAGGAGCACGCGCTCTCCCGCTTCCACGCTCGCTGGTATCCGCTCACCATCATCTTCCTCGCCTTCGACGTGGAGATGTTGTTCATGTATCCCTGGGCCGTCGTCGTGGCGAGCGAGGGTCCCACCGCGATCATCGAGATGTTCGTCTTCCTCGGGCTGCTCATGGCGGGCGTCGTCTGGGCTTGGCGAGAAGGCTCGCTGAGATGGGTGTGACTTCTCTGCTCGCCCGGTGGGCCTCCACGAGCGTGCATGTTCTCATCGTGACGGTGCCGGGCTGGGATGAATCAAGGATGCTACTCGAGGCCGAGCTTGACCGGCGTGGCTGGAGAGTCGCGCTCTCGCCGGCCGACGCCGACCTGCTCGCCGTCTGCGGGATGCCGGGGGAAGAACTCCGAGCGGTATCTGATCTTCTGTGGGATCAGATGCCCGGACCGCGATCTCGTCTGAGCGTGACCTCCTCGGTCGCGTTGTCGGAGCTGCTCGATGCCTCCGGGGCGCATCTCGTCGATGACTTCCGGCAGCGCGAGGACGCCCGGGCGAGGTCTCGCCCCGTTGCTGCCGACGATCCGAGACCAGATGCCGGCGAGCACGAGGGCATGTCGCACGAGGACACGAACCACGGGGGCATGGACCATGGAGACATGGACATGCCGATGCCCGGCGGCATCCCCCTGGCCGGCGGAGGCGATGACCGCGACGGACTCGAGATGGACGTCCTCAACGTTCCGCTCGGCCCGGTTCTGCCCCACTGGCCGGCCGGCCTCGTGGTGGATTGCGTGCTGCAGGGCGACGTGATCGTCAGCGCTGCGGCCCGATTGCTCGAGGCGGCGTCGGCACCGAAGAAAACGCCGGTGGATGCGCGGACGACAGCCGTGACGGATGTTGCGGGCGGGCGCCGGCGCATCATCCGCCTCTGCGATCACGCCTCGAACCTGCTCGCGCTCGCCGGCTGGCAGACCGCCGCGCAGAACGCACGCCGGTTGCGCGATGACGCACTTCGGGGAGTGGAGATCACCGATCACGCCGCGGCACTCGATCGGTTGCGCCGACGCGTGGAGCGTTCCGGACTGCTGCGGTGGTCGCTCACGGGGATCTTGCTCGAAGAGGTCGGCTCAGGCGCGAATACGGGCACCGCGACTCCGCCTGACCAGGCGGCCGTCGACATCCGTCATCGACTGATCGGCTGGCTGCGCGAGGCCGCGGTTCTGGCCGGATCGTCCTCTGGTGCGCAATCGCCCATAACGGGCGACTCCGACCGGGCACGCCAGGCGCAGGACGCGTTCGCCGCCCTGCCGGAGCTGCTCCGCGGAACGGATCTCGGAACGGCTCGCCTGCTCATTGCCGGCCTCGGTCTCGACACCGCCGCACTCGCCCAAACGCACGAGCGCACCCATGACTGAGCCCATCGTGCAGGTCAGCCCGGCGTGGGCGGTTCTGGGGCCGTTCGCCCTTCTGCTGTTCGCGCTCGCGGGAGCCGGCCTGAACGGTGCCCTCATGGCTCGGTCGGCGGGGCGGCCGTTCCGTTCCGGAGCGAGCGCCCCGCTCGCCGAGGCGGCCCGGCTGCTGCGACAGCGTCGACAGGTCACCGTCGCGGCCGATGTGCTGCTGTGGCGAATCGGTGCCGGCGGCCTCGCGGTCGTCGCCATTCTGAAGATCCTGGTCATCCCGCTCGGGCCGTGGACCCTCGCCGACCTCGACGTCGGCGTCGTCTGGTTCAACACGATGGACGTCATGATCTGGGCGCTGTTCTGGCTCATCGGCTGGGGCGCGAACAGCGCGCACGCGCTCATCGGGGGCTACCGTTTTCTGTCGCTCGCCGTCTCCTATGAGCTGCCGCTGATGTTCGCGCTGATCACGCCAGCGGTCGCCGCGCGCAGCCTCCGGGTCGGCGACGTGGTCGCGGCCCAGCACGACCTGTGGTTCGTGATCTGGATGCCGGTCGCCTTCGTCATCTTCTGCGGCAGCGTTATCGCCTTCTCGAGTTGGGGTCCGTTCGCGACGGGGGCCGGGCGGGACATCGCGGGCGGTTTCCTCGCCGACGTCACGGGCGTGGACCGGCTGCTGCTCCTCACCGGCCGCTACGCGGTGCTCACCGCGGGTGCCGCGTTCGCCGTGCCGCTCTTCCTCGGCGGCGGAGGCGGCGCGCTGTTGCCCGACTGGCTCTGGACGATCGTCAAGACGGCGCTCGTGCTCGCGGTCTTCGTCGCGATCCGTCACCGGGTGCCGACGATCCGCCCCGACCGGTTCGCCGAGGTGGCCTGGATCATCGTGTTGCCGGCCGCGCTGCTGCAGGTGCTGGTCGTCGCGATCATCGTCGTGGGGAGCTGAGAACAATGATCGATATCCTGTTCTGGGCGCTCGCGGTCGTGTCCGTGGCATCCGGCGCCGCCGTCTTCGTGGTCAACTCGATGGCGCGGGCGACCTACGCGCTCGCGGTCTCGTTCATCGCCGTCGGCATCATGCTCGTGATGGTCGGTCTCGAGTACATCGGCATCATCACGATCCTCATGATGGTGATGGAGATGGCGATCATGGCCGTCTACATGGTGATGTATATGGGCATGAATCCGGCCCTCATGCCGATGGACATGACGCACAACAAACGCTGGTCGGCGGTTCTGGCGGGGGGAACCTTCGTGCTGCTGGCCGCGGGAGCCCTTCTCATCCCGTGGCCCGCCCGCGTCGGTGCCCCCGCAGTTGACCTCACCGCCTCGCTCGGCGAGGCGCTCATGGGGCCCAAGATGCTTGCGATGCTCACCATCAGCCCCGTGCTGTTCGCCACGATCATCGCCGGGCTCGTAATTATCAACCCGCGCGGGCGGTACGACCGCTGGGGCGACAACCTGAAGCGCGACACGCCCGACGATCCGATGCGGGGAGGGCTGGGCCGATGACACTCCAGGCCGTTCTTCTCGTCGCCGCCGCACTGTTCTGCGTCGGCCTCTTTGGTGCGCTGTCCCAACAGGTGGTCGTGATGGTCATGATGGGGCTGGAACTCATGCTGAACGGAGTCATCCTCGCGGCCGGCGCCTTTTGGTGGTTCCTCGCTCCCGCCCCGGACGGCCAAGTACTGCTGCTCATCGTGATCGCTGCGATGACGGTCGAGATGGCGATGGGCTTCGCCGTCGCCACCCTCCTGCACCGTTCCCGCGGATCAGACATGACCGACTCGGCGACGGACCTCTCCGGATGAGCGGACTCTCCCTCGCCCTCGTTGTGCTGCTGCCCGCGGCATCCGGCATCTCCCTCTGCCTCGCCGGGCCACGTGCACGTGCCGCGGCGATCCCGGTCTCACTCACGACCGCGACCGTCACTGCTGCGCTCTCCGTGGTCGTTGCCGTCACTCGCCCCGCACTCGAGATCCCTTTCATCGCCGGCGCGCCGGTCGGGCTCGCGATCGACGGGCTCTCCGCTTTCGTGCTTCCCTTCGTCGCGATTATCACCCTGCTCGTGCTGATCTTCGCGGCCGCCGAGGGAACGGAGTCGCCGGAACGCTTTCACGGCCTCCTGCTCATTTTCGCCGCCGCCGTCGCGATGACCGTGACCGCGACGACACTCCCGGCGCTTTTGTTCGCGTGGGAGATCATGGGGGCCATGTCCTGGGCGCTGATCGGCTTCCAGTGGCGGGATGCTCGACGCGTACAGGCGGGACTCGTCGCCTTCACGATGACGAGGGCTGGCGATCTCGGCCTGTACCTCGCCGCGGGCGCCGCCGTGATCGGCGGCGCGGGTCTTGGGCTCGCCGATCTGTCCGCCGCGTCCTCGCCCTGGCGAGACGTCATCGCGGCCGGCCTCATCACCGCCGCCCTCGGCAAGGCCGCGCAACTACCGTTCAGCTCTTGGCTGTCACGCGCGATGCAGGGTCCGAGCACGGTCAGTGCCCTATTGCACTCGGCCGCGATGGTGGCGATGGGCGGCTATTTACTGCTCCGCGTGGCGCCGCTGCTTCAGACGACGAGTTGGGCGGGCCTGACCGTGGCGTGGATCGGAGCGCTCACCGCACTCTTGCTCGGAGCGGTTGCGGTGGGGCAACGCGACCTCAAGCAGCTGCTCGCGGCATCGACCGCGGCCCAAATGGGTTTCGTCGTGCTCGCCGCAGGGGTCGGATCGATCGCGGGCGGTGCGGGCTATCTCGTTGCGCACGCCTCCACCAAGGCGCTGCTCTTTCTCGTCGCCGGCGCCTGGCTCGCCGCGCTCGGCACCAAGTCGCTGTTCGCCCTTCGTGGTGCCGCGCGCCGCTGGCCGCTCGTCGGCGCCCTGTTCACCGTGGGGTTGCTCTCCCTCGCCGGTATCGCGCCGCTGTCGCTCTGGGCGCTCAAAGACGACCTGCTCGCCGTCGCCCTGGAGACGAGCCCCGTGCTCTACACCGTCGGCCTCACCGCCGCGGCACTCTCCGCAATCTACTCCGGCAAGGTGCTCTTCATCGTCTGGGGAAGAGCGGATGCCGCGACCGAAGCGGGGTACGACGCCGAACAGCCCGGCACGCGGCACATCGGTCGGTGGGAACGCATCCCACTCACCGTGCTCGCGGCCGGCGCGGCACTGCTCGGAATCCTGGCACTGCCCCCGGTGAGCGAGCCACTGAAGGCGATGTTGGGGGAGACCGGCACCGCGGCACCGGGCATGTTCGAGCTCGCCGGTTCGGCCGCGCTCGCCCTCGCGCTGCTCGCCCTCGTCGCATTCGGCCTCCGACGAGGGCTGCCGCAACCAGCCTGGGCGGCGAACTGGCTGGGTCTGGAGAAGGCCATCCATCTCCTCGTCGTGCACCCGACGCTCGCACTCAGCGAGTTGCTCGCGAGATTCGACGATGGCATCCTCGACCGCGGCCTGCATCGGGTGGCGCGCGTCGGCGTTGGCGGTGCACGTCGGCTCGGGTGGTTCGACGACGCCCGGCTTGACGCCACTGTCGAGGCGACGGCGCGAGCGGGCACCCTCGCGGGCTCGCGCGCGGCGCGCACCGACGTCCGGGGCATCGATGGTGCCGTCGAGGGCCTCGCCCGCCAGCTGCGACGCCTCGGCACGCTGGCGAGGCGCCCCCAGACCGGCCGGATCTACCAGTACTACGCCCAGATCGCGATCGCCTTGGCGGCCATCTTCGTCCTAATCCTTCTCGTGAGGTAACCCATGCTCAGCCTTGTTGTTTTCCTCCCCGTGCTCGCCGCGATCGTGCTCGCCGCCATGCCCCGCATCGCGGATTCCGCTGCCCGCTGGATCTGGCTTGTCGTCACGCTCCTCGACCTCGCCCTCGTGGTCGGCCTGTGGCTGGCCTACCGCGACCCCGGTGCGGGAAAGCTGGCCTTCGAGGAGCAGCTGCCGTGGATCCCGAATGTCGGCAGCACCTATCACCTCGGCGTCGACGGCCTGTCGTTGCCGCTCGTCGCGCTCACCTCGCTCATCTTCGTGGTCTGCGCCGTCTACGCGCTTCGCGACACCGACCGGCCCCGTTCGCAGGCTGCCCTCTTCCTCTTCCTCCAGACCGCATGCCTCGGCGTCTTCGCGGCGCAGGACCTCATCCTTTTCTTCGTCTTCTTCGACCTCTCGATCGTCGGCATGTACTTCGTGATCGCCGGGTGGGGGCACGGAAACGCGGCCCGGTCGGCGTTGAAGTTCTTCCTGTATACCTTCCTCGGCTCGCTCGCACTGCTGGTCGGGTTCATCGGCCTCTACCTGGGTTCGGCAGCGAAGACCTTCGACATGGCCCTGCTCGCTGCATCCCCTCCCTTCGGCGACGAGCCGGTCATCGGCGGCCTCGTGCTCGCCGCCGTCTTCATCGGGCTCGCGATCAAGACGCCGACCTTTCCGTTCCATACCTGGCTGCCGCCCGCCCACACGGATGCTCCGGCGATCGGTTCGGTCGTGCTGGCGAGCATCATGCTCAAGATGGGCACCTACGGTTTCGTGCGCATCGCCATGCCCATGCTGCCGGACGCCTGGCGAGACTGGGCGTGGGTCATCGTCGTGATCGGCATCATCTCGGTGCTCTACGGGGCACTCGTCGCGCTCGCCCAGACCGACTTCAAACGCATGATCGCCTACACCTCGGTCAATCACATGGGCTACGTGATCCTCGCGGTCGGCGCAGCGGGCGTCGTGAGCGACAGCGCAACTCAGGCGAGGGAGGTCGCGATCACCGGCGCCGTCGTGCAGATGGTGAGCCACGGGCTGATCACGGGCGCCCTCTTCCTGCTCGCGGGGGTACTCTATGACCGCAAGGGCAGCTACGACATGGGCTCCTATGGCGGTCTCGCGGCCCCGGCGCCTCGCTACGCCGCCTTCTTCTCGGTCGCGGCGTTCGCCTCCCTCGGGCTCCCCGGTTTCAGCGGTTTCATCGCCGAGTTCCAGATCTTCGCGGGCAGCATCGGGCCCGTCCCCTGGACCGCGCTCGCTCTCCCGGGAATCCTGATCACGGCGGCATTGTTCCTGCGTGCCCTACAACGGATGCTCATGGGCGAGACCCGGGGACTGTCCAGTGGATTCCGCGACCTCGACCGGAGGGAGATCCTTGCAATTGCGCCGCTTCTGCTCCTCGCCGTGATCATCGGGATCGTGCCGCGGTTCCTGCTCGATGTCATCGAGCCCGCGTCATCCGTCGTCGTCGACCTCGTCAGCAGGTAGCGCCTTCGTGAATATGCAACGGGATACCCTTGCGCTACTGCCGGAGATCTTCATTCTCGCGGGGGCCGTGATCGTGCTGCTTGCCGGGTCGTTCCTTCCACGCGATCGGCAGGCGATAACGCGATCCCTCGCCATCGCTGCCCTGCTGCTGGCAGCCGGGGCGGCAGCGGTCGGCATGGCCTCCCCCGCGATGACGATCTTCGAGGGTGGCTTCGCGGTGGATGTCGCGACGGGGGCCGCGCGGATCATCATCCCACTGGCCACGATCCTCGTACTCGTGCTGGGCACCCCGGAACTCCGCGGGAGCCCCAGGGAAAGCGAGACGTACTCGCTCATGATGCTCGCCGCGCTCGGTGCGATCGCGATGGCGGGAGCCAACGATCTCCTGGTGCTCGCCGCCGGCTATCTGCTCGCGAGCATCCCGCTCTATGCCCTGGTGGGAATGAGCAGGTCGCCCGGTGCCGCCGAGGCCGCTCTCAAGACCTACCTGATCGGCGCGCTCATGGGCATCGCGCTGCTGCTCGGCGTCACGATCCTGTACGGGATCGGCGGCAGCACCTCCTATTCCGAACTCCGGTCGACGCTCGGCAGCGCGCCGCCCGCGGCGGTCCTCGCCGGAATTCTCGGGGTCGCAGCTGGGCTCATGTTCAAGGCGGGCGGGGTGCCCGGCCACTTCTGGGTGCCCGACGCAACGCAGGCATCCGGAACCGCGGTCGCGGCGTTCCTCACGTCGATTCCCAAGTTGGGTGCGCTCGTCGCCGCATATCGCTTCTTCGAGTTGCTTCCCGGCGGGTCTGAATCCGGCGCTGTCGACTGGCCCCTGCTCGTCGCCATCCTCGCCACCGCGAGCATGACCCTCGGCAATCTCGCGGCCTTCTGGCAGACCGACGTTCGGCGGCTTCTGGGTTGGTCTACGGTTAGCCAGGTGGGCTATCTGCTGTTGCCCGTCGCGGTTGCGGGCAATGCCGATCTCGCCCTGCCGTCACTGCTGCTTTATCTCGCGGGCTACACGGCGTCGAACATCACCGCCTTCGCGGTCGCTGCCGCACTGCCGGCACGCCGATCGATCGAGGACTTCCGCGGCGCCGCGGCAGCGCATCCGTGGCTCACAGGAGCTCTCGTCGTGAGCCTTCTCGGACTCGTCGGTACCCCACCGACCGCGGTGTTCGTCGGCAAGCTCACCACCTTCACCGCGGCATGGGACGGCGGCCTCGCCTGGCTAGTCGTGGTCGCGGCGATCAACACCGTCGCGAGCCTGTTCTACTACCTCCGCTGGCTCGCGCCGATGTTCGCACGAGGGAAGGCGGATGTTCGCGCACCTGTTCCTGCGAACCCATCTGCTTCCCGGGCCGCTGTCATCGGCGCAATTGCGGTGCTCAGCATCGGGATCGCCGCCGGCCCCGTGCTCTCCGCATTTGGTATGCCGCTCGCCGGGTGAAGTGAAGTGTGGCGCGTGCGGTCACATCAGCGATCACAGCATCAGGAAACGGGACCGATCCTCCACTGGTTTCGTTCGCGATCGGGACCAGAGCGGTATCCGCATCACGTTTGGATGGGTTCGCGAGCATGCTGTGCCCATCACCCGAGCACCGCCAGCACGATTCCGCCCGCAGCGCCGACAATGACCACGACCCATGCAGGTAAACGCCACGTGATGAGTAGCACGAAGCAGATCAGGGCGAGTGCGAATGCGGCCGGTCCGGTGATCGCGGTGAGGAACACCGGGTCGTAGAGCGCTGCGGCAAGGATGCCGACCACAGCCGCGTTGGCGCCGCGCATGAGCGCCTGCGCCCAGGGCCGTGCGCGGAATGCGTTCCAGAACGGCAGAACACCGGCCACGAGGAGCATTCCGGGCAAGAAAACGCCGAAGAGGGCGATTGCCGCGCCGGTGATGCCACCTGGTCCTGTGGTCGAAAGCACGCCGAGGTACGCGGCGAACGTGAACAGGGGCCCGGGGACGGCTTGGGCGGCTCCGTATCCAGCTAGGAATTGGTCGGGGGTCACCCACCCGGTGTCGACCACTCCCGTTTGCAGGAGGGGCAGCACGACATGTCCGCCGCCGAAGACAAGCGCCCCCGCCCGGTAAAAGGTATCGAACAGCTGAAGCGCTTCCCAGCCTGTGCTCACTGCGAGCACGGGAAGCCCCACAAGCAGCACGAGGAACAGGCTCAGGCAGATAACGCCCGTGATGCGTGTGACGGGGAACCGGATCAAGTTGGTGGCCCCACCTGTCGCGGTTCGGCAGAAAACCAGCCCGGCGATCGCTCCGATGACAATGGCTCCGATCTGGCCGAACGATCCCGTGAGTACCAGTGCGCTGAGTGCGGCGAACACCGCGATCGTGGCGCGCACCGTGTCTGGGGTGAGCGTGCGCGCCATCCCCCACACCGCCTGAGCGACGATCGCCACAGCCACGATCTTGAGCCCGGCGAGGATCCCACCCCCAACGACGCCCTCGAATAATGATGCGCCAAAGGCAAACACGACTAGTAACGCTGCTGAAGGCAACGTAAAGGCGAGGAATGCGGCGACCGCACCCGCAGGTCCGGCGCGGTAAAGGCCCACGCCGAAACCGACCTGGCTGGATGCCGGGCCAGGTAGAAACTGGCTCAGGGCAACAAGATCGGCATAGTCCTCATCGCTGAGCCATTTGCGGCGTTGGATCAGCTCGTTTCGGAAGAAGCCCAGATGCGCGATCGGGCCGCCAAATGACGTGATGCCCAGTTTCAGAAAGACCCTGAAGACCTCCCCCACACGTCCGGGCGACGGCGGCGCATCAGCGGAAAAGTCCGTGGTCATGAGCGAAATGATAGTGGGCGAAAGCGAACTTTTTTCTATCACCGATACGTGGCTGACCAGGCGGCTGGGGTGTTCACGTCGATGACCTCGCGCGTCTATGCCTAGTCGAGTTCGACGGTGAGAACGAGCTCGATTACTTGTGAAATTAATTCGAGTTCAGCATCCGGTGAGCAGAGCAAAGGGGCGGCAGGGGCGGGGGCAGGCATGGCCGAAATCCTTGCGCATCGACTAACGACCGCAATAGTAACTCCGAACGGTGGCCGTGGTGTCCCAGTGGACCAAAAACGTAGTGACCGACACCGACACGTTCGTGGCGACCGTCGCTCCGCTGAGCGACGATCCGGCGTTCCAGGCCTTCCTGGTCAGCGAGATGGTTGGAGTGGTCCAGGAGCAGGTCGATCTCGAGGCCCTGACGACGGACCTCTGTGATGAGCTGGCCGGCCTGAATCTGCTACCGCGGGCGCAGAACGCGCTCGCACTCCTCGAGGGACCTGCCATCGAGGGAGTGCGCTCGCTCATCCGCTCCACGGCCGAGCGGCGGGAGTCACCCTCGGCGTCTCGATGGCCCTCCTGGCCGCCGGCGTCTCGGTCGGCCGGTTCTTCGTCATCAACGCCCTGTCACCGCAATACCTGACGAGCGACCTCGCCGGCACTGTCTACGACTCCCTCGTGCCGCTGGTCTATGCCTCCGCCCTGTCGGTGGGGCTCGCCGCCGTGACCGTCGCCATCGTCGCCTACCTGGCCGGGCCGTTCCGCAGCGCTATCGCGGTGCTCGCGCTCGTCGCAGTGCTGCTGATTGAGTTGTTGCAGCGCACGCCCGACAAGGTACTGCCTCTGGTCGCACCTGACGCCGAGCCGACCGAGACCGCGGCCACGCCCGCCGATCTCACCGAAATAGCCGAGCTTTCGCCGGCAGTCCCCACTCAACGACCGGATTGACGATTGCGAGTGCCCGCTTACCCTTGGAGGCGGTGGAGGGTCGCGATGATCTCGTCGCCGCGGGCGAGGTAATCCGCCAGTTTCGCCCGACGCACCAGCGCCTGCTCAAGGAAGTCGTTGAGTTTGCTGTGAATTACGGGTGTGTCCGCCGTTGCGCTCCCGCTGCTCAGCGCTGCGATGATCTCGAGAATCTCTGCCATGTCCTCGAGGGAGAACCCGAGTGCTTTGATTCGCCGGATCGCGAGCAGCCGGTCGAGGTCGTCGGGAGTGTAGAGGCGGAAGCCGCCCTCGGAGCGACCAGAGGGCTTGAGCAGGCCGACTTCGTCATAGTGACGAATGGTACGCAGGGACATTCTGCTTTTTTCAGCCAGCTCGCCAATCTGCATGATCATATTCGGCGCTGAGTCTGTCGGCATTCGCTGGTCCTATCTGTCCTCGTATTGACACTCTACCCTTACGTTAGGGTAGAGTGCACTTCAGGCCGAATTGTCACAGTAAGCCACTGTCTTCGCCACGGAGTGCCTCTGGCACTCGCGGCGCGCTCCTCGCTGAGCGCAATCCTCACCCCGATCTGATTCCGATCGGCCACCCTGTAACTGGAGAATTTTATGGCAATTGCCACCCGGCAAGGCGCAAGCAGCCGCTACGCACCCAATCCGTCCGTGATGACCGCCTTGCGATCGCCCCGGCTACTCACCCGTGAAGTGCTTGCCGGCCTCGTTGTTGCCATGGCCCTCATCCCCGAGGCGATCGCCTTCTCGATCATCGCCGGGGTCGACCCGCGCATGGGCCTGTTCTCCTCCTTCGTCATGGCCGTCTCCATCGCATTCCTCGGCGGGCGTCCCGCCATGATCACCGCCGCGACCGGCGCCGTCGCGCTCGTCATCGCTCCGGTCGCCCGCGACTACGGCATCGACTACTTCATCGCCACCGTCATCCTGGCCGGCATCTTCCAGATTCTGCTCGCTGTGCTCGGCGTCGCCAAACTCATGCGTTTCATCCCCCGCAGCGTCATGGTCGGCTTCGTCAACGCCCTCGCTATTCTGATCTTCACCTCGCAGCTGCCGCAGTTGCTCGGCGTGCCGTTCATGGTCTACCCGCTCGTGGCTGCGGGGATCATCATCATGGTCGTCACGCCGCGCATCACGAAGGTGGTGCCGGCACCACTCGTGGCCATCGTGGTGCTCACCATCGCTACCGTCGTGATCGCCATCAACGTGCCCACCATCAGCGATCAGGGCGAGCTTCCCACCACCCTTCCGCAGTGGATTTTCCCCGACGTGCCGCTGAACCTCGAGACGTTCGGAATCATCGCGCCCTTCGCCCTGGGCATGGCCCTGGTCGGCATTCTTGAATCCCTGATGGCAGCCAAGCTCGTCGACGAAATCACCGACACCCACTCCCGCAAGACCCGGGAGGCCTGGGGCCAGGGCGTGGCCAACATGCTCTCCGGGTTCTTCGGCGGCATGGGCGGTTGCGCCATGATCGGCCAGACGATGATCAACGTCAAGGCCTCCGGCGCCCGCACTCGCATCTCCACATTCCTCGCCGGCGTATTCCTGCTCGTGCTCGTGCTCGGCCTCGGCGACCTGCTCGCCGTCGTGCCCATGGCCGCCCTGGTCTCGGTCATGATCATCGTGGCCTACCTCACCTTCGACTGGCACAGCATCCGTCTCTCCACGTTGAAGCGGATGCCCAAGAGCGAGACGACCGTCATGGTCGCCACCGTCATCGTCATCGTCGCCACCCACAACCTCGCCATCGGCGTCATCGTCGGCGTGATCATCGCCATGGTTGCCTTCGCCAGGCGTGTCGCCCATCTTGTTACCGTCGTGCGCAGCATTCCCGATGACGAGGTCGTCCCCACGGCGCTCTACACGGTGGACGGAGCATTGTTCTTCGCCTCAAGCAACGACCTGACTACACAGTTCTATTACCATGACGACCCCGACCGCATCGTGATCGATATCTCGGCTTCACACATCTGGGATGCTTCCACCGTCGCCGCCCTCGACGCGATCACCACCAAGTACGAACGCCTGGGCAAAGTCGTCGTCATCGTGGGCATGAATGAAGCCAGCAGCCTGCTGCACACCCGCCTGGGCGGGCATCTCGACGGCGGCCACTGACGCCCCGTCACGGATTATTCTTCGGTCCGGTAGCCACTCTCAGCCTGATCGATGGCCCACGCGGCATTGATCAGGCCGACGTGACTGAAGGCCTGGGGAAAGTTGCCTAGTTGCTCGCCGGTTTCCGAGTCGATCTCCTCGGCGAGCAGGCCGACGTCGTTGACGTGACTCACGGCGGTCTCGAACACGTCGCGGGCTTCACCGGGCCGCCCCCCGTCGGCGAGCACGTGGGCGAGCCAGAAGGTGCAGAGCAGGAAGGTACCCTCGTTACCGTCCAGGCCATCGACCCCGGTGTCAGTTTGGTAACGATAGACCAGCCCTCGGGCATCCGTGAGTCGCTCGATGATGGTGTCCACGGTGGCGAGCACGCGTGGATCGGATGCCGGCAGGAACCCGACAATGGACATCATCAATGACGATGCATCCAGCTCGGGCGAATCAAAGGATTGTGTGAAGGCACCGGCCTCCTCGTTCCATCCCTTCTCGAGGATGGTGGCGCGGATCTGCGCGGCCGTTGCTGACCACCGTGCGATCCGATCGGTGGCGTGCAGCTGCTCGGCCATGGCGATTGCCCGGTCGAGGGCCACCCAGCACATCAGCTTTGAGTAAAGGAAGTGGCGCGGGGCGCCACGCACTTCCCAGATCCCGTTGTCCGGCTGCTGCCATTGGCTGGCGGCGGCGTCGGCGAGGGCGATCAGGAAGGTTCGCGTAGCCGGTTGGATTTCTCCGAGTTGCCCTCGAAGCCTGAACGCGGCGTCGAGAAGTTCGCCGTAAACATCGAGTTGGGGTTGATCCCAGGCACCATTTCCGACCCGCACGGGGCTGCTCCCCCGCCACCCGGTCAGTTGCGGGAGAACCCGTTCGGCCAGGTCATGTTCGCCGCCGATGCCGAACATGATTTGCAGATGACGGTCGGGGCTGGAGTGCGCGGCGGCCGCGGTCATGAAGTCGAAGAATTCATGGGCTTCATCCGGGCAGGCAGCCACCCAGAGGGCTTTCATGGTGAAGCTGGCATCGCGCACCCAGGAGTAGCGGTAGTCCCAGTTGCGTTCACCGCCGATTTCCTCGGGCAGGGATGTCGTGGCAGCGGCCACGATCGCACCGGTGGGCTGGTAACTCAGCGCCTGTAGCACCCGTCCCGAGTGATGGACCAGCTCCCGCCACGGCCCGTCATAGCTTTGGTGGATCGTCGACCACTCCTGCCAACTCGCGGTCGTGGCCGCCAAGCCGGCCGCGATCTCATCCTGGCGATAGGCGCCAGGCAGCGGCTCGCCGAGGCGGGTGCGCTGAAGGGAAAAATAACGGTGTTGCCCTGCCTCGAGCGTGAACTGCATCCGGATCTCCCCATCGAGACTAGTCACCGGGGCAGGAAGCGACAGGGTCAACCGGCCCGAACCGCCCGTGGCGACGACACCCGAATCGATCTCAGAAAAAACCGGGACCACCAACCCATATTCGGGACGCGGTCGGCAGACCATCTCGATGGTGACCTGCCCACGGGTGCAGTGCACACCGCGCAGCAGGACGTGAGGGGCGTTTTCGCCGAGGCGGTGTGGATCGGCCCCGTTCCCCAGCTCCAGGGCATCAAGGAGCTCGAGGGTGCCCTCGTCGGTGTGGAAGGTGGTCTGTAGGGCCATCGTTCCAGCCACGTAGGAGCGGGTTGACGTGCTCGGCGTGGTGGGCCGGATCGTCCAGTGCCCGGCATCGTCGTCCAGGATTGACGCAAACACGGATTCGCTGTCGAACCGAGGGAAGCACAGCCAGACGATCGAACCATCCCGGTTCACCAGGGCGGCGGAGTGCCGATCCGAGAGCAGCGCATGGTCGGCGATCGGACGATCACTCATACGAGTTCTTCCGCACCGGCCGGAGAGACGATCGTGTCGATGACGATTTCAGAGTGCAGGGTTCGGTGCACGGGGCACTTATCGGCGATGTCGCGCAGCCGCTGGCGCTGGCTGTCGTCGAGGTCGCCATCGAACCGGATGACCCGTTCGATCCGGTCCACCTGTCCGGTCTCGGTTTCACAGTCCGCGCAGTCCTGCGCGTGGATTCTGGAGTGTCGGAGCGTCACGGTGACCTTCTCCAGCGGCCATTTCTTGCGCTCGGCATACATCCGCACCGTCATCGAGGTGCACGCCCCCAGACCTGCAAGGAGGAAGTCATACGGTGATGGACCGGTGTCGGTGCCGATCGGTGCGGGTTCGTCGGCGGTGAGCCGATGCCGGCCGATTAAGACAGTCTGGGCGAAGTCCCCCGTGCCGCTTTCAGAGACCACGACCAGTCCTTCGGCCGGATATGCCGGATCTGCCGGATTAGCCGGATCTGCCGCTGGCGAGGGAACGATCGGTTCCGGGAGCGGATCGAACGCGTAGCGGCTGGCCCAGGTGGCGAGCATCCCTGCCGCGAAGGTGGCATCGGCCGGTTCGGTCAGGAGATGGTCGGCTCCGTCGAGGGCGACGAAGGACTTGGGGTGCCGGGCTGCCTCGTAGATGCGCCGCGCGTTGTCCGCGTCGACGGTGGTATCCACGGGTGAGTGCATCACGAGCAGGGCCGCACCCAGGTTGCGGATGCGTTCGGCCTGAGGTTGGGCGGCGATGTCGTCGAGGAACTGCCGGCGGATGCGGAACGTGCGGCCGGCGAGTTGCACTTCGGCCTCTCCGCGCGCTTCGATCTCGGCACGGCTCTCCAGCAGGAGATGGGCGAGGTGGTCGGGATCGGCCGGAGCCCCAATGGTTGCTACGGCCCGCACTTCCGGGATGCGGTGGGTGACGGCGAGCACGGCCGCCCCGCCCAACGAGTGCCCGATTAGAAGCGATGGCGCCGCATAGCGCTCGCGAAGAAAATCAGCGGCGTGGGCCAGATCCTCAATGTTGGAGCTGAAGTTGGTGTTGGCGAAATCGCCCCCAGACTGGCCAAGACCGGTGAAGTCGAATCGGAGAACCGCGATGCCAAAGTCGGTCAAGGCTCGGGAGATCCGGGCGGCCGCGAGCACGTCTTTGCTACAGGTGAAGCAGTGCGCAAACAACGCATATGCCCGGGGTATCGAGGCGGGGAGGTCCAGCCGCGCCGCCAGTGGCGACCCTTGTGATCCAGGGAATTCCAGTCTCACGCTCTTCCCGCTCATGCTTTTCCATCTCTGTCGGTGATCCGTGGCCAGGGGCCCTGAGTCTTCGAACGGGTTGGCCTATTACAGCCAGCCGGCCGGTGTTCGCTGTGGGTATCAGTGTTGTCTATCTCGTGTGGTGGATTCCATGAATGCGACCCGAAGTTGGTCCGTGGTTGGCAGGCCAGCCAGACCGGGGTGGGTGAAGTAGACCCGGCAGGCCAGGTCTCTGGTGCGTCCCTCGCTCGGGAAGGCGTCGACGCCATCGATGAGAATCGTCGGGGAGCCCGCGAAGGGGACTGTCGCGGCATCCTCAGGCGATGACAGCAGCCGGTATTGAATGGTGGCGTCAGAGACACCGGCCTGGGCGAGCGCAATCTGCGCACGCTCACCGGCTTCCTTCCAGTTGGGGCAGTCCGCGATATGCAGAATCTCAATCTTCATGGGTGGTCCTGACCCGGTCGCGCTCAAGCTGGGTGGCCAGTTCGCTCAGGGTGGTGATGGTGTGGTCCGGTGCAGCGAAGAAGCTGGGGTAGAGCTCGTCGGTGCGGTTCAGCCACGCCGTGCGCAGACCTGCCTGGGCTGCCCCGTGAATGTCCCAGGGGTGCACGGCCACGAGCAACAGATCAGACGGATGGACCCCGCAGGCCTCCGCGGCATAGTCATAGGCAGACCGAACCGGCTTCCAGGCCGGGGCGTCTTCAACCGTGAGCAGAGCCTCGAATTCGCTCCGGAGCCCCGCGCGGGTCAACAGGGATTGAGCCACCTGCGTGGATCCGTTGGAGAAGGTCACAAGGCGCAACCCCGCGCTCTTCAGCGCCCGGATGCCATCGGCAATGTCCGGGTGCACGCTCAACAGAGCGAAGCCATCCATCACGTGGGTTACGGCCTCGTCGAGACTGCGGGTCAGGGCGACGTCGCGGAGGACCCCGCGCAGGATCTCGGAACCGATCGCCGAGAATTTCGACGTTCCACCCGCGGCAGCGAGGGCGAACCCGTCCCGCAACAGCGTGGCGAACCAGACTCGAGAGAGGTAGGCCGGTGCGCCGACCTCCACGAACAGTGCGCTCAGCGGCGACATGTCCGAGAGGGTTTCGTTGACGTCGAAGACAATCACTGAGGGCATTCTGTTCATAGCTGGATCCTTTGGTTGGTACCGGTGGTGCGGGTAGCGAAGGCAGCACGGCATTCCGGCCCGGTCATGCCGTGCGCCTCGCGACCCCGTGCAGGGCTGCGGCGTCCTGGATGATGATGCGTCCCCGGCCTTGCCG
>JBBQDC010000022.1:0-31646 GCA_038319305.1 Actinomycetales bacterium | reverse complement strand
CGAGCCAGTACAGCTGGCTGGGTGCGAGGGAATAGCCGATGTCGTTCAGGCGCGGGGCGATCGCGCTGACGAGGTACCAGGCAGCAAAACTCAGGGTCAGGCTGAAGGTGGTGATCCACAGGGTGCGCCAGGCGAGCCCCGCATCCCAGGTCTCTTCATTCTCCGGGTCCCAGTTGGACAGGTCGGGCTTGAGCTTCGAGGCGAACTGCGTGGACGTTTCGACTGACAGGGGCTTCCTCGGCTGTGTGCTGCCGAGCTGCGACAACGCGCGAACACCGTGAAAAATGATTCGGCCGGATTCAACCCGAACCATTGGTTCATTAGGCGGGAGCGTCAGCCTCCGGCGAAGGGCGGCAGCACGTCGACGGTGTCGCTGACGGAGAGCGGCACCGCGTCATCCGTCGCCCGCGTGCCGTTCACGAGCAGTGAACAGCGGCCCAGGATGCGCTCGAACTCGGCGCCATACCGGCCCGTGAGCTGGGCCCGCAGGTCGCCGATCGTGGCCGCGTCGACTGCGGTGCCCTCGATGGCGGCTGCCTCTGCTGCCGCGGCGAAGAAACGGATGGTGGCCATCAGCGGGTTGCCTCCGGGTGGTCCTGTGCCCAGGTCAGGGCGAGGCGGGTGGCCAGGGTGGCGGCAGCCTCGATGTCGGCGGCCGTGCCGCCGTTGCGGGCGGCAGCCAGCCCGACCAGGAAGGTGCTGAGCGGGGCTGCGGGTCGGGCCACGTTGTGGGCCACGTCGCGGGCCACGTTGAGCAGTGTGGCGACGGGAATGTCGGCCGGGTCGAGGCCCAACTCGGTGGCCAGGGCTGCGAGCCAGTCGTCGAGAGCCTCGGGGGGCAACGGGGGCGAGGTGCTCATGCGGTATCACTCCTGATCGGATTGCCCCGCGGTGGGTTGCTGTTCAGCAGTGCGGAACTCCACTCCACATCCTGCCACGTGTCCACGTCGCGCCCCGCGCCGGCCCGGTCGTGACGGCCCTGCAGCGTGAGCGGGGCCAGCAGGGCTCGCATGCTGGCGCCGCGGGCATCGGCTCCAAGCCGGGCGGCGGCCGCGCGCAGGGGAGCCAGACGATAGATCCCCGCGAGCCACTGCGCGCGGCCGCCTGCGTCGACCAAGTGCAGACCGTGCACGGATGCCGGCAGCCCCCGGTCGGTCGCGGCCGGAACCAGCAGGCGGGCGGCATCCGCGGCCCACGGCAGATCGCAGGCCAGCAGCAGCACCCAGTCCGCCGGTGCGTCGGTGGCCACCCCGGAGGGGTTCACGCGCTCGAGCTCCGCGAGTCCCGCCACGATCCCGGCGACCGGGCCGCCGAACGGCGGGTCTTCGAGTGTCCAGGTCAGCTCGCCCGTTGTCGCTGTCGTCGCACCGGGCGGTACGGCCGCGCGGGCTTCTTCCGGGCCGACCACGACGACGTGCCGGGCGAGTCCTCGGGCGTCCAGCACCCGGGAGAGCAACGTGCGTCCGGCCACTTCGACCGCGGGCTTGACCTGGCCGTCGAGGCGCTGGGCGCGGCCGCCGGCCAGCACGATCAGGTCAACGATCGGGTCTGGTCGGGGCGTCGTTACCGAGGTCATCGTTACTCGGTCGGGCGGTGCCAGTCGCCCGACTTGCCGCCGGTCTTCGTGATCAGACGCACGTTCTCGATCAGCACGGACTTGTCGAGGCCCTTGACCATGTCGACGACGGCGAGGGCGGCGACCGACACGGCGGTCAGCGCCTCCATCTCGACGCCGGTGCGGTCGGCCGTGCGCACGGTGGCCGTGACGCGCACCCCGGTGTCTTCGATGACGAGGTCGACGGCGGCGCCGTGCACCCCGATCACGTGCGCGAGGGGGAGCAGATCGGCACACTTCTTGGCACCCTGGATGCCGGCGATGCGGGCCACGGCGAGCACATCACCCTTGGGGGTGCTGCCGTCGCGGAGGGCGGCGATGACGCTCGGGCCACAGGCCACGAATCCGGCGGCGGTGGCGCTGCGCACGGAAGGCTGCTTCTCGGTCACGTCAACCATACGAGCCTGGCCGGCGGTGTCGAGGTGGGTGAAGGGGTGTGCGGTCATGTCGCGTGCGGTCATGTCAACAGCATGACAGTGACGCGGTCGCCCTCGGCAATCTGCGTCACGTTCTCCGGCACGATGGCCAGTCCGACGGCCTGGCCGAGCCCGGCTACGAGGTGGGATCCCGACCCGCCCGCGGCGGCCGGGCGCACCACACTGCGGCTGCCCTGGCCCGCCAGAGTCACGGGCATGTATTGAGCACGGCCGTCCGGGGAGTTCCAGCTCTCCCCGGCGGTCGCCGAGATCGTGGTGCGGAAGAGGTCGGTGTGCCCGCCGAGCCGGCGCAGGGCCGGCCGCACGAACACCTCGAACGACACGAAGGCACTGACCGGGTTGCCGGGAAGAGCGAAGATGAGCGGGCCCGCGGCGGCGTTGTCGCCAGAGTTGTCGTTGGCGACGTCGTCGGTGTCGGCAGATTCGGGTGCGTCGGCCGGGTCCGACCAGCGACCGAAGCCCTGGGGCTTACCCGGCTGCATTTTGACGGGCCCGAACCGCACGGTGCCGAGCGGGGCAAGCACCGCCTTGACAACGTCGTACGCCCCGACGCTCACCCCGCCGGACAGCACGATGACGTCGACGCTGTCCGCCAGGCTGGCGAGCAGACTGCGGAGCGTGTTCTCGTCGTCGGGCACGGCGCCGAGCCGAATCGGAACTGCGCCGGCCATACTCACGGCCGCGGCGAGCAGGTAGGAGTTGGAATCGGGGATCTGGCCGCGCCTGGTAGGTTCGCCGGGCGTGACAAGTTCGCTGCCCGTGGAGATCACGGCCACGCGCGGGACGGGATGCACCCAGAGCGACGAGGTGCCGGCACTGGCGGCGGCGGCTATCCGGGTGGGCCAGAGCACCGAACCGCGAGTCAGCACGGTATCGCCGGCGTGGGCGTCTTCCCCGGCACGACGGATATGCGCGGCCGGCTGCGGTGCCCGCACGATCGTGACCGTCTCGGTGCCCTGATCGGTGTCTTCGATCGGCACCACGGCATCCGCCCCGTCGGGAATCGGTGCCCCGGTCATGATGCGGGCCACCTGCCCGGGCTCCAGCAGTGGGTTCTGACTGGTTCCGGCCGCGAGGTCGGCGATCACCGGCAGCGTGACCGGATGCATGTCGGAGGCCTGAAGCAGATCGGCCCGTTGCACGGCGTAGCCGTCCATGGCTGAGTTATCGAAGGGGGGCGTGTCTGTTTTGCTCAGGATGTCTTCGGCCAGCACCAGACCCAACGCCTCGTCGAGCGAGACCAGCACGGGCGGCAGCAGGGTGACCGCGGCGAGCACGGCGGACAGCTGGTCGGCAACGCTGCGGGCCGAATGCCCCGTCATGGTCAGCTCCTCACCGTGGTCGACGATTCGTCGGCCCACTTGCTGCCCACGCCGGGAGCGGTGCGGGCGGCGACGGCGACGTCCCAGGCAACGATCCCGCCGGCGAGCAGGGTGAGGCCGGTGAAGCCGGCGGCGGTGAGTGCCGTTGCGGCATGCTCGGCGCGGGGGCCCAGGTGGCAGTGCAGCACCAGCGGAACATCCCGCGGCAGGGTGGCCATGCCCGCATCGGTGAGCAGGTCGCCGAGAGGCAGCAGGACGGCGTCCGGGATGGCGCTCTCGGTGTGCTCGTCGGGCTCGCGCACGTCGACCACCACGAACTGGTCGGTTCCCTCGGCCCGGGCAGTGAGACGGGCCACGAGCTCCACCGGGGTGAGCGTCGGCCAGGCCGGAGCCTGCGCGGCGGCAAGCGTCGCGGCCGGATTCGGTTCGGTGGCGGCGAGGCCGGTGCCGATCAGGGGCACCTCCGTGAAGCGTCCCGAGAGAGCGTCGATCACGAGGACTCGTCCGATCAGCGGGGTTCCGATGCCGGCGATCAGCTTGATCGCCTCGGTGGCCATCAGTGATCCCACCTGGCCGCAGAGCGCGCCGAGCACGCCGGCTTCGGCGCAGTTGGGCACCTCACCCTCGGCCGGCGGAGTCGGGAACAGGTCGCGCAGGTGCACCCCCGTGAGGCCGCTGTTGGCCGGCGGGGTGGCCCAGAACACCGATAGTTGGGCGTCGAAACGGAGAACGGATGCCCACACCAGTGGCAGGCCCAGGGCTGCGCAGGTGTCGTTGACGAGGAATCGGGTGGGGAAGTTGTCTGTGCCGTCGATGACCACGTCGTAGCCGCCGATGATCGCGGCGGCGTTGCCGGCGTCGAGTCGTTCGGCGTGCTGCACAACCACGGCTTCCGGCGCGATCTGGGCGATCGACTCGGCGGCGCTGACCACCTTGGGGCGTCCGACATCCGCCTGGCCGTGCACGATCTGGCGCTGCAGATTGCTGGGTTCGACGTCGTCGCCGTCGACGATGCCGATGGTTCCCACGCCGGCCGCGGCCAGGTAGACGAGCGCGGGGGAGCCCAGCCCGCCGGCACCGAGCACGAGCACCCGGGCGTTGGCGAGGCGGCGCTGGCCGAGTTCGTTGAGCTGGGGCAGGCGGCGTTGGCGCGCGGTGCGAACGGATTCGGTGGCGCTGAGGCGGGCGATCGGCTCGACGAGAGGGGGAATGGCCATGCCCACCACGCTAGGCGCTGGCGGGGCTTTGTGCGTACCTGCCGCGCAAACCTTCCGACGAGAGCCCCTTGAATTCCCAGCCGGAATGTAGTCCAGTAGGAGGGCACCAAGGATCCAACTAGAAAAATCCCTGCAGTCTCGCGCGGCCGGAACGGTCCCGCTTTGAGGAAAGCAATCAGGAACTAGGAAGGTACTTCATGACTGGGAACAGAGCAGTTGCCTACAAGAGCCCGGGCGTCGTCGAGGTCATCGACATCGACTACCCGACGTTCGAGCTGAAAGACGGGCCGGGCGTCAACCCGGCAAACGTGGGGCGCAAGGTGCCGCACGGGGTCATCCTCAGAACCGTGACAACCAACATCTGCGGTTCGGACCAGCACATGGTTCGGGGGCGCACGACCGCACCATCGGACCTGGTGCTCGGCCACGAGATCACCGGCGAGGTAGTCGAATGCGGGCCTGACGTCGAGTTCATCAAGGTCGGCGACATCGTCTCGGTGCCGTTCAACATCTCCTGCGGTCGTTGCCGCAACTGTAAGGAGCGCAAAACCGGAATCTGTCTCAACGTCAACCCCGACCGCCCGGGCAGCGCCTACGGCTACGTCGACATGGGCGGTTGGGTGGGGGGCCAGGCCGAGTACGTGCTGGTGCCGTATGCGGACTGGAACCTCCTGAAGTTCCCGGATCGGGACCAGGCGCTTGAGAAGATCATGGACCTCACCATGCTCTCCGACATCTTCCCGACCGGCTTCCACGGAGCGGTCAGCGCGGGCGTCGGGGTAGGGTCGACGGTCTATGTTGCGGGGGCAGGTCCGGTGGGTCTGGCCGCGGCGGCATCCGCCCAGCTGCTCGGGGCCGCCGTCGTGATCGTCGCCGACCTCAACGAGGAGCGGCTGGCGCAGGCCCGCAGCTTCGGTTGCGAGACGATCGACCTGCGTCTGGGTGAACCGCAGGACCAGATCGAGGAGATTCTGGGGGTTCCCACGGTCGACTGCGGTGTGGACGCGGTCGGCTTCGAGGCCCGCGGCCACGGCAAGGACGCCGGTAATGAGCGTCCGGCCACCGTGCTGAACTCGCTGATGACGGTCACGGCCGCCGGTGGTGGCCTGGGCATTCCGGGGCTCTACGTCACGGGTGACCCGGGCGGGGTCGACGAGGCAGCCAAGGTTGGTTCGCTGTCCATCCGGCTGGGTCTCGGCTGGGCCAAGTCCCTCTCCTTCACCACAGGTCAGTGCCCGGTGATGAAGTACAACCGGGAGCTGATGATGGCGATCCTGCACGACAAGGTGCAGATCGCCAAGGCCGTCAACGCCCAGGCGATCAGCCTGGAGGATGCCCCGCGTGGGTATGCCGAGTTCGACGCCGGCAAGTCGGTCAAGTACGTGCTGAACCCCAACCAGTACGTCAAGTAACAGCGTTCCACCAGCATGAGCACGAGCACACCCGGTCGGCGGTTCGCCGCGGCCGGGTGTGCTGTTCTCACGGGGCATGTGTCACGGTGCATTTGTCACTGTCACGAGGGACTAGTGCCGCACAGGGCGGCGGTTAGTGTGGAGACATGACCGGAGCCGAACCATTCGAACCCGTTCCGCGCTTCTACAGTGCCCTCACGGACATCCCGGTCGCCTCGGAACAGCCAACCGGTCTCGTGACCGATCGGCACAATCGTCCGCTGCACGATCTGCGCATCTCGGTCACCGACCGCTGCAACTTCCGCTGCGTGTATTGCATGCCCAAAGAGGTGTTCGGCACGGACTTCGCATTCATGGAACGGGGCGATTTGCTCTCCTTCGAGGAGATGACCCGGCTGGCGCGGATCAGCGTGGCGCACGGGGTCGAGAAGATCCGCCTCACCGGCGGTGAGCCTCTGCTGCGCAAGGGGATCGAGGAATTGGTGGCGATGCTGGCCGCGCTTCTAACCCCGGACGGCCGCCCGATCGATATCGCGATGACCACCAATGGTTCGGTGCTGGCGCTGAAGGCCCAGGCGCTGAAGGATGCCGGGCTCAAACGCGTCACGGTGTCACTGGACTCGCTCGACGACGCCACATTCCGGGCCATGAACGATGTGAAGTTCCCGGTCTCGAAGGTTCTGGACAGCCTCGACGTGGCCCACTCGGTCGGGCTCGGCCCGATCAAGATCAACATGGTGCTTAAGCGAGGTCAGAACGACCAGGACATCGTCCATATGGCGCGCCATTTCAAGGGCACGCCCTACATTTTGCGGTTCATCGAGTTCATGGATGTGGGCTCGAGCAACGGCTGGGAGATGGCTGACGTGGTTCCCTCGTCCGAGGTCGTGGCGCGCATCAACGCCGAATTGCCCCTCGAGGAGGTGGCCCCCAACTACAACGGCGAGACGAGCCGTCGGTGGCGCTACCGCGACGGGGTGGGGGAAATCGGCGTCATCTCCAGCGTCACCCAGTCGTTCTGCCATTCCTGCTCGCGGGCGCGGGTCTCTACCGACGGCAAGCTGTTCACCTGCCTGTTCGCGACCGAGGGGCACGACCTGCGTGCCCTGATGCGCGGCGGGTGCACCGACGAGCAGCTGTCCACGGTGATGGCGCAGATCTGGCGCGAGCGCACGGACCGCTACTCGGAGCTGCGCAGTGCCGAGACCGGCCGGCTGCGGGCCTCCGGAAAGAAAAGAATCGAAATGTCATATATTGGTGGGTGAATCGAAATGAGCAGAATCACGGCGCGACGCAAGGTCGTGCGGCTAACGGTGGGTAGCAAGCCCACCACCCGCGAAGACGTGCTGGCGGTCGAAGAGCCGCTCGAGATCCGGGTGAACGGTCGTTCCCTCGCCGTCACGATGCGCACGCCGGGCAACGATTACGACCTGGCCGCCGGCTTCCTGGTGTCGGAGGGCGTCATCACCCAGGGCGAGCACTTCTTTGCGGCCCGGTACTGTGCCGGCGCCACCGATGAGGGGCTGAACACCTACAACGTGCTCGACGTGTCCCTCGCGCCCGGCGTTCAACCGCCCGACCCGAGCCTGGAGCGGTCGTTCCTGACGACCAGCTCCTGCGGGCTGTGCGGCAAGGAAAGCATCGACGCCGTGCGCACGAAGTCGGCGTTCCGGGTCGCGGATGACCCGTTGCGGGTCGACGCGGAGCTGCTGACGACCTTCCCCGACGCCCTGCGTGCCGCGCAGATGGTGTTCGAGAAGACCGGCGGCATTCACGCGGCCGCTCTCTTTCACGGGACCACCGGGCGCATGCTGGTGCTGCGCGAAGACGTCGGCCGCCACAACGCGGTTGACAAGGTGATCGGTTGGGCGCTGAAGGAAGACCTGCTGCCGCTGACCGGCATGGTGCTGATGGTGTCGAGCCGGGCGAGCTTCGAACTGACGCAGAAGGCGATGATGGCCGGCATTCCGGTGCTGGCGGCCGTGTCGGCGCCCTCGTCCCTGGCTGCCGAGTTCGCCGCCGAGGTAGGGATGACGCTGGTCGGCTTCCTGCGCGGCGACTCCATGGTGATCTACGCCGGGGCCGAGCGCATCGAGAGCGGCGAGCCGTCCGAACAGAAACTCGCACCGGTCGTGGGCTGAGAGCCTGCAGGTTCGGTAGGCCTGGTTTTCGAGCTAGCCGTGCTCCGCCGGTTCGACCACCCGCACGGTGCGCCAGGTGTCGACGGCGATCACGCAGCCCACGACTACCAGCGAAATTGAAACGGACGCGAGGGCATCCGTGGTCCAGTGATAGCCGAGGTACAGGCGGCTGAGTGCCGACAGAACGACGCCGATCACGGCGGCGACCAGGCCGATCACGGTGGCGCGCACACTGAGACGGCGTGAGAGCACGAGGTAGGCGGTCACCAGCAGGAAGTCGGACGCGCCCAGAACATGGCCCGATGGGAACGAGAACGTGAGGTCGATGCCGTGCAGCATCAGGTCCGTCGGCGGCCGTTCGCGGCCGACCGTTCGCCCGATGATCTGGGCCAGCACCACGCCGGTTGCCATGCCCCCGGCGAGTAACAGTGGGCGCCACGCGTGGCGGGTGAGCAGACCCCAACCGACGCAGACGACCAGCACGATCAGGGGGAGCGCCACCGGACCGAACACGACCGCCAGAACGATCATCGCGGTCGTCAAAGCGTCAGAGCGGGAAGCCAGCAACCACTCCTGCACCGGACGGTCGATCGCGGTGATGCCGCCTTCGCTCAGCACGCTCACCAGCATGACGGTGAAGAAGATGACACCGGTACCCACGCAGGCGATCGCGAGGATTCGAAGTCTGCGGCGGGACCCGGCATCCAGTTCCCGCTTCTCCACGACGCACCGGTCGTAGAACGTGCGCCACGGATGCGACAGGCGGCTCCGTCGGCGTTCGGCATCGAGCTTCGCGGCCAGGGGAGCCCAGAGCGCGAAGCCGATTCCGATGCCGAGCAGCGCCGCCCCGATGGTGTCGGTCAGCCAGTGCACGCCCAGATAGGTGCGGCTGAGCATCATCAGGACCGTGTACGCCACCCCGGCCAGCCACACCCACCAGAACGGAAAGAGCAGCGCCAGGATGATTGCCAGGGTCGCCGCATTGGCGACATGGCCGGACGGGAACGACCCGAAATCTACGTTGACTACGAGTTCTTCGAGATTCTCCGGGCGGGCTCTCGCAAAGACATATTTGAGGAGTCGTACGGCGGCGCCGGAAACTATGAAGACCACGAGAGCGTACCCCGCGGCCCACGGGCGCTTCAGGAAGAGCAGAAGGGCGATGATCAGGGCAGGCACGACGAAGGAGGCGATGACGCCGCCGCCCAGGCTATTCATCACGAGGGCGAGGGCGTCCCAGGCCGGTACCCGGTTGCCGGACATCGCCGTCATCCACGCCGTGTCGAGGGCAAACGGCTTCCCGTTTCTGGCGATGATCGCACCCAGCGCCACCGTGAGCGCCACGGCCGAGAGCCCGGTCAGCCACGGCCACCAGCGTGCGGCGCGCTGCGCCCCGGTGCCCATGGTCAACGAAGCGGCGCAGCGTTAGCTACCTCGTGGGAGACGAAGCGCACCGACATCGCCTTGTAGCCGGGGGTATTCGACTCCCGGGCCACCAGCTCGCGGTGCATCAGGGCGTTCGCTTCGGGGAAATACGCCGCCGCGCAGCCCCGCGGCGTGGGATAGACCACGAGGCGGAACTCGTTGGCCCGTCGTTCCTCGCCCTGGAAGGTGCTGATCACGTCGACCATGTCGCGGTCCGCAAAGCCCAGTTCGGTGGCATCGTCCTGATGGATCAGGATCACCCGGCGGCCCCCCGAGATGCCGCGGTAGCGGTCATCCAGCCCATAGAACGTGGTGTTGTACTGGTCGTGGCTGCGCATGGTCTGCAGGATCAGATGGCCGGCCGGCGGGGTGAGGTACTCGAGCGGGCTGACCGTGAACCGGGCCCGGCCGATGTCGGTGGCGAAGCTGCGGGTGTCGCGCGGCGGGTTGGGCAGCACGAAACCGTTCTTCGTCTTGAGGCGGATATTGAAATCGGAGAACCCAGGAAGCACCCGCGAGATACGGTCACGGATGACGTCGTAGTCGTCGGCCATGGCCTTCCAGTCGATCACGTGGTCATCGCCGAGGGTGGCACTGGCCATGCGGGCGACAATGACGGGTTCGGCGAGGAGATGCTCCGAGACCGGGTCCAGGCGCCCCTGCGTGGTGCGTACGACCGACATGGAGTCTTCGATCGAGAGCACCTGGCGACCGCCCGGGTGCTTGTCATCGGTGTCCGTGCGACCGAGCGTCGGCAGGATCAGCGAGGTCTTGCCGTGCATAATGTGCGAGCGATTGGGTTTGGTTGACACGTGCACGGTCAGACCGACGCGCTGCATTGCTGCCTCGAGGGCCACGGTGTCGGAGCAGGCGAGCGCGAAGTTGCCGCCCATCGAAACGAACACGTCGACGTCGTCGTTCTCGAAGGCCGCAACGGTGTCCACCGAGTCGAGGCCGTGTTCGCGCGGGGACTCGATGCCGAATTCCCTGTCGAGGGCGGCCAGCATCGGCTCCTTGGGCTTTTCCCAGACGCCCATGGTGCGGTCGCCCTGCACGTTGGAGTGGCCGCGTACCGGGCAGGCACCCGCGCCCGGCTTGCCGAAGTTTCCCTGCAGCAGAAGCAGGTTGATGATCTCCTTGAGCGTATTCACCGAGTGCGGCTGCTGGGTGAGGCCGAGCGCCCAGCAGATGATCGTGGCCTTGGAATCGATCATCATCTGAGCGACGGTCGAGATTTCGAGTGGGGTGAGCCCGGTGGCCTTCCCCGTCTCGGCCCAGTCGATGGTCTTGCGGGCGGCCCGGTATTCCTCGAGGCCCTGCGTGTTCTGCGCGGTGAACTCCGCGTCGACGACCGAGCCGGGAACGCGCTCTTCCGCTTCGAGAAGCAGATGGCCGAGTGCCTGGAACAGGGCAAGGTCCCCGCCGACCTTGATCTGCAGGTACTCATTAGCGAGGTCGGCGCCGGCGCCGATCACGCCGGAGACCGACTGAGGGTCCCGGAAATTGAACAAACCGGCCTCGGGCAGCGGGTTGACGGCGACGATCCTTCCGCCGTTGTCCTTGCATTCCTTGAGGGCCGACAGCATCCGCGGGTGGTTGGTGCCCGGGTTCTGGCCGACGACGAGGATCAGCTCGGCGACGTGGATGTCTTCAAGCGAGACGGTGCCCTTGCCAATGCCGATCGTGGCATTCATGGCCGAGCCCGAGGACTCGTGACACATGTTCGAGCAGTCCGGCAGGTTGTTTGTGCCGATCGAGCGGGCGAACAGCTGGTAGAGGAAGGCCGACTCATTGGCGGTGCGACCTGAGGTGTAGAACACGGTGCGGTCGGGCACGGTGGCGCGGATCTGCTCGCCGATGAGCTCGAACGCGTCGTTCCAGGAGATCTGGGAGTAGTGCGTGTCACCGGGGCGGATGACCACCGGATGCGTGATGCGACCCTGGTTACCGAGCCAGTACTCGGTCTTCGTGGCGAGTTCCTCGATCGAGTGCTCGGCCCAGAACGCCGGCGTCACTGTTCGCAGGGTGCTCTCCTCAGCGACGGCCTTGGCGCCGTTCTCACAGAACTCCGCCGTCTTACGGTGGCCCTGAGACTCCGGCCAGGCGCAGCCAGGGCAGTCGGTGCCGTCGCGCTGGTTCAGGCGCAGCAGAGCCTTCGCCGTGCGGCCGACGCCGGCCTGCGCGAACCCGCGATCGAGAGCCACCAGAACGGCTTCCACCCCGGCCGCGGACGTCTTCGGCTTCGTGACGACCAGGTTGTCTTCGTTGATGTCCTCGATCGGAGCGCGTCGTGTCATATCCCCATCCTGCTCCATCTGGTGGGTGCCCCCGACAATGGACGCGTGTATGTTCGGAGCGGATGCCCGGGGGATTCCCAGCCGGATAACCGGACTCCGGTCAGGAAATGGCGTTTGATTGGAAAGCACAACGCCGTGCTGGACATGCACAACTGCACACCTGCAACTGCACAACAGAGGGGGCACAGTGGGAACCCATACGACGCTGGACACGATGCGGCAGACCCGGTCGATTTTGGACGGCATCCGTTGCGCCGACGATCTGACGATCGCGGCAAGCCGGGACGGCGGCATTCGCGCCGTGCGCCTGCTCGCCCAGGCGGCAACCGACTCCGGTGACCAACTGACCGCGATCGCGGCCATCCACTCGCTGGGCCAGGTGTTCGACGAGTCCGCTGACGACGTGCTCGTGTCCCTGCTCACCCACGACTCCCTCTTCATCCGCGAGCACGCGGCCTGGGCGTTCGGCTCCCGGCTGCCTCGGTTCGGGGCGCTCTCCGGGCTACTGAGCATGGTCGTCGACGGCGGCTTCTCCGGCATGATCGCCCAACGCACGGTCGAACAGTGGAGCTCGTCGGTTCCGGAGCATGTGGCTCTCGCCCTCGAGGGCACCCTGATCGGTGTGCACGACTGTGGTGCCCGCACCCGCCTGGTCGAGACGATGGGCCTCATCTCCGGACGCATCCCCGAACGTCTGCTGCGCCGGGTCGCCCTCGACGTGTCCGAGTCGGACGAGGTGCGCGCGGCGGCGATCGCGGCCCTCGGTGACCTCGGACCCAACGAGGCCAACGTACGTATTGTGACCGACCTGTCACACGAGAGCGGTGTGCTCGCCGACGTGGCCCGGCTCGCCCTGATCGACCTGACCGTGCCGGCCTACCCGCGCCCGCCGTGGAGCCAGGGACTCACGGTGGCCCAGCTCTTCCTGCACGCCGACATCGACCGCGAGCTCAGCCAGGTGGGAGCCGGCGATAACGGCGGCATCGCCACCCTGCTCGTGCGGCTGGGCGACGCGCTCGTCAGTGGTGGTGCTAGGGAGCGCGACGGATCCGTGGAGCGAGTGCTCACCCTCTCCCGCGGCAGCTTCGCCGGCGCACTCACCTGTCTGCCCGAGGTCGGATCCACCCTCGCGGGGCACGCCTTCGCGACCGTACCCTTCCTGGGCGAACCCGTCGCATCGGTCGACGCGTGGCCGCGGCGGATTGCGACGCAGCGCGGCATCCGTCGCATTCTGCGCGCCGCCGGCACGGTCGACGCGATCCACCTGCGCATGGCCGACATCGGCACGCTCGCTGCGTCCACGGTGGCCCGCGAGCTCGACATCCCGATCGTGTTCACGGTGGCCCCCGACCCGCACAGCGTCATCCACTCCCTCGACACCTCAGGGGTGCTCACCCGGGCGAACTTCGGCACGGTCGACGAGACCGAGCACTTCTGGTTCCGGGCTCGGCTCGTGCAGCGGCTTGCCGCGGATGCCGCGCACACCGTGCTCTTCCCCCGGCCTGAGCTGCGGCGCGACATGCGAGACCTCGTGGGAATCGACATCGTGCAGCATCCGGAACGCCACTCCGTGATCGCGGAGGGCATCGACCTCGCCGTGATCGAGCGCTCGCTGGCGGATGCCCGCCTCACCGCCGACCCGGCCGCCGCCCCTGCGGCCGCCGATGCGACCAGCGCGACGGGCGCAGCGGCGCTGGCCGAACTGGACGACCTTCTCGCCACGCTCCCGCCGAGCCGGCGCGGGCTTCCGCTCGCTGTCACCGTGGGACGGCTGCACCGCGTGAAGGGCATGGCGGTGCTGGTTGCGGCGTGGGCCGCGGATGCCGACCTGCGCGCCCGCTGCAATCTGCTCATCCTCGGCGGGGATCTGCGTTCCCCGTCGCTCGACGAGAAAAGTCAGCTGGACCGCATGAACACGGTCGTTGACCTCGACGATGCGCCCGGCCAGGGGCTGCTGCTCGCCGGGCACCGCACCAATGACACCGCCCTGCACTGGCTGGCGGCGGCCCGGTACGGCCGAACCGGCCTGGCGGCGCCGAATGGGGCATATGTCTGCGCGAGCATGAAGGAAGAATTCGGCATCGCCCTGCTCGAGGCCATGGCAACGGGGCTCACGGTCGTCGCCCCGAATTCCGGCGGACCGGCCACCTATGTGGAGCATGGTGTGACGGGTTTCCTCGTTGACACCGGCAACCGGGCGGCACTGGCCGGCGGGATCAGCGCCGCATTGGAGCTGGCGTCCGGACCCTTCGGGCCGGAGTACGCCGACCGGGCAGGGGAGATGGTGTCTCGGTCCTTCACGATCCAGGCCATGGCGGAGACGCTGACGCGGGTCTACCGCGACGTCGCCGACTCGAACGAGTCGGGCGCGTTCCTGGTGAGCGTTTCATGACGCTGCTGATCATCAGCCCGGACTACGCCTCCCACCTGTTCCCGCTGGCAACGCTGGGCACGGCCTGGCTCGAAGCCGGCGAACGGGTCGTGGTGGCCAGCGGTCCGGCCACGGCCGACATCGTGGCCGCGTTCGGATTCGAGCGCGTGCACCTGCAACTGGGCCGCGGTTCGAACCCCGGCACGATCCGCGCCGAGGAGCAGCCAACGGGCGAGGACGATGCGCTCCGCGGGTTCTTCGACGCCACCCGGCGCGGCATGGTCGAGACGCTCACCTTCCAGGCCGAGGCCCGCAGCAGCGACTTGCTCTGGAACCCGGTGCAGGTGGCCCGCGCGGTGCAGCTCATCGTGGCCGAGGTGAAACCCGACCACGTGATCGTCGACCACCTGGCGTTCAGCGCGCGCCTCGCGCTGGTGAGTGCTGGCATCCGTCACGCCGATGTGGTGCTCGGCCACCCCTCGGCACTGCCCGTGGGTAGTGAGGTCTATGGCTTCCCGCCGGAGTGGCCGGCGGCCTTCGCGCCGGACGCCAGCGACCTCGGTGCACTGCGGGCGATCTGCGAGAGCGTGCGGGATGCGTTCACCGCACAGTGGAATGACGCGTTGCGGGTTCTCGACCCTGCCGCGTTGCCGAGCCCGGATGCCTTCATGGAGTCCGGGGACATCTTGCTGCTGAATTACCCGGCCGAACTGCACGACGCCGCGCGGGGCGAGTTGTTGCCGACGCACGCCTTTCTCGGCTCGGCCGTGCGCGACGAGGCCGCCGACGAGGAGGTGGACGCCTGGCTTGCCGACACCAGCGATTTGCCCATCGTCTATGTCAGTTTCGGCAGCTTCCTCTCGGTTCGCGGAGACGTTCTCGCCCGGGTGGCCGAGGCGTTGCGCGGACTCGACGTGCGGGTCGCCGTCGCCACCGGGGCCACCGATCCGACGGAGCTCGGTCTGATTCCCGACTCGTGGCTCGTGCGCGGTTTCTTGCCGCAGGTCACCGTGCTCGGGCGTTCGGCGCTGGCCGTGTCGCACGGCGGCAACAACAGTGTCACCGAGGCCATGACCGCCGGGGTGCCGCTGCTACTGCTGCCCTTCTCCACCGACCAGTTCGCCGGGGCGGCGGCGGTCGAGACAGCCGGATTCGGTCTGTCCCTGGCGCCGAACACGGCCACCGCCGACGAGCTCCGGGTGGCCATGGCCGAGCTGCTGGCACTGCAGGGTGAGGCCCGGTTGAGTCTGGACCGGTTGAGCTCGTCACTCAGCGGCGGGGCGGGGCCCACGCGCGCGTATGCGGCGTTGATGGCGGTGCCGGTCGAGCTGTAGATTGCCGGCTCGGGAGAGGTCAGACGTCGATCGCGTAGACCAGGGACTCTTGCACCATGCCGAACCAGTCGTAGATGTCGTGTAGGAACGGTGCTTCGTTGTCGCTGAGAAGGGGCACCCCGTCAGTCCCGATCTCGAGGCGTTCGGCGAGGGTGAGGCGCAGGTCGGTGAGCGTGCGCAGCCAGGACTGCACGTCGTCGGCGTCGAGGTCGATGGTCACGGGCTGCTCAGCGGAGTCGGCCGCCGCGTGCAGTGCGGCGTCGTCCGGTTCATCGGCGACCTCGCTGAGCGGTTCCTCGCCGAGGGTGGCAAGCACGCACCGGGCGTTCCGCACCTTGCGTTCGAGCAGGTCGTCGGCGGTGAACCTGCGGAATTCCGCGGCGGCCTCCGGGTCGTCGGTGTAGGCATCCGGCAGCAGTCGACGCAGGGCCGGGTCACCGGATGTGCCGAGTGCGTGGGTCTCTGCCGCCTCCAACAGATCGATCAGCTGGCTCGCAGCCAGACGCATCAGGCCGATTTCGACGGGTTCGAACTCGGCAGTCACCCTGCCGGCGCTCGCGCTCGCCTGCCTGAACTGCATCACGAGTCGGCCTTGGCCAGCGTGGCCCAGAGCCCGTAGCCGTGCATGGCCACGACGTGGCGTTCCATCGCTTCCCGGTTGCCGGTGGCGACCACGGCCTTCCCGTTGTTGTGCACCTGCAGCATGAGACTCTCTGCCTGCTCGGCGGAGACGCCGAAGTAGCTGCGGAAGACGTAGGCGACGTAGGACATGAGGTTGACGGGGTCGTCCCAGACGATGGTGATCCAGGGACGATCCAGGGACACGGCGTTCCGCAGATCGAGGCGTTCGTCAGTCTTCGGCACGAGGTTAAGCCTCACACGGAGCGGACGCAATTCCAACCGGGTTGGCCGGGCTCAATCGCGCTTGTCGACGTCGAGCCCGGTTTCAAGGTCGGCGCACTCGACCAGCCGGGTGTCGTGTGACTGCAGGTAGGGTCGGGCGCCGGTGTCGCCGGTAGCGGAATTGATGAGCGCAGCCCAGTGTGATCGACCGATCACCACCGGGTGGCCGGGGCGGGTGTCGAAGCTCGCCTGCCGCAGCGTGTCGGGGCCGACGGATGCCCGGGTCTCGCCGGGCAGCGTGCCGATCAGTCGTGCGACCGTGCTCGATCGCAGGCCGGGCACATCGACCGGCACAATCGCCAGGGCCACCGGAGCCGGCAGCAGCTCGGCCGCGTGCCGGAGACCCGCCCGCAACGACGCGGCCAGTCCCTCTGCCCAGTCTTCGGCCAGAGCGATGACGACCGACGGCGCCGTCACGCCGCCCGGGCCGGCGTTCTTGACAGCGCCGGCCTCGATCAGACCGAATTCGTCGAGCAGCGCTCGGGCTTCTGGGGCTCTGGCACCGAGCACGACGATCACCGGTGAGCATCCGGCAGCCGTGAGTGTGCCGATCGTGCGCACCAACCAGGGGAGACCGTCGTCGTGGCGCGCGAGCGCCTTCGCCATGCCGTAGCGGGAGCCCGCGCCGGCCGCGAGCACGAGGCCGGCGATCGGTGCGGGAGAAGTGCACATGCCTGCCATCGTATGGCGATGCGGTGCGCTGGGGGTGGCGGGGGTCACCTCCGGGTGAGACTCGTTCCGTGATCTCGGAGATTTTGGGGACACGCCGAGGCCGGTGTGGGGCACGGCGTGTCGCGAAGAACTCCGAAGCTAGCGCGGGGGCACGAATGCCGCGGAGGCGTTATGAGGTTGGCGCACCGGGTTTCGACAGGCTCAACCACCGGGGGAGAGGGAGGGCGGCTCAGACAGCGGGCGCGAGCACCCGGCGGCCGCGCACGAAGACGCCGGCGATGGCAGGCTGACGAAGGGCCAGCAGCAGCGCGAAGAGGGTCTGGTCCGTGGCCATCTCCTCGTCGTCAGCCCGGATGCCGCGCTCGAGCACGGTGGCCAGAGGCTCCCAGCGGTCCGGCTCGATCAGCAGGAAGTCCGCGTCCTTGCCCACGTCGAAGTTGCCGAAACGGGCCTCCATATCGAGGGCCCGAGCGCCGGCCAGGGTACCGGTGAACAACAGTGCGGCCGGGTCCAGAGACAGGCCGGCCTCTCCGGGTTCGGACAGGTGCACCTTGAAACAGTCGTTGAGCACCCGGGAGATGAGCCACTCATCGCCCGCACCGACATCCGACCCGATCGCCACATTCACGCCGAACGATGTCGTGCGCAGCCACGGCATGGTGCCCGATCCGAGGAACTGCTGCGATGTGGGGCAGTGCGCCACGCTGGTGCCGGTCTCGGCCAGGCGCGCCAGCTCGCTGTCTTCGCAGTGCACGGCATGGGCGAGGATGCTGCGCCGCCCCAGCAGGCTCGACCCGCCACGCGTCGACCCCGGCAGGAACCGGCCGTCATAGGTGTCGAGGTAGGTGTCGACCTGGTAGACCGACTTCACGGCGTCGATTTCGCCCGTGCCGGGACGGTTGTTCTCGTTCAGGTGACTGTGAAAGTACACGCCCTGCCCACGCACATCGTCGTAGAGTTCGCCGAGCCCTGCCAGGGTCGTGGGGGTGACCGACAGACTGAACCGCGGCACCACCGCCACCTGCAGCAGCGCGGTGGCTGGGTCGCCGGTGTCGACCGCATGCCAGCGGGCGATCTCATCCGTGACCAGCTCGAGGGCCCTGGCCTCGCTCGTGAGCAGCGCCTGCGAGGGCTCCGAACCGACGGTCTGGATGCCGCGCCCGCTGACCAGGCGCAGCCCGGCCCGCTGCGACTCTTCGAAGAGTGCGTCCTGCGCGTGCGGGAACGCGGAGCCGAAGACCAGGGCGCTAGTCGTGCCGGCGGCGACGCGGCGGCGGGTGAAGTCCCGGGCGATCTGCTCGCCGAACTCGGGATCGTGCAGGCGTGCCTCCGCCGGGAAGACGCAGTTGTCCAACCACTCCAGCAGCTGACCGCCGCCGTAGGCATCCGTGGAGTAGGTCTGCGGGAAGTGCAGATGCGTGTCGACGAATCCGGGCAGGATGAAACCGCCCCGGTTGTCGGTGACCGGCAGGGTCGCGTAGACCGCGGGCAGATTGACGAACGGCCCAACCCAGGCGATTTGCCCGGCGTCGGTCGTCACGAGGGCGCCGTCGGGCAGCGACACGAGATGCCGGCGCGCGGTGGCCACCGTGGGGGAGCCGGCGATGTGGAAGATGTGGCCGCGGTAGACCCGGCTGGACGGTGTCACGAGGGGACCGTTCTCTGTTCGGACTGCCGACCGGTGCGCGGTCGCGGGTGACGGATGCTGTCACCGGGCGTGTTCAGTGTATTGCGGGTGGGGGAGGAGAGCTCGACAGGCTCGACCACCGTGGGCAACACGCCGTGCAACATGGCGGAAACATTTCCGGTTTCAGTGCGTCATGTGGGGCATCTACTCTTCGGGGGTACTTCCTTGTGCGCTACAGCCCAGCACCACAGCCCTGAGCTTCATTGAGAGGAACTCCCGCGTCATGACCCAATCCACAGGTTCACTGGCCCCGCGTAAGCGAGTCGGCCACATCGTGAAGGGCCTCACGGTCGCCGCGATGGCCACGATGCTGCTGGCCTCCTGCGCCGGCGGCGACACCGCGGCATCCGGCTTCGATGATGCAAGCATTCAGTTGTCCTGGATCAAGAACACCGAGTTCATGGGCGAGTTCTACGCCGAGGAAAACGGCTACTTCGCCGACGCCGGCTTTGATTCCGTCGACCTGATCGCGGGCCCGGCCTCCGCCGAAGCCGGCGTCATCTCCGGCAACGTGGACATCGGGATCGGCAACGCCATCTCCACCGGCACGGTCATCGCCAACGAGGGAGCGCCGCTGAAGATCATCGGTGCCACCTACCAGAAGAACCCGTTCTCGATCCTGTCGCTCGAGGGCGTAGGCAACATCGCCACCACGGGCGACCTCACCGGCAAGACCATCGGCGTGCAGGCCAGCAACCAGAGCCTGTGGGAAGCGTTCCTCGCGGTCAACGAGATCGACCCGGACACCCTCACCACGGTTCCGGTGGAGTATGACCCAAGCCCGCTCTTCAACGGTGAGGTCGATGGCTGGTTCTCCTACCTCACGAATGAGGGAATCGACGCCGAACTGAAGGGTCTGAACCCGGTCAACCTGCCGTTGGCCGACAACGGCCTGCCGTTCGTCGCCGAGACCCTCGTGGTCTCCGACGACGCCATCACGAACGACCGGGAGAAGCTCAAGGCTCTTCTCGTCGCCGAGATCCGCGGCTGGACCGATGCGATCAAGGACCCGGCCGCGGCCGCGCAGCTGACCATCGACAGCTACGGCAAGGGGCTGGGCCTGACCATCGAGAAGGAGACCCGCCAGGCGGAGATCCAGTCCACCGATCTCGTCGTCAGCGACGACACCACCACGAATGGTCTCTTCAGCATCAGCGATACCCTTCAGAAGCAGAGCATCAAGACGCTGAAGGCGGCGGGTGTCACCATCACCGCCGACCAGCTCTTCAACATGAGCCTGCTCGCGGAAGTGTACGAGGAGAACCCCGACCTGGTCGACTACAGCAAGTAGTCGACACGAGACAGGCCGCATCGATAATCCCAGTAAGGACCAGCACGACGTGAGTACGATCGACGCGAACACGGCCGGTGCCGGGCGCAATGCCTCGGGCACCGGCCTGCGTATTTCAGAGCTCCACAAGAACTTCACCGTGGGTCGGAAGCAGATCTCCGCGCTGGAGGATGCGACCCTGCACACCGAGAAGGGCAGCTTTCTGTCGCTGCTCGGACCCTCGGGCTGCGGCAAATCGACCATCCTGCGCATCCTGGCCGGGCTCGAAACGGCCACGAGCGGCACCGCCCACGTCGACGAGAAGACCCCCGAAGAGCTGCGGCGCGGGCACGAACTGGGCATCGCGTTCCAGGACGCGGCCCTGCTGCCCTGGCGCAGCGTGCGGAGCAACATCAAGCTTCCCTTCGAGGTGTCGGGTCTGCCGGTCGACGACAGCTACGTCACCGAGCTGATCGCGCTGGTTGGTCTGCAGCGCTTCGAGAACGCGAAGCCCGCACAGCTGTCCGGCGGGATGCGCCAGCGCGTCTCGATCGCGAGGGCCCTGGTCTTGAAACCCTCCGTTCTGCTCCTCGACGAGCCGTTCGGCGCGCTCGACGATATGACCCGGCAGCGCCTCAACCTCGAACTGCTGCGCATCTGGACCGAGAAGCCGGCGACCACGCTGATGGTCACCCACGGCATCTCCGAGGCGATCTTCCTCTCCGACCAGGTGGCCGTGATGAGCGCCCGGCCCGGCCGCGTCGTCGAGATCATCGACGTTGACCTGCCTCGGCCGCGCCACCCGGAGATGATGCGCACACCGGAGTTCCATGCCTTGCACGACCGGGCATCCGACCTGCTCTTCACCCCCGAACCGGCACTGCTGCCGGGAGCGGAATAATGCGCCTGACGCGCGGCCTGCCCGGCTGGGCGACCGGCCTGATCGGCGTCGCGGTGGTGATCGGCCTGTGGTGGCTGAGCGCGGTCACGATCTTCCGGAACGTGGGGAGCGTGCCCGGTGGTGCGATTCCGACGCCCGCCGCCGTGTTCACGGGGCTGATGACGGATGGCGCGGAGTTCTACCTCTCCCACATCGCGATCACGCTTCGCGAGGCGAGCCTCGGCTTCCTCTGGGGT
This sequence comes from Actinomycetales bacterium, assembly GCA_038319305.1. GTDB lineage: Bacteria > Actinomycetota > Actinomycetes > Actinomycetales > Microbacteriaceae > Cryobacterium. The sequence goes on along the minus strand of JBBQDC010000022.1, from coordinate 10,406 downwards.
AACTCCCTCGCCCTGGTGCTGGCCGGCCTCGTGCTCGTGCTGCCCCGCATCGAGAAGATCGCCCTGCAGATCGCCGTGATCACCTACTGCATCCCAATCGTGGCGATCGGCCCGATCGCCTACATCGTGATCGGCGCCCCGCGCAGCGGAGAACCCTCCGGCACGGCTGTGTTCCTGGCGGCCATGTCGGTCTTTTTCACGACCGTGGTCGGTTCCCTGGTGGGACTCAAGGCCGCCTCCTCGGCCAGCCTTGACCTTGTGCGCGTCTACGGCGGCGGCCGGCTCATGCAACTGCGCAAGGTTCGGATGATGGCCGGACTTCCCAGTGTGCTGAACGCCCTGCAGATTGCGGCCCCGGCCGCCCTGCTGGGCGCGATCCTCGGCGAGTACCTCGGCGGCGTCGACAGCGGCCTCGGGATTGCCCTGCTCGCGGCCGGTTCCGCGGCAAACGTGGACCGAGTCTGGGGACTCGCGCTCATCGCCGGTCTCCTGGCCGGGTTGGGCTACGCGCTCTTTGCCCTGGTGTCGCGGGTGGCCACACCCTGGATGACCGGGCGGAGCGCCCGATGATCCGCACATCCGTCACCATCTGGCGCGCCCTCCGCAACGGGCTGATCACCCTGGTGGTCGTGCTGCTCGCCTGGCAGGTGCTGATCCTGCTCCTCGGGGTCTCGCCGTTCATCGCCAAGGGCCCGCTGGACGTGTGGAGCTGGCTCGTGACCGTGCCCGCGGCCGCCGATAACCGCCAACTCATTCTCGAGAATCTCACCGTGACGCTCGGCGACGCCTTTCTCGGTTTTGTCGCCGGGCTGGTCGCGGCACTCGTACTCGCGACGCTGTTCACCCTCTCCCGCGGAATCGAACATGCTCTGATGCCGATCGCGTTGTTGCTGCGTTCCGTGCCGCTGGTGGCCCTGGTGCCGGTGATCACGCTGATCACCGGGCGCGGCCTGAGCCTCGTCGTCGTGATGGGTGCCATCGTGGTGCTGTTCCCGGCGCTGGTAAACATCGCCTTCGGGCTGCGCTCCGCCTCGCCGCAGATCAGCGACGTGATCGCGGTCTACGGCGGGAGCACGTTCACCCTGCTGCGGAAGGTGTCCCTGCCGAGCTCGCTGCCGTCGTTCTTCGCGGCGGTCAAGATCTCTATTCCCGGGGCCATCACCGGCGCTCTGCTGGCCGAATGGCTCTCCACCGGGCAGGGGCTCGGACACAGTATTGTGATCGCCGTGGCCCAGGTGAAAAACTTCGAGGTGTGGTCGTCGGTGGTGGCGATCACCCTGGTGTCGATCGTGCTCTACGGCGTGGCCCAGCTGGTGGAGAACCTGGTGCTGCGACGCATGGGCATGGGCGACAGCGCCGCACACTGAAGGTGGGCCCCGTGGGCAGCTGACTTCCCGGCTGCGGCCGCAAACGCGCGTTGGCGCATCCCAATATGTAAACGCTTGCAGCAAACGCTTGCACGAAAGGTGCGTCACGGAGTAGCGTCACACGTGTTGTTCTCAGCGCCGCCGCGCGCGAGATAGGGGAGTCACTGTTGACGAAACACATCGCTACACGCCGTCTGGCCGTACGCCGCATCGTGGCCACGATCGGAGCCGGTGCGATCGTTCTCTCCGGTCTCGCTTTCACCGAGGTTTCCGCGGCCGCGGCCACCCCGACGGTCGCCCTGGTCGGCAGCCTGCAGAGCGAACTCGGCTGCACGGAGGACTGGCAGCCGGCCTGCGAGTCCACCGAGCTGGCGCCCACGGGGGTCGACGGAGTCTGGTCGGCCGAGTTCACGGTGCCGGGCGGCAGTTACGGCTACAAGGTCGCACTCAATGACACCTGGGACGAGACCTACGGCCTGGACGGCGGCGCCGACAACATCCCGCTGACCATTGATGGCGAGAGCCGGCTGAGCTTCACCTTCGACCTCAGTCTGAAGCGCGTCGGCCTCGAGGTGCTCTCCCTCGCCGGTGCCTACTCCGCCGAGGATGAGGCCGTGGCGGCCGCGCCCATCCGACAGCCCGGCAGTGACGAGCAGTTCTACTTCGTGATGACCGACCGGTTCAAGGACGCCGACCCGGCCAACAACACCGCCGGCCTCGGCGACGAGCCATTGGCGTCCGGCTACGACCCGACCAATAAGGGCTTCTACAACGGAGGTGACATTGCCGGGCTGCACTCACAGCTGGACTACATCGAGGGACTCGGCACGACCGCCCTCTGGCTGACGCCGTCCTTCAAGAACCGGCCCGTGCAGGGGGAGGGCCAGAACGCATCCGCGGGCTACCACGGCTACTGGATCACCGACTTCACCCAGATCGATCCGCACCTCGGCACCAACGCCGAGCTGGAGGCGCTCATCAACGACGCGCACGCCCGCGGCATCAAGGTGTACTTCGACATCATCACCAACCACACCGCTGACGTCATCGACAACGAGGAGAAGCAGTACTCCTACGTCGATAAGGCCACCTCGCCCTACACGACGGCCGCCGGCGAGCCCTTCGACCCGGCCGACTACGCGGGGACCGACGAATTCCCGACACTCGACGCGACATCCTTCCCCTACACGCCGTTTATCGCCGCTGCCGACGCCGCGGCCAAGGTGCCGGCCTGGCTCAACGACCCGACGCTGTACCACAACCGCGGAGATTCGACCTTCGAGGGTGAGAGTGCCCTCGACGGCGACTTCTCCGGCCTCGACGACCTGATGACGGAGAACCCGGCCGTCGTCAATGGCTTCGTCGACGTGTACACAGACTGGGTCGACCTGGGCATCGACGGCTTCCGTATCGACACGGTCAAGCACGTCAACCTCGAGTTCTGGCAGACCTGGTCGACGAAGGTGCTCGACTACGCGCACGCCGCCGGTAAGCCCGACTTCTTCATGTTCGGCGAGGTCTATGACGCGGATGCCGCCAAGACGTCGCCGTACGTGCGCAAGACCGACCTCAACTCGGTGCTCGACTTCGGATTCCAGTCGCAGGCGACCAGCTTCGCCGCCGGTAATTCCGCGAAGGGGCTCAGCCAGCTGTATGCCTCCGACGACCTGTACACGACGCCGGACTCCAACGCCTCCGCGCTGCCGACCTTCCTCGGCAACCACGACATGGGTCGCATCGGCTATTTCCTGAAGAACACGGATGACCCGCTGGCCCGTGACCTTCTCGCGCACGATCTCATGTTCCTGACCCGCGGCCAACCGGTGGTCTATTACGGCGACGAGCAGGGCTTTATGGGCACGGGCGGCGACAAAGACGCCCGCCAGTCGTTGTTCGCCAGCCAGGTCGCCGAGTACGTCAATCAGCCTCTGATCACGGGCGAGACCGCTGGCTCGGTCGAGCGTTTCGCAACGGATGCGCCGCTCTACACCCGGATCGCTGAGCTCGCCGCGCTGCGGCGCGACCGCCCGGCCCTGGCGACCGGCTCCCAGATTGAGCGCTATGCCGACACCGGGGCCGGTGTCTACGCGTTTAGCCGGGTCGACCGCACGGAGAAGATCGAGCACCTCGTGGCCGTCAACAACTCGGCCGCCGCGAAAACCGTGACGGTTCCCACGCTCACCACGGGGGCGTCCTACTCGGTGCTGTTCGGCGACACGGCCCCCACGGTGTCGAGCGACACCGGCGACCTCGCCGTAACCGTGCCGGCGCGCGGCTCGGTCGTGCTCGTGGCCGACCGCCCCGTCACGGCACCGTCTGCGGCCGCCGCGATCACGGTCGCCGCCCCCGCAGCCGGCGCTGGCGTCACCGGTGTCTCACCCGTCGGAGCCACCGTCGACGAGCGCACCTGGCAGGAAACCGGCTTCGCCTGGCGGGTCGTGGGCGAGAGCGTCTGGACCAACCTCGGCACCGCCGAAGACACCACCCCGCGTGTGTTCCACGACACGGCCGGCCTCGCCCCGGGCACCCTGGTCGAATATCGCGCCGTCTCCACGGATGCCGCCGGCCAGCGGGCCGCCGCATCCAGCTTCGCCTCCGTGGGCAACACTGTTTCTCTCGCGGACACCGGCACCCCTGACCCTGCGATCGACCTGGTCACGGTGGCCGGCAGCCACAACTCCGAGATGGGCTGTGCCGGAGACTGGCAGCCTGGCTGTGAGGCCGCGAAACTGACCCTCCGGGCCGACGGCATCTACGCCGGCACGTTCGACCTTCCTGCCGGTAGCTACGACTACAAGGTCGCCGTCAACGGTTCCTGGGATCTCAACTACGGTTCCGGTGGGGTTCCCGGCGGCGACAACGTGAGCTACACGACCACCGGTGGCCCGGTCACGTTCTACTTCGACCCGCGCAATAACTTCTTCCAGAGCACGGCCGAGGGCGACATCGTCGTTGCGGCCGGTTCCTTCCAGGAGGAGGCCGGATGCCCCGGAGACTGGAAGCCGGACTGTCTCGCGACCTGGTTGCAGGACGTGGACGGCGACGGCATCCTCACGCTGAGCTCGAACACCCTGCCCACCGGTTCGTACGAGGCGAAGGTCGCGCACAACCTCGGCTGGGACGAGAACTATGGCGTCGACGGGGTGCCGAACGGGGCGAACCTGTCGTTCACGGCCACCGAGGGCAAGGACACGCTCTTCAGCTACGACCTGGCCGCCCACGTTCTCACGATCACGGTGACCGACCCGCCGCTGGCCGGCACCGGGCAACAGCGGGCGCAGTGGGTGAGCGAGGAAACCATCGCCTGGCCGCGTGACCTGCTGCCGGTGAACGCCGACCCGGCCGGGCTCGGTTTCGCGTTGCACTCGTCTTCGGCCGCCGGCCTGGCGGTCGTCGACGGTGCGGTGACCGGCGGTGACTCGGTCGCCCTCGAGTACGATCCGGCCGGCCTCTCCGATGCGGAGAAGGCACGTTTCCCGGCCCTCGCCGGGTCCGTGGCCCTGCGCCCGGTCGGGGTGGACCGGTCGGCGGTGGAACGCCTGCTCACCACCCAGCTGGCGGTGGCCCAATCCGGCACCGGCACCGACGACACCACAGGCACCCTCACCGCGTTCACGGGCGTGCAACTGCCCGGCGTGCTCGACGACCTCTACGCGGATGCCGCCGCAGACCGCGCACTCGGCGTCACCTGGTCGAAGAAGCGGCCCACCCTCGCGGTCTGGGCTCCGACGGCGCAGAACGTCGATGCGCTGGTCTGGACGGCGGGCGACACCGCCGACCCCGAGCGCATCGCCATGAAGCGCCAGGACGACGGCACGTGGACCGCGGCCGGCGCCAAGAACTGGACCGGCGCATCCTTCGTCTTCGAGGTCACGGTGTTCGCGCCGACCACGGGGAAGATCGAGGTGAACCAGATCACCGACCCGTACTCGGTCGCCCTGACACCCAATTCCACCCGGTCGGTGCTCATCGATTTGGCCGACAAGGCCTATCGCCCCACGGAGTGGGAAAAGACGAAGGCGCCGGTGATCAAGAAGGCGGTCGATCGGTCCATCTACGAACTCCACGTGCGCGACTTCTCGATCTCCGACGACACCGTGCCCGAACCGCTCCGCGGCACCTATGGGGCATTCGGGGCCGACAGTGCGGGTACCCGGCACCTGTCCGAGCTGGCGGATGCCGGACTCAACACCGTGCACCTCCTGCCGACCTTCGACATCGCCACGATCGAGGAAGACCGTGCCCTCCAGGCCGTGCCGGCCTGCGACCTGGCCTCCTTCGGGCCGGCCTCACCGGAGCAGCAGGCCTGCATCCAGGCGATCAGGGATCAGGACGGCTTCAACTGGGGCTACGACCCGTTCCACTTCTCGGTGCCGGAGGGCTCCTACGCGGTGAACGCCGACGGTGGCGCCCGGGTGGCCGAGTTCCGAGGCATGGTGGGTGCCCTACACGCGGACGGCCTGCAGGTTGTGCTGGACGAGGTGTTCAACCACACCGCGCAGAGCGGTCAGGGTGAGAAGTCGGTGCTCGACCAGGTTGTGCCCGGTTACTACCACCGTCAGAACCCGCAAGGCGCCGTCGAGACCTCCACCTGCTGCCAGAACATCGCCACCGAGCACGACCTGGCCGAGAAGCTCATGGTTGACTCGGTCGTGCTGTGGGCGAAGGAGTACCGAGTTGACGGATTCCGGTTCGACCTGATGGGTCACCATTCGAAGCAGAACCTGCTGGCCGTGCGGGACGCCCTCGACGCGCTCACCCTCAAGAAGGACGGCGTGAATGGACAGGCGATCTACCTCTACGGCGAGGGCTGGAACTTCGGCGAGGTCGCGAACAACGCCCTCTTCGAGCAGGCGACGCAGGGCCAGCTGGGCGGAACGGGCATCGGCACGTTCAACGACCGGCTGCGTGACGCGGTGCACGGGGGCAGCCCGGTCGACGGCAGCACCGTTCAGCAGCAGGGCTTCGGCACCGGACTCGGCACCGATCCCAACGGCGTGGCGATCAACGGCACCTCGGAACAGGCGCTCGGCAAGCTCGCCCAGGCCAGCGACCTGGTGCGGCTCGGCCTGGCCGCGAACCTGCGCGACTTCAGCTTCGTGACCAGCGACGGCACGGTGAAGCGCGGCGACGAACTCGACTACAACGGGTCGCCGGCCGGGTACGCCGACCAGCCGGACGAGGTGATCAACTACGTCGACGCGCACGACAATGAGACGCTCTTCGACCTGCTCGCACTCAAGCTGCCGACCGACACCGGGATGGGCGATCGGGTGCGCATGAACACCCTCTCGCTCGCCACGGCGACGCTGTCACAGTCTCCGTCGCTCTGGCATGCGGGAACCGACCTTTTGCGCTCGAAGTCGCTCGACCGGGACAGCTACAACTCGGGAGACTGGTTCAACCGCATCGACTGGACCGGTCAGACCAACAACTTCGGCGTCGGTCTGCCGTCGGCGGCCGCCAATGAAGACAAGTGGGACATCATGCGTCCGCTGCTGGAGGACCCGGCACTGAAACCGACGGCGGACGACATCGCTTTCGCGTCGGCCCAGGCCCAGGATCTGCTGCGCCTGAAGCAGTCGACCGAGCTGTTCCGGCTCGGCGACGCGAAGTTGATCAATCAGAAGCTGTCCTTCCCGGCCAGCGGGCCGAACGCCAGCCCCGGCGTGATCGCGATGAGCGTCGATGACACGGTGGGAGCCGACGTCGACAAGAAGCTGGACGGACTTTTGGTGCTCTTCAACGCCAGCCCCGAACCCCAGACGATTCTGCTCAGCGAGCTGGCCGGGCGCGGGTACACCCTCAGCGCCATCCAGGCCGCGGGGACGGATGCGCTCGTCAAGTCCACAACCTGGGACGCGGCAACCGGCACGGTCACCGTTCCCGCCCGCACCGTCGCGGTGCTCGTCGACGCCCAGGAGCGGAAGGCGAAGAAGGGGTAGCCCATAACGTCCGCCCCGCGCTAGGAACGAACGGGGTGCAGCAGTCTCCAGATCCGGTCGCGCGACATTGGCAGTTCGGTGGGACGGATGCCGATGGCGTCGCGCACCGCGTTCGCCAGTGCCGGCGCCACCGGGTTGTATGGCGACTCGCTCATCGACTTCGCGCCGAACGGGCCGAGCACATCGTGCGTCGTGGCGAAGTACACCTCGGTCACGGGCAGGTCGGCCAGCTGCGGGATGTGGTAATTGCGCAGCACACTGGTGGTGACCGTGCCCGCGTCGTCGAGGATGACCTCCTCGTAGAGCGCGGTGCCGATGGCCTGCGCGACACCACCTTCGATCTGTCCGCGGCACTGCTCCGGGTTCATCACGACCCCGGCATCCGCGGCCTGGATCGACTGCAGAATTAGCACCTCGCCGGTCAGCGTGCTCACGGCCACCCGGAAGGCGTGCACGTTGAACGCCACCGAGCGGCGGGCGCCGTCTGCCGAGCCGACTCCGCAGAGAACGGATGCCGGGGACTCGGCCGACGAGACCAGCTCGGCCAGCGCCACGAACGCCTTCCCGCTGCGCAGCCCACCCGGTTCCAGAGTCCAGGCGGTGGCGGGCATCTGCGCATCCCCGTGCTGCTCGGCCGCGGCCAGACGTAGCTTCTCGGCCAGGTCGTTCGCCGCCGCGAGCACGGCGGTGCCGGCGATGACGACGCCTGCCGAGCCGAACGCGCCAGTGTCGTAGCCGATGGCATCCGTGTCGGACTGCAGAATCTCGATGTGCTCGGGAATGGTGTTCAGGGCTGTGGCGGCCAGCTGCGCGTGCACCGTGGTGGTGCCGTTGCCGAACTCGGCCGTGCCGACCCGCACGGTGTAGCGGCCCATGCTGCCCAGCGTGACGGAGGCCTGCGCATAGTGGCCGCGCGGCGGAGTGGTGGCGATCATGGCGGTGGCCATGCCCTCACCGACCTTCCAGTGCTCGCCCGGCGGCACGGGGGCGTCGTTGCCGCGGGCCAGGGCGGCCTGGGCCAGGTCGAGGCACTGGTCGAGGCCGTAGCTGCCGAAGATCAGGTCTTCACCCTCGACATGGGTGACCACGAGCGGGTCGGTCGGGCCCACCGAGTTGAGCCGGCGCAGATCGAACGGATTCATGCCGATGGTGCGGGCGAGCTCGTCGAGTGCGGACTCGACGCCGAAGATCACCTGGCCGAGACCGTAACCGCGGAAGGCACCCGACGGGAGGTTGTTCGTGTAGACGCTCCGGGCATCCACCCGCTTGTTGGGCACCCGGTAGAGGCTGACCGACTCGGAGCTGCCGTGGAACATCACGCCCGGCCCGTGGTTGCCGTAGGCGCCGGTGTCGGCCAGCACGCCGAGCTTCAGGGCGGTGAGGCGGCCGGTGTCGTCGGCGCCGAGCGTGACCTGGACCTGCATGGGGTGCCGGGCCGGGGAGAGCGTGAACTCGTCGGAGCGGCTGAATTCGTATTGCACCGGCCGCCCGGTCTTCAGCACGGCGAGGGCGACGAGGTCTTCGGTCAGGATCTCCTGCTTGCCGCCGAAGCCGCCGCCGACCCGGGCCGTGAACACGCGCAGCCGGGCCGGGTCCAGGTCGAACAGCCGACAGATTTCTCGGTGCACCAGAAAGGGCACCTGGGAGCTGGTGCGCAGGATCAGACGGTCGTCTTCGAGCCAACCGATGGTGGCGTGCGTCTCCAGATGGGTGTGCGCCACCCGCTGGGTCTGCCAGGTGCCGCTCAGGGTGTGGGAGGCGCCTGCCAGGCCGGCCGCGATGTCGCCGTATTCGCCGTGCAGTTCGGCCACCAGGTTGTGGGTCGGGTCGGCCACCCGGCTCGCGAGGGCATCCTTGTCGCCGTGCACCAGAGGAGCGCCGGGTAGAAGGGCTGCGTGTGGATCGAAGACGGCCGGGAGTGGCTCGTAGTCGATCTCGATCAGGCGGCAGGCCGCTTCGGCGATGGCCAGGGTGTCGGCGACGACGGCTGCGACGCGCTGGCCGCGGAACCGCACGACCGAATCGAGTACCAGAGTGTCATCGGGGTCGTCGAGGCGGTCCTCGTGCCGGGCCGTGGAGTAGAGGGTGGCCGGGGAGTCGGCGTGGGTGAGCACCGCGTGCACCCCAGACAGAGCGGCGGCTGCGTCGGTTCTGATCGAACGGATGCGCGCGTGCGCCTGCGTGCTCTGCAGCACGCTCAGGTGCAGAAGGCCGGGCACCGTGACGTCGAGTGTGTACGGCTCCTGCCCGCTCACCACCCGTTCGCTGGCCGGGGCTGCCAGGGAGGTGCCGACCGTGCCGGGGCGCGGGGCGGTGCCGGTTGCGGTGCCGGTTGGGGTGGTGCTCGCACTGGCCGCACCGGTGCGGGTGACCTTGCCCATTCCCGACGGAGCCAGGGTGCGGCAGGAACCATCGTGCGGGGTGTGGGTGCCTCGGATGGCGTCTTCGATGGCGCGGTAGCCGGTGCAGCGGCACAGGTTGCCCTTGAGCAGGCGCGGGAGGTCGTCCGGATCGGTCTCGGTCAGGGTAGACGCGGTCACGATCATGCCCGCCGTGCAGAACCCACACTGGAATCCGGCGGCGTCGACGAAGCGCTGCTGGAGGGGAGCCAGGTCACCGGGGAGGCCAAGCCCGGCCACGGTCGTGACCTGTGTGCCCTCGGCACGGAACGCCGGGAAGATGCAGGAATGCACGGGAGTGCCGTCGACCAGCACGGAGCAGGCACCGCAGTCGCCGGTGTCGCAGCCCTTCTTGACCTCGAAATGCTCCTGGTCACGGATGAAGGAGCGCAGGCACTGCCCAGGGGCAGGCGAGGCGTCGACGGGTTCGCCGTTGATCTGGAATCTCATGCGCGGTCTCCGCTCAGGGTCGCTGCTTGGTCGGTCGATTCGTGGTCGGTCGCTTCGTGGTTGGTCAGGGTCTGGTCAGGCGTGGTCGGGTCAGGGCGAGGCTCCTGTTCCAGCTCGGCCCGGATCTCCTCGCCGAGCACGCCGCTCACGGCGCGGCGCCAGTCGGCGGCGCCGTGGGCATCCGTGAACCAGCAGTCGATGCCGGCGATGTCGCGGGCCAGCGCGCTCTTCGTCGGCAGGGAGTC
>JBBQDC010000021.1:0-31678 GCA_038319305.1 Actinomycetales bacterium | reverse complement strand
ACCGTGTCCGGGCGACGAATGATGGTGCCATTGCCGGAGAACCGGTCGCTGACCCAGAACTCGCCGTCGTGCTGGCCGAACTCGAGGTGGCTCTTCGACACCGACCTACCGAGGTCGTTGATCTGCACCAGAATGTCGACGTGTTCGGTCGGCTGGGGCAGCGGCCGGCGGCCGATCAATCCAGTGCCGAGGGCAGAGATCGTCTCCCCCGTGCTGAATTGGAGCACGAACAGGGACGCGGTCGGCGTGACGGCGGCGACCGACACGGGAGCAGGCACGACAGCAGGCACGTGAGCGGGAGGCTCAACCGGCACCGGGGCAGGTGACGGAACCTCGACAGCCTGAACCTCAACCGCGCTCGACACGACCGGCACGGAGATCACGGCACGCCGACGAAGCGGCTGGATGACCGTCGTGTCGCTGGGTCGCGGGTCCGGTCGCTTTCGGGTTTGCGGGGTGGCCGTGCTCGAGCTGCCGCATTCGCCGCAGAACATGGCGCCGACGGGAAGCTGCGCACCGCAGATCAGGCAATTCATGGGCGGGCTCCTCTCCGGGCCGGGCCGTTCCCTCGCGGGGCTGGGCGAACGGATACCCCTCCAGCGTACCGACCCAGCGACCGCAGCGACACGAGCGCCCGAAGTCGGTCGGTTCGCCTGCTGCGCGCGCCCAGCGAGTGGCGCAATTCGGTGACCGCGGTCCACACCTCCTCGGCTTCCGCATTCCCTGGCCGTTCCGGGCAGAACACGGCACGATCAACGGCGACCGCGACGGTCATGGGCTCCGTTCCCGGTACCAACGCCGCCAGTTCCGTGCGGGTCACCCCCGCTGGAACATCGATGCCGTGGTCGAGCGCGGCATCGGAGAATTCCCGCCAGCCGCCCCGGATCCGGTCGAGCGGTGTGGATCGGGTGCGGCGCAGGTGCCGCCTGCGCGCCTTGGCCGCGACGATCAGCAGGAAGGGCGAGAGAACGACACCGAGGCCGAGGATCGACCAGGCGGCCACCGTCGCCACGGCGACCAGGAAGGCCAGCAACGGATTGAATGGTTCCGGTGGATCTTCGCTGAGGCTCTCCGGAGGGGCGAGATCGCGCAGTTCCGCCGGGTCAGGGAGGACAGGGGGCACGACCGACTGCGGCCGGGAGACCACCGACGGGTCCTCGGGCGCCTGGGCCGGGATGTCGCGCACGGGCGGGTTCGGATCGATCGTGACCCAGCCTTCGGTGGAGGCCACCTCGATCCACGCCGAGATGTCGGAACCGACGACGGGCACCGCCTCGGCACCGGAGCCTCCGGCCGCCTGCGGCACGAACCCGATGACGACCCGGGCCGGGAAGCCGAGCGATCGCGCCATCAGAGCCGCGGCCACGGCGTACTGCTCGGCATCGCCGAGCATGGGCTGGTCGGCGAAGAGCTCGCTGATGCGGTCGGCGCCGTGCCCGGACCGGCTCCCCGGCTCGTCCGGGAGGATGCCGTGACTGATGTAGCCATCCGTTTTCAGACCGTCGAGCATGGCCTGCAGCTGCACGCCGGGCAGGTCCCCGGCCGTCACGTACCGGGCGAGGGTCTGTTCGACCTCGTCCGGCAGAACAGCCGCAGCGGGCAGCACGGCACTGCCGGGGCGCAGGTCGGCCAGGCTGTTCGGTGAGCGCGGAATGACGCCCTCGCTGCGGTAGCTGTCGCCCCTGACCAGCCCGGTGATGACAGCGGCCGTGCCGCTGTTGTCGTTGTAATAAAAGGAATCGGAGCGGGCGAACCGGGTGGGGCCGGTGAACGTGATGCGTTCGAGCTGGCCGGCGCCGGGCACCCAGATGCCGGTGTACCCGTCAACCGTCACCGTGAGGGTGGACTCATCGCCGTCGACCAGCGACTGGTCGAGACGGTCTGGCAGCCGGGTGAAGGAGCCGGAAGCACCGCTGACCTGGTCGCTGCCGACCGAGTAGACGATTCCGTCGTAGCTGTCCAGAGTGGCCAGGCGGAGCCGACCGCCGGTCGGAAGACCGGCCACCTCGAGGAGCACGGCATCCGCCCTCCCGGTCTGCAGGTAGCCGCGGAATTCGCTTAACGGGCTCGGGTAGGCCCTGGGGTCGAACGGTTGCTGAACCCGGGCGCGCAGCACGTCGCGCGGCACATCGGCCGGCAGCACGACCGCAGCCCCGGTGCCGGCCGCGATCGCCACCGAAACGATCACGGCGGCGCTGACCAGCCCGCGGGTGGCCGCAAACCGTCGGTCGGAGAACGACGCCGTGCTGCGGCGGGACTGCTGCAGGGCCAGCCGCAGGACGGACCGGCGCCGCATCCAGCGAAACCAGAGCAGCCAGAACAGGAGCACGACGAAGAGGCCGAGACCGGTTCCGATCGGCCTGGTCGCAAGCGTCGGCCCCACAATGATGCCGCTGACGAACAGGGTGGCAGGAGCCAGAGCCCCGAGCTCGCCGACCTGGGCACGGAGGGCCACCGACAGCCCGATCACGGTGCTGAGCAGCACAAGGATGAACGCCGGCACGAGCAACGCCTGATAGGAACCGACCGGCAGCACAATGGTGACGAGTTGTTTCCAGCTCAGCGCGGTCGCAGCGAGCAGGTCGAGGAGGCCGGTCGGCGTGGGCAGGATGCCGCGCACCGCCTGACCGGGCACGGCCAGCGGCACCCCGGCGAGAAGGTAGACCCCCACGGTGGCCAGTGCCACGAGCCAGCTGCCCCAACGGAACAGCGCCCCCAGAACGGCGACGACGGCGCCCAACAGAAAGGTGACGCCGACCAGCACGATGAACTCGCGGCTCTGATAGACCGGCCAGAGCGAGGCGCTGGCGACCAGGGTCGCCAGGAACAGCCCGATGGTGTTGCCGACGATGAAGCGCCAGTCCAGAAGGATGCCGCGGGCCGTCACCCCGGAACGACGCACGCCGCTCCGCCTCACCCCGAGCGCGCTCATGCCGACGCCGTGTGGGCGAGGCTGTGCTGCAGGTCTTCGAGGTAGCCGATGGTGAGTACGCGGAGCTCGGCCACGCGGCGGAGGCTGGGGACCGTCTCCGGGTCGCAGATCACGGCGACCACCTCGACACCGGCCGGGAAACGGCTGGCAGCCGTGCGCAGCTGGGTCAGGGTGGTGGCCGACCCGCAGACGAGGAAGGCCACCGAGATGCCTGCCACGGTGTCCGCGGCGGCTCGGGCCAGCTCGCTGACCGGCAGGGCGGCAGCCGAGCGCTCGACACCGCTGAGATCGTCGAGCAGCCGAGTGCGGGTGCGGGTATTCAGAGGGCGGAGGGCCGGCATCCGTCGTCGACTGGAGTCCGGCGGTATCGCACTGGCGACCACGGAAACCGTGCGCGCGTCCCGGATCGCCCGCACCCCCAGGCTGCCGGCGACGCTGACGGCCATCTCGAATTCGTCCTCTCCGGCGAAGTCGGACTCCGCCAGGCTGAGCGCGACCATGAGGTGGCTGCGGCGGGATTCCTCGAACTGGCGCACCATGTACCGGCCGGTCTTCGCGGTGCTCTTCCAGTGAATGGTGCGCCGCTCGTCTCCCGCCACGTATTCGCGCAGCGCGTGGAACGAAACGTCACTATTGGTCAGGTCGCGCGTGGGATTACCCTCCAGGTCGCGGATGAAGCCGGTGCTCATGCTCGGGATCGAAACCGTGCGCGGGTGCACGAACAGCTCGACACGTTCCGCCCAGACGACCGCCCGACGCACCAGCCCGATCGGGTCGGCGCGGGCCGTTTGCACCGGCCCGATCGGGATCACGCCGCGTTTACGGGTCGGCACGATGAAGACGTCCGAGAAGGTCTCGCCGCGGGCCAGGCTCGGCGTCGCGAATTCGGCGAGCCCGGCACCGACCGGCACCTCGACGCCCACGCCCGGCAGCCGTCGGCGTGTCGGATTGCGAACGCTCACCTGGCCGGGCACCCGCTCCCCCACGACCACCCGATCCACGGGCAGGTGCAGCCGAATCTCGAACGCGTTGCGGCCGATGAGAAAACAGGAGGCCACCACGGCCAGCACGAGCCCGGCCCAGCCGATCACGATGAGCTCTGTCCAGCCCAGGGCATAGCCGAACAGGAACGAGGCTCCCACGACCGCAAGGATGGCCCACCCGAGAGGGGTGACCACGGAAGAGGCGCCGTGCAGGGCGCGGGCGACACGGGCGCCCGCTTCCCGAGTGAACCGCGCTCCCGCCGCGACGAATTCGGCCAGTCGGCCGTCACGGGAGACCGCGACCGACAGGGGAGCAGGCGGCGCGGACGCCGCGCCCAGCGCACCCAGCGTCACGCAGCCTGCCTGTCGCTGGGCGGTGGAGTCTCGATCAGCACCCGGGCGATCACGCTGGAGGCGCTGACGCCGTCGAATTCGGCCTCGGGGTCGAGCACGAGCCGGTGCGCGAGCACCGCGTCGGCCAGCTCCTTGATGTCGTCGGGCACCACGTAGTGGCGGCCGCTCGCGGCCGCGAGGGTCTTCGCGGTGCGGATCAACGCGAGCGCCCCCCGCACGCTGACACCCAGGCGCACCTCGGAGCTCGTGCGGGTGGCGTCGATCAGGCGCGCCACGTAGTCGTTGATGGTCGCGTCGACGTAGACGGTGCGGGCCAGTGCGGCCAGTTCGACGACGGTCTCAGCGGACACCACCGGCGGCACGGTCACCTCGTGAGCGCGCTGCCCGGCACCTTCGAGGATACGAATGGTCGAGGCGTGGTCCGGGTAGCCGATGGAGGCCTTCATGATGAACCGATCCAGCTGGGCCTCGGGCAGCCGGTAGGTACCGGCCTGCTCGATCGGGTTCTGGGTGGCGATCACCATGAACGGAGCCGTGACCGGGTGGGTGACGCCGTCGGCGGTGATCTGCCCCTCCTCCATCACCTCGAGCAGCGCCGCCTGGGTCTTCGGGCTGGCCCGGTTGATCTCGTCCGCCAGCACGATGTTGGCGAAGACCGGCCCGCGGTGGAATTCGAACGCCCCACTGCGCTGGTCGTAGATGCTCACCCCGGTGATGTCGCCCGGCAAAAGGTCAGGGGTGAACTGCACCCGGTTGCTGGTGCCGCGCACGCTCTGGGCGATGGCGCGAGCGAGCGAGGTCTTACCGGTGCCGGGCACGTCTTCGAGCAGCAGGTGTCCGCCGCTGAGAAGCGCGGTGAACGACATCCGGATCACGTGGTGCTTGCCCAGCAGCACCTGCTCGACCCCGGTCACCAGTCGGTCGAAAACGTCGGCGAACTGCGCCGCCTGCTCCGCGGTCATCGTCATGGGGTGATCACTTTCGTTGGTTCATGGTGCGTAGGTGTGGCTCTGATTATTCACGGTCACCGTGAGGCGCACGGTACCGGCAGGCGGGGGCGGCGCGTCGGTGCCGAACGTGCAGGTGTTCGGTGTGTCGGCATCCCGCGGGGACACGGCGGCGTCGCCGGGTACCGAGCAACTGTAGGCGACGGGGAGGCCGTTGTTCTCCGGCCCGTTGGTCCAGCTGATGATCCCGGTGGCCGGGTCGTAGGCGAGCCCGGTCACGGTGAAGCTGACGGATGCCTCGGGGGCGGTGAACGTGCCCGACCACGGTCCGCACGATCCCCAGGCGGAGCAGGCACGCACCTGGTATTGCACGGCCGCGCCGAAGGAGAGACCCAACAGCTCGCGCGGCCAGCCGGCCCCGCCGAAGACGACCTCGGAGTTCGGAACAACCCGGCCGGAGCTGTCGACCGCGCGCAGCCGGTAGTCACGGATGCCCGCACTCGGGCTGATCCCGTCGACGCGCAGATCCCTGGCGTCGCCCCGCGCCGCCATGGTGCTCTGCACGTCGGTGACGGGTCCGGGCGCCGGCCGCACGAGCACGCTCGCCACGGCTGTCGGGGCGCAGCCGGCCCGGTTGTAGCCCCAGACGACGAAGTAGTACCGACCGTTGTCGGCAAGGAGGCTGTCGAAGACGGCGCTGGTCTGGGCGCCGGCCAGCATCCGCTGCTCGGCGACGATGCCGCCTTCGGTGGGCGCCTGGAGCTCCCCCGACGCGGTCACCGTGCACGCCTGTGATCTCGTCGGAACCTGGTCGACGCTGAGCCGTTGCACAAAGTAGCCGCCGATGAGGTCGCCCCGACCGTCGAACGCGTCCCAGGACACGGTCACCGCTCCGGCGCTGTCCGCCGCACTGGCCGTGATCGTCCCGGAGCGGGCCGGCCCGAATGGAGTCGCACTGCCCGCCGCGCTCTTCCAGCCCGCCAGGGCCGGGTAGGCGTCGTTGCGGGCGCTGACCGTGACGGGGGTGTTCACACCGTTGACGAGGCCCGTCACGTCGACGGTGCAGGTTCCCGCCCCGCAGCTCGGTCCGGAGGCGCTGACCTCCTCCTGGACGACGCCGTTCGCGGTCACCAGATAGCCGCGAATCGCGGTTCCGGCGCCCGTCGGAGCGACGGTGTTCCAGCGCAGGCGCAGCCCGCCGTCGAGCGGCTCCGCAACCAGGCCGGTCGGCGCCGACGGCACCGAGTCGGACCAGACTGAGGCGGAGAGCACGGTCGCCGCGGACAGCCCGATGCCGTTCTGGGCGGCGACCGACACCCGCAGTGCATTGCCCTGACCATTGCCGGGCGTCGCGACCTGGCAGGAGGTGGCCAGGCAGAGTGAGGTGGACAGCACCGCCCCCGACGCGGCGTCCAGGAGGGAGATCTGATAACCGCTGATCGGCGAGTTGTTGAAGGCACCGGCGTTGAACGAGACGGAGAGACTCCGGTCGGCGAAGCCGGTGACGCGCAGGCTGGACACAGCGTCGGGTTTGTCCTGCACCGAGATGCGCACCGTTCCCCAGGCGTAGCGGGCGGGATCATTGGTACCGTCGGCCACCTGGTACTGCAGGGTCAGGTCGGTCGGCGCGGCAGCTGCGGAGACCTGGACCGACAGTCGGCTTCTGTCGGTGCTGGGAGTGATGCTCACCCCGGAAGGAACGGCGCCACCGTCGAGGCCGCGCACCGCGAGCACGCGTAGCGGAACGGCCGGGAACGGATTGGTGGCGCCGTCGTTCGCGAGCACGTCGACGATGGTCGTGCGACCGCGGGGGGCGACCGCGGCATCCGTCACCGGGATGGCGACGGGCCGTGTAGACGCGACCACGCGCAGGACGATCCGGCCGGCCCTGCCCTCCTGGATTCCGTCGCGCACGCCGATCGTGATCATGCTCTTCGCGCCCTTCGGGGTGGACTCCGTGGCGCGCAGGGTGAGCGTCTGGCCGTCAAGCGTGTAGCTGAAACCGGTCGGCTGCGGGTCGAGCACGGTGTAGGCCAGCTCGGCCTGGTCTTTCGGATACGGGTAACTGGTGAGCCTGGTCAGGTCGATGACTTTCTCCTGGTCGGGCTCGAAGTCGAGCACGGCGCCGCCGAAGCCGGGCGGCTGGTTCTCGCGGGGCGTGACCTCGATGGGCAGCACGATCGTTGCTGTGCGCCCGTCCGGGTCCGAGGGTCCCGAACCGTCCGTCACCTCGAACGAGATGGAGGCCGGCCCGAAGTACTTGTCGGCGCTCGTGAATGCGAGGGCGGTGTCGTTCGGGGCCAGGTCGGCCCCGTCGGAGTGGGTCGCCCGCACGAGGCTGCGGTCGGTGAGGCGCACCTTTTTTCCGCCGACCGCGATGACGTAGTCGTTGATGTCGATGGAGAGCAGTGCCTCGCTCGGCACGGTCAGCGGCGGGGCACCGCGGCGCACCTGGGGCAGGGCGTCTTCGGTCCCGGGAACCCAGATGAACGCGTAGGACACGATGCTCGCGTCCTCCGGGTGGGCCACCGCGAACGGGATGATCTGGCTGGTCGCGCCCACCGTGACCTGGATGCGCCGGGCCGGCGTCACCTCGGCGACTCCCGAGAATCGCTCGGGAACCGTCAGGGCCAGTTCGCCGACCGAGCCCTCCGCGAAGAAGACGTTGGCCAGCACGTCGACGTCGACGGTTCGGGCCTCGAGCACGTCGGACAGCGGCACATGAGTGTCGCGTGCATCCGGCCTCGAGTGCGGGGCGTCCGCCCGGACCACGACGGTGAGGAAGGTGGAACTCGTGCCGCCGCGCACGTTCTGAATCTCATAGATGAAGCCGTAGCGCCCCTCCCTGAGGGGCGCGGTCACGGCCACAGTGTCGTCCTCGATGACGGCGCTGCCCGAGTCGTCTCCGCCGCTCGCCTCGACGCCGGTGATGCTCAGGGTGCCGCCGTCGGGATCGGAGTCGTTGCCGAGCACCCGCACGGCGACGGTGCTACCGGGTCGCACGACGACCTCGTCCGGGGCGGCGACCGGGTTTCGGGCGCCGTCGAGGCGTGGGCTGATCCCCACCCGGACCGTGCCGACGGCCCTGGCCCCGAGTGCGTCGACCACCGAGTAGCTGAACGTGTCCGTGCCGGCCGAATAATCCCCGGCCGTGTAGTCGAGCGAGTCAACGCTCGTCACCGTGACCGACCCCTTCTCCGGGTTGGTCTCCTGGCCGACCAACTGCACCGAGTCTCCGTCGGGGTCGATGCCGGACAGTGGAATCGGGATGCTCACCGTGTCGCCAGCGAGCACGCGGGCCGTCACCGTCTTCGGCACGGGGGCGCTGTTCGAGGTCGGATCGACTTCCCGCACCGCGATGCTGACCTCGGCGTTCGCGAACTGTCCGTCCGGGGCGTCCACCCGGTAGACGGCGGTGATGTTGCCGGCCGTGTCCGGCGCCAGGAAACGCAGCACCCCGCCCGAGACGAAGAGCAGGCCGCCGCCGGCGGGAGGCTCGGTCGCAAGTACCGGCGCAAGGGTGAGCGTATCGCCGTCGGGGTGCTCGTCGTTCGCGAGCACGGGGATGTCGATGGCGTCGCCGACCCGCACGGAGATGGAATCCGGCACGGCGATCGGGGCTTGCTTCTGAGCCGGCGGCGGGATCTCGATCACCGTCACCGTGCCCGCGGCGTCGGCGAGGCCGTTGCTGACCTGATAGCCGAACACGGCCGTGCCACCCTCGAGCGGTTTGGTCAGCGTCACCCGCAGGATGCGCTGGTCGAGGATCTCGATGCGCAGCCCGCTGTCGGCGGGGACGTCCATCGTGCCGGTCACCAGCAGCACCCCACCGGCCGGATCGGAGTCCGTGGCGAGTACGTCCACGAGGGTGGCCTGCTGGCCCCGGATGAAGGCCGTATGTGGCACGGTGACGGGTGCGGTGCTGGCGTCGGGTGCAGCCGTGATATTGACCCGGATTCGTCCGGTCGCGGTGAGTTCGCCATCCGTCACCGCGTACTCGATCTCGTGCACGCCGACCACGCTGCTCTGCAGCCGAAAATTACCGGCGTCGAAGTCGGCGATGATACTCACGTCCGGTTTGGCTGGCACACTGCTCAGGCGCAGCGGTGCCGATCCACCGCGCACATGCTCGAGCGGCGAAACGGTCACCTCGCTGCCGGCGGTCGCGAGCACCACGAACGCCTCGGCGACGATGGGCACCGACCCGCTGGGTCGCACCATCACCGAGAGTGTTCCGACCCCGCTCGAACGGCCGTCGGAGACGATGAGGCCCACGGTTTTCGCGCCCCCGCCCGCACCGGCATCCGTGAAGACGACGGACCCGGCCGGTGTGAAACTGACCTGGTCCGGTGCCGGCGGGGTCGCCGCCGCCAGGTAGAACGGGTCACCGTCGGGGTCGACCCAGTCGCCGAGCACAGCGGTGGTCACCCGTCCCGCGGTGCGCACCGTGGTGTTGGTCGTGCGTGCCTGCACCGGCGCGGCGTTCTCCTCGGGGGCGCGCACCGTGACCGTGACCGTGGCCGAAGCGCTCCCGCCGCGCCCGTCGTCGATGGTGTAGTCGAAGCTCAGTGTTCCGGATGCCTCCGGCGTGAGGGTCAGCTGCACCTGCTGGGTGTCCGCCACGAGCTCGAGACGTCCGGCCGAGTCGGGCACGGGGGTGAGCGCTGATATCACCAGCACGTCACCGTTGGGGTCGAAGTCGTTGAGCAGCACAGGTAGGGTCAGCGTGCGTCCCGGTCGTCCACCGAAGGCGTCGTCGACGGCGACGGGCGGTACCTGGGACTTCTCAAACTCCGGTGCGGTGTCGTCGGCGGCCTGCTCGACCTGCTGCTGGTCCGGGTCGGTGTCGATCAGGTCGGCCCAGTTGTCGATCAGCTCATTGCCCTGCTGCACCGCCCAGGCCGTGCCGTTGAGGGCGTCGTTGAGCACGAGGCCGGAGCCGTTCCGCCGGAACGCGAGCCGGGCGTCTCCCGCGACGCCGGACAGCGTGGCGGTGGCACCGAAAGCGTCGGCCCCATCGGCTGCGCCGCAGTCGCGCCAGACGGTACCGTCCGACCAGGCGGCGTGGGCGCACGAGCCGTCCTGCACGGGCGCGGCGGCGTCCCCGCTCCGGCCGGTGACAAGCGGGGTCAGGAGCCCGCCGGCCGCGGGCACCGCGATGAGCCCCTCCCGGTGGGCGACGAGAATGCGATCGCCCGTCACGCTCGGCGCCGCCAGGATCGGCTCGTCACCGGCACGGATGCTCCCGGACAGGTCTTCCTTCCCCTCGGCCTGAAAGAGTTGCCGGCTCGACGCGTTGAGCAGCGCCCAGCGGCCGTCGACGCTGGTCAGCTGGTAGCGGTCATTCGCTTCACCGGCCGCGAGCGCGACCGTGCTGGTGATGGTGTCCGCGGTGAGCAGGTCGACCTGGGAGAGCTCCCCCGTCGCCGGCGTGAAGGCGTACAGCACGCCGGCCTCGTCGAGACTGACTACGGAGCCCGCGCCGAAGGCCAGCGTCGGCTCGGTGGTGCTGTCGAAGCCGGAAAGCTGGCTCGCGGCCACGTCCCAGATATCGCCGTTCGCGATGATCACCGCACGGTCACCCGCCAGGATGACCGAGGCAGCCTCCGGAGGCAGAGCCACACTGTCGGCCACCTCCGCAGTCGCAGGGTCGAGGATGTCCAGGGCACTGTTGCCGCGATCCAGCACCAGCACGGTGGCACCCTGCTGCACCACGTCGAGGCTGGTGCTCCCGGCGCTGACGACCGTGTTGAGTTCGAAGACGGCCGTGTTGGCCCGCCCGACAACCTGCCGGGCCTCGTTCGTCACCCAGACGGCCGCATCTCCGAGGTCGAGGCGCTGCGCGGTGTACCCACCGGAGACGATGGCCACGGTGGCCACGACGGCCATAACCACTGTGCCGCTGAGTGCGGTGGCGAAGAGCGAGCGGTGGCCGGCGAGCCAGCGCCGGATCACCTGGTGCCGCCGGACGCGCCCGGAACGACGCTGTCGACGCATTTTTCCCCGCTCGGGATGCCGCTCTTTCCGGCTCGGTTGACCGTGACGGTCGCGCAGACCCGCGACTGTCCCTGCGGGTCGACCCGGAATTCCGTTCCCCGCTGGATGCTGCTCATACCGTTGCGCAGGGTCACCACGAAATTGTCTCCGTCGCGGACTCCAGGGTCAGCCCAGCTGAACACGACCGTACCGGAGCGGAACTCGCCGTCCACGTCGCTGACGCGGGGGATTTCGGTGCCGCTCTGGGTCACCAGCATGGTCGCCGCGGTGGTCGCGAGCCCAACGATGAGGGCCGCCGCGGCAACGAGCCCCCACGCCGTGAGCAGGCGTCGGCGCGCCTGTGGCTGGGTGGTCACGGTGTCAGCTCGGGTGCCGGTACCCAGCTGCACCGAGGTCGCCGACCGCGAACCTCGGCTGGTGGTCGGCGCCCTCCGGCGGCGGCGACCGGCGTACGCGTCAACGGAGTTCATACCCGTGATCCGGGTCTGGTCCTCCTGGTCGGCGAGGGCATCCACGGCCCAGCCATCCTGTTCCACCTCGAGGGGCGTCTGCGCGAGACCGAGTTCGGCCTCGACCGACTGGAGCTCTCGGATGAGTTCCAGCACGCTTTGCTGCCGTAGTCCCGGCCGCCGGGACATCGAGCGGTTCAGGATGGCGCCGAGCCGTGCCGGCACGTCGGTTCGGTCAAGCGGCGGGACACGGGCCTTGTTGATGCGGGCCATCATCTGGGCCGACCCGTTCTCGGTTCCGGCCACTTCGAACGGCGACCGCCCAGCCAGGAGCGAGTAGAGGGTGGCGCCGAGCGACCACACCTCCGAGGCGACCGAACCGGAGATTTCGCCCAGCAGAACCTCGGGGGCCGACCAGGGAATGGAGAGCCCGACCGCGTCAGACCGCTCGGCCTCGCCGAGGGTGGCGGCGATCCCGAAGTCCGACAGCACCGGGTGCCCATACGCGGTGACCAAGATGTTAGACGGCTTGAGGTCCCGGTGGAGCACCCCCGACCGGTGAGCGGTCTCGACGGCGCTCGCGATCTTCACACCGATCCGCAGGGTATCCGGCACCGAGAGCGGTTCGAAACGATAACGCTGGCTGAGGGTGGACGAGCAGTACTCCATGACGAGATAGGGGCGTCCGTCCGCGGACACGCTCGCCTGGAAGACCGTCAGGATGGACGGATGCGAGCTCAGCTGGGCCATCAGGTTGGCCTCGGCCTGGAACAGTTGGCGCACGTGGTCGTTGACGATCTCGGACAGGAGCACCTTGACCGCGACCTGACGCCTGGGCATGTTCTGCTCGTAGAGGAACACATCGGCAAAGCCGCCGGATCCGAGCGGCCGCAGATACGAGAATCCCGGCAGGTTCGGCGGCGTGGAAGGCAAGCGCCGTGCCATGTCGCCTCCCGGTGCCATCATCAGTGCGTGAACGGGCGCGAATCGACCGGGTGATTCGATGGGCGCGTGATAATTTTAGGCGGCTGCCTGCCGTGCGGGAGGTGGGTGACTACCCCAAATCTGGGGGTACGCCGTCTTCGACGGCGAGCACGTCGAGCACAATCACCGTGACGTTGTCACGGCCGCCGTTATCGAGCGCGGCTTCCACGAGCGCCTTGGCCGCGTCATCGGCCCGCGGGTTGGAGATCAGGAAATGACGGATGCCGTACGCCGTCAGTTCCTTGGTCAGGCCGTCGGAGCAGATCAGGAGCCGCATCCCTGCCTGCAGGGGACGGATGCGATAGTCGGGCACGGGCGGTTCGTGGAACCCGACGGCGCGGGTGACGATGTTGCCGTGCGGGTGCACATCCGCCTCATCCCGTGTGATCCGGCCTGCGTCCACGAGTTCCTGAACCACGGAATGGTCGGTGGTGACCTGCTCCAGTACGCCGGAGGTGAGCTGATACACCCGAGAATCGCCGATGTTGAAAACGATCCACTGCGGCACGCCGGAGACGACGGCCACCGCGGCACCCGTCACGGTCGTTCCGGTGCCGAGGTCGGTCACCCCCTCGCCCGAGGCCATGTCGACGACGGAGCGGCTGAGCGCGTCGTTGATCGCCTCCGCTTCGAGGTGGTCCGTGCCCGCTAGTTCGGCGAGTCGGGTGACGACGGCGGCGCTGGCCACGTCGCCCGCAGAGTGCCCGCCCATGCCGTCCGCAACCGCGAAAATGGGGATTTCGGAAACAAGACTGTCTTCGTTGATCTGGCGGCGGTGCCCGGTGTCGGTGAGCGCCGCCCAGGCCAGCGTCACGGTCTTCTGAACCAAAGGGAGTACGACGGTGGAACCGGTTGAGCCTTGACCAAGCTGGGTCACGGATGTGCCTTCCGAAATTGCCGTGCGATTACTGACCGGGCGTCATGCCGGCTGCGGGGAGGATCTCGATGATATTACCGTCCCCGATGTGCACCGTCGTACCGGGCAGCACCGTAAGCGACTGGCCGGAACGGAGCCGTTGCGTGCGCCCGCGCGGCGGAGAGACCACCGTTCCGTTCGTGGAACCGAGGTCGGTGACGACGACGGAGCCGCCCTCCTGCCGTATTTCCAGGTGGGTGCCGGAGACGGCGGAGGTCGGCGAGGCAACCTCGATCAAACGCATTTCGGCGACGTTTGCGATGCGCGGCAGGCGCGGTCGGCGCCCGAGCCGACAGGGATGGTCCAGCGGGATCTCCTCCCCGCTCGGCAACCGAAACGCGAAGCGGGGCTCGCCGGGCCGGACCGGTTCGTCTGCCGAAGGCTCGGGTGGCGGCTGGCCGAGAGCCGCCCGACGGATGGGGATCAGCGTGTCCGCCAACCCCGGGCGTAAGAGAACGGTATCGGCGTCCGCCGGGCGCCCGGGGGCGCCGGCACGCACGATCGTGGCATCCTCGGCGGGAACGTCGTACGTCAGCGCGGCGTCCGGCACCGCCGCCTCAGATTGACTGTGCTCCGCCAGCGACCAGAACAGGGTGTTCGCCAACACGGAGCCGAGTCCGAAGGGGTGGCCGGAGGTGAGCGCGCGCGCGCGGGCCACCGGGCGCCCCGCGGAACCCACCGTGAGCCCGGTCACAGCCCGGAAGTCGGCCAGCAGCCAGGGGCGGATGCTGCCGGCGGAGAACCGCCGCGACCCACCCACCGAGAACACGTCGACCGTGACGTCGCCACGAACGATCACGGAGACGGGGATGCCGTCCAGGTCGGTGGGGGCCCGCTGCACGATCACCGCGAAGTGCTCGACGGCCTGCTCACCCCCGAGCGGCAACAGGGCAACGAGCTCCTCGACTTCGACGTGAGGCACCGTGACAAGCGCGGCCAGGGTCAGGGTGATGCCCGGCGGGGTGCCGGCAGGCAGGGCGGCAACGAAGCCGCGCCCCACGACGAAGGTCCACGCGGCTTCGGTGCCGGGACCGGTTTCAAATCCGACGCGCCCCACGAGACTGGTGCCCTTTCGTTGTGTTGACGACCATTATTCAGTCGATCAGGTCAGTGGCCGATGTACGACATGACGTGTTTGAGGCGCGTGTAGTCCTCGAGCCCATACATCGACAGGTCTTTACCGTAGCCGGAGTGCTTGAATCCGCCGTGCGGCATCTCCGCGACGATCGGAATGTGGGTGTTGATCCAGACGCAGCCGAAATCGAGCCGTTTCGCGCAGCGCATCGCCCGGCCGTGGTCGGTGGTCCAGACCGAGGAGGCCAGGCCGTACTGCACGTCGTTGGCAAAGGACAGGGCCTGCGCCTCGTCGGTGAACTTCTGCACGGTGATGACGGGCCCGAAAATCTCGTGCTGCACGGCCTCGTCGGTCTGCTCGAGTCCACTCACGATCGTGGCTTCGTGGAAGTAGCCCTGGGTTCCCTGCCGGTGGCCGCCGAGCTCGACCACAGCATGATCGGGCAGCCGCTCGATGAAGCCGGTGACCTGCGCAAGCTGGTTCGCGTTGTTCACGGGGCCGAAGAGGTTGCCGGACTCCGCCGGCGCACCGGTGCGGGCGTTCGACGCCGCCTGGTCTGCGAGGGCCGCCACGAATTCGTCATGGATGCCGGCCTGCACGAGCACCCGGGTGGCGGCCGTGCAGTCCTGCCCGGCGTTGAAGAATCCGGCGGTGGTGATCCCCCGGACGGCGGCGGCGATGTCTGCGTCATTGAAAACGATAACGGGTGCCTTGCCGCCCAGTTCGAGGTGTACCCGCTTGAGGTCACCGGAGGCAGCCCTGGCCACCTCCATGCCCGCGCGCACGGATCCCGTGATCGAGACCAGCTGCGGGGTGCGATGGTCGATCATCGCTGCCCCGGTGGTGCGGTCGCCCATGATCACATTGAGCACTCCCGGCGGCAGGAACTCGGCAGCAACCTCGGCGAGGAGCAGGGTGGCCGTCGGGGTGGTGTCGGAGGGCTTCAGAACGCTGGTGTTGCCGGCGGCGAGGGCAGGAGCGAATTTCCAGACGGCCATGTTGAGCGGATAGTTCCACGGGGTGACCTGGGCGACGACGCCGATGGGCTCCCGGCGAACGAACGAGGTGTGGTCTTTCAGATATTCACCGGCCGACCGACCCTCCAGCACGCGGGCGGCACCGGCGAAGAAGCGGATCTGGTCCACGGAGAGCATGATCTCGTCCTCGACGAGGGTGCCGCGCGGCTTCCCCGTGTCGAGCGATTCGGCATCGGCGAATTCTTCGGCCCTGGCCTCCATCGCGTCCGCGATCCGGAACAGGGCGAGCTGACGTTCGCCCGGGGTGGTCTCCCCCCACTGTTCGAATGCGGTCGATGCCGCCGCATAGGCCACATCGACGTCGGCGGCCGTCGATACGGGGCTGGTGCCGTAGACCGCTTCCGTCGCCGGATCGATCAGGTTCAGCTGAGCCTCCGCCGTTGATTCGACATAGCCGCCGTTGACGAAATTGCGAAGTTCACGGGCGCTCACTGGTCTCCCGGGGGGTTCGGTGGGCCGGCGAGACCTCGCCGACGGGATCATCCTAGCGGCGGGAACCGAGCCTGAACCAGACATTCCTCCGTGGATTCCGTTGTGTTCGACGTGAATTGCTGCGGAATCGCTTGCCTGAGAACACTCCCACTGGCATACTCGCTGGATGAGCGTAAACGGGCGCAATGCTGCGGGCAGGCCGGCACCACTGGATGATGTCTCGAAGAAGATCATCGAGCAGCTCCAGGCCGACGGCCGACGCTCCTATGCCGAGATCGGCAAAGCGGTCGGTTTGAGCGAGGCCGCCGTGCGCCAGCGCGTACAGAAGCTGACGGATGCCGGCGTCATGCAGGTCGTCGCCGTCACCGACCCGATGCAGCTGGGCTTCTACCGCCAGGCCATGATCGGCATCCGTGCGACCGGCGACACCCGAGTGCTCGCCGACCAGCTGTCCGCCATCCCGGCCGTCGACTACGTCGTTCTGACGGCCGGCTCCTTCGACCTGCTGGTCGAAGTCGTCTGCGAGGACGACGACGAGCTCATCAACCTTCTGAATTCTCAGATCCGCGGTCTCGAGGGCGTCAGCTCCACCGAGACCTTCGTTTATCTCAAACTCCACAAGCAGTTCTACAACTGGGGAACACGGTAAAAAATGACCATCACAGCAGTAACCACGGATTCCGCCGCAACTGACACCGCCGTCACCGCCGAAGCGCCGGCAGCACCGCGCGTGTACACGGATGCCGAGAACGCCACCCTGCAGCAGAAGGCGAAAGACCACCTGTGGATGCACTTCTCGCGCCAGTCGGTGCTCGAATCCGGCCACGGGGTGCCGATCATCACCAAGGGTTTCGGTCATCACATCTGGGACTCGAAAGGCAAGAAGTACATTGACGGCTTGAGTGGACTTTTCACCGTCAACGCCGGCCACGGCCGCAAGCGGCTCGCCCAGGTGGCGGCCAAGCAAGCCGAGGAACTCGCGTTCTTCCCAATCTGGTCATATGCCCACCCGAGCGCCATCGAGTTGGCCGACCGGCTGGCCGCTCACGCGCCCGGAGACCTCAACCGGGTGTTCTACTCGACCGGCGGCGGCGAGGCTGTGGAGACCGCTTTCAAGCTGGCCAAGTACTACTGGAAGCTGCAGGGCCGCCCCACCAAGCACAAGGTCATCTCCCGCAATGTCGCCTACCACGGCACCCCGCAGGGAGCCCTGGCCATCACGGGGATCCCGGCCATGAAAGAAATGTTCGAACCGGTCACCCCGGGCGGGTTCCGCGTGCCGAACACGAACTTCTACCGCGCCGACGAGATGGGTTCCGGTCTCGGCGACGACGTGGAGAAGTTCGGCCTGTGGGCCGCCAACCGGATCGAAGAGATGATCCAGTTCGAGGGCCCGGAGACCGTGGCCGCAGTGTTCCTGGAACCCGTGCAGAACTCCGGCGGCTGCTTCCCTCCGCCTCCCGGCTATTTCAAGCGCGTGCGCGAAATCTGCGACCAGTACGACGTTCTGCTGGTGGCGGACGAGGTCATTACCGCCTTCGGTCGCATCGGCAACATGTTCGCATCGACGACCTTCGGGATCGAACCGGACATGATCACCTGTGCAAAGGGCATGACCAGCGGCTACTCGCCGATCGGCGCGACCATCATCAGCGACCGCATCTACGAGCCCTTCAAGCACGGAGACACAACCTTCTATCACGGCTATACCTTCGGCGGCCACCCGGTTTCCGCGGCCGTGGCCATGGCCAACCTCGACATCTTCGAGGAAGAGAAGCTCAACGAGAACGTGCGCGAGAACTCGCCGCTGTTCCGGGCCGAGCTGGAGAAACTGCTCGCCCTGCCCATCGTCGGCGACGTGCGCGGCGAAGGCTACTTCTTCGGAATCGAACTGGTGAAGGACAAGGTCACCAAGGAGACCTTCAACGACGCCGAGTCCGAACGCCTGCTGCGCGGCTACCTCTCCAAAGCGCTGTTCGAGGCCGGACTCTACTGCCGCGCCGACGACCGCGGTGACCCTGTTGTGCAGCTCGCTCCCCCGCTGACGATCGGCCCGGCCGAATTCAGCGAGATCGGCGACATCTTGTACGGCGTGCTGTCGGAGGCACCGAAGTACCTGTAGCCCGAGCGCCTGAAGCCCGAGTCCGAGTCCGTTCAACCGGATTCCGGCTCAGGCGTCTGCGGTCTCGTCCGGCGGGACCGCAAACGCCCAGTCGGGCAGGTGCCCCGTGCCGAAAAGGATATTGAGCAGCTCTGCCATGCCGTAATGCCGGTCGATGGCGAGCGCCTGATCGACGAAGATGCTGGCGACCGATCCGCGTCCCAGCGCCCACGATAGCCAGGCCAGCATGCACAGCGGCGCCGGTCTGGCCTTCCGCGGGGCCAGGGCGACCAGCACCTTCAGCACCCGGATCGCCTGCTCGATGCGCTCCGGGTCAGGGCGCTCCCGGCCGGAGCCGAGCATGAGGTCGCCCGTGGACCGGGAGTGCGGGCTCTCGCGGCCTTCGGACTGTTCCTCGCCGATGATGTCGTCCAGACTGCGCCCCGTGGCCCGCTGTAGCCTGGCGTATCGCAGGTTGAGGGCCTGCGTGTTGCGGCCGACCGTCTCGCCGAAGGCGAATTGCAGCATCATTTGATCCCGGCAGGCCGGCCCCTGCACCAGGAACAGGAGCGCTGCCGCGTCGTCGAGCCCCAGGTTCTGCGGGTCGAAGCCGAGTGCGGCCTCCGCGGCCACAACCGGGTCGAGGATGTCGCCGGTGAGCTCGAGCAGCTCGGGCACCGTGTCGGCCTGGGCGCCGAGGCGTTGATAGCGCGCCAGCCGCCGGCCGAGCCGCTCTTTCATCGACGGGTCAACTGTGGGCAGGTCCGCGCGGCTCCGCAGCGTGGCAAGATCCCTGCGCACCGCTTCGGGGATGGCCCGGTGCACCTCGGAGGCGGCGATTGCGCTCAGCGGATGCCCGCCGGCCGGACAGTCCTGGTCGAAGTACGAGCCCCACCCGTCGGGTGCCACGCACAGGGCGTCGCGCATCAAAAAACCCGAGAGCCGGGCACGCGCGGCCAACGCCTCCGCGAAGCGTTCCTGCGGCAAACCTGTCATGGTCGCAATGGCTTCGTCGCTGTAGACGACAGGGACCAGCCCGTCGACGTCCGGGATCTTGCAGATGGTTCCCACGAGGGTGCTGGCGATGCTCTTCAGCACCCTCTGCGAGGCCGTTGGCTCGGGTAGGTTGAACCGCATCGCCCCGCAGGTACGGTTGCCGCGGAAGGCAACAAACACCAGGCTCTTCTCGGGCAGGAACCCGACGAGCTGCGGCACGAGCGCGAGGAAGTCGTGCGCTTCCCTGGTCTTGACGATTGTCCTGTTCATGGGTCCACCCTCGCCGGAGTCGTCTCCACCTCCCGATCCGGTCAGGGACGGTGCACGACTCGGCGGATTCACATTCTGGGGAGGACCGGCCACGTACTCTGGAAGCAGACGGATGCGGCCGGTGGGCGAGCGCACGACACGGCAACAGAACGAGGTTCACGAATGGCATTTTCACCCTTTCTGGATGTGGTGCTGCTCATCGTGCTGCTCGGCTATCTCATCTCCGGTTACCGCAGCGGCCTCATCGGCAGCATCAGCGGAATCGCCGGCCTCGCGGCGGGTGCCGTCGCCGCATACTTCCTGGTCCCCCTCGTGGGCACGTGGGTTCCCGCCGCGGCGTGGCGAACGGCCGCGACCCTCGCGGCCGCCGCTGTTCTGCTGATCGGCGGCCTCTCGATCGGTCGCTCCATCGGCCGAAACCTGACACCCCAGGGTGCCCGCAACAAACTCCGGGTCGTCGATCGCCTGCTCGGCGCCGGCGCCGCGGTCATGGTGTCCGCACTCGTGGCCTCGATGATCGCGTTCAGCATCGGCGCCCTCGGTGTTCCCGTGGTTTCGCCGGCCGTGAGCTCGTCGGGCGTGATCCGCTCGATCGACTCCCTGACCCCCGACCCGGTGAAGAGCTTCCTGGCCCAGCTGCGCTCGATCGTGGTGTCCGAGGGCATCCCGCGCGTCGTCGAGGCATTCAACGGCCCGACCCCGGTGGTGCCGAGTGTGGGCACCGACAGCGAGAGTCTGCGCACGGCGAGCGCATCGGTGGTGAAGATCAGCGGCACCGCCTATGCCTGCGGCCAGAACCAGTCCGGCAGCGGCTTCGTCATCGCACCCGAGCGGGTTCTCACCAACGCCCACGTCGTCGCCGGGGTGTCCGAGCCCGTCGTCGTCACCCCCGACGGCAGAGCCCAATCGGGCCAGGTCGTCTACTTCGACCCGGTCGTCGACCTCGCCGTGATCGCGGTGTCCGGTCTCGACGCAGCGCCGATCGCCCTCGGCGATAATCTCGCGCCGGGCAGCCTTGCGGTGAGCAGCGGCTATCCCTTCGGCGGACCGTTCGAATCCGCGCCGGCTGAGGTGGTTGCCGTCGCCCCCACGCTGGTGGCCGACATCTACGGGCAGGGTCCTGCGTCCCGGCAGATCTACACGCTGGCCGCCGACGTGGACCACGGCGAGTCCGGGGGCCCTCTGCTCAGCGAGGCCGGCGTAGTGGTCGGCGTCATCTTCGCGAAGTCGACCATCACGGACAACCTCGGCTACGCCCTCGCCATGGAGGAAGTCGACCCCGTCGCCGAGCAGGCCTCCGGACTCGGCGACCCGGTCTCCTCGGGCTCCTGCATCAGCGGCTAGTCCTCGGTGGCAGACTAGACAGGTCCTGAACCAGCGGGACCCCAGGAAAGGCCCACTGTATGACGATCATCGCTGCCGCCGACGGTTCGGCCTTGGGCAATCCGGGCCCCGCCGGCTGGGCCTGGTTCGTCAACGACTCCTGCTGGGCCGCCGGCGGCTGGAAGCACGCCACGAACAACCAGGGCGAGCTGAAGGCCGTTCTGGAATTGTTCCGGGCCACGGCCCACCTCGACGACGATCTCCTTGTGCTGTGCGACAGCCAGTATGTGATCAATTCCATCACCAAGTGGATGCGCGGCTGGAAGGCCAAGGGCTGGCGCAAGGCGGATGGCAAACCCGTGATGAACCTTGATCTGCTCCAGGAGCTCGACGAGGCGCTGACCGGGCGCACGTACAGGTTCGAATGGGTCAAGGGCCACGCGAACCACCCGCTCAACGAAGCGGCCGACAGCCGCGCCCGGGCCGTGTCGGAGGCGTTCCAGCGGAACGCTCCGATCAATCCCGGTCCCGGCTGGGTGCGGCAGGGAGACGCCCAGCCGCTCCCGGCCGCCCCGGCGCATCCGGAATTGTTCGCGTTCGACGACGAGGCTCCCCGTTCGCACACCGTGTCTCTGGAGCTCTCCGCCGACGAGCACACCCGTCTGACCCAGCGTGCGGCCGGTCTTGGCGTCAGCGTCGAAGAATTGCTTCGCCGTCTGATTTGATCACTGTCTTCTGCGCTGCGTCCAGCGCCGAAAATCGACGAAATCTGCGCCTGTCACGTCCCTGTGCTATTCATTACCCATGACGCGATTCCTCGGGGTTGACCTGGCCTGGGCCGAAGGCACCACGTCGAAACCGGCCAACGAATCGGGGCTGGCCTGCATCGACGAGAGCGGCCAGGTGATCGACGCGGGCTGGGCGCGTGGCACTGATGCCGTGATGCGTTGGATCGAAACCATGTGGGAGCCCGGAGCAGTGATGGCGATCGACGCCCCTCTGGTGGTCAACAATCCCACCGGCATGCGGCTGTGTGAGCGGGAAACCGGCAGTCGGTATGGCAGCTGGTACGTCTCCGCGAATGCCTCGAACCTCGGCCGACCGTGGCAGGGTGGGGTCGCGATCCGAAGCCGGCTGGAGGCATCCGGCTGGACCTACACCGACGGGCTCGCTCCGACCGGCCCGGACTCCCCGAGCTTCTTCGAGTGCTACCCCTACACGACCCTCGTGGGTGCGGCGGAGTTCGGCTACCTCGACAAGCGTCCCCGGTACAAGCGGATGGGTACCTCACTGCCTCCGGACGAGCGCCGGGCGGCGCGTGCCGTGGTCTGCGACGACCTCATCCAGCGGATCTGGCGCCTCACCCGAGCGTCGCCGCCGCTCGACCTGGGCTCGCACCCCGTCTCGGATGCCCTGGTGACGGAGCATTCACCGTTGGTCGACCGAGCCTACAAACACCGTGAAGACCTGATCGACGCTCTGATCTGCGCCTGGACGGCCTCACTCTGGTGGCATCGGGGCACGGAGCGGTGCCAAGTGCTCGGCGCCCTGGCTGACGTGTCGAAGCAGGGGCATCGACCGACCATCATCGCGCCGGCCCGGCCCGAACAGCGCCGCACAGCCCAAGGGGCGCGGCTCGTCACCGCACCGGGTGCCAGCGCGCCTTGACCCGCTCGGTCACCTGCCACGACATCGGCTCCACCGCCGCGCGGGCCGCGGCCAGTACATGCTCGCCCACCCTCAGGGCCATCGCGGCGTCATCCGCCGTGAACCGTACGATCGCGCGGGGCGAGCCGGCCACCACCGCAAGGTCGGAGGCCTCCACGGTCGTCAGCTCGGCGGCCGCAGCGGCCAGGGTCGGCAGCACGGTATCCGGGGCGACGCCCGGGCGGAGGGCCCCGATGATCAGGGTGATACGGAAAGACGGCATCCAGCCAGCGTAGGCGGGTGCGAACGGGCAGGAGGCCTGGCGCTGATGTTCGGGCCGAGCCTCGGCATCACGCGGTGGCCGACGGGGAATCCTGCTCGGGAAAGCGCACCTCAACCTGGGTTCGGTCCGCAAGCTCATCCCCGGCCCGATGCGTCACATCAATGATCACGACGCTCGGCGACTGACCCAGCAGATCGAGGATCGATCCGATCTCCACCTCGGCGTAGGGATCGTCGACGTCGAGTTCCTCCGGTCGCACGCCGAATAGCGGGTCGGCCGCGGCCACCAGCAGTACGGCCCCGCGGTG
This sequence comes from Actinomycetales bacterium, assembly GCA_038319305.1. Classification (GTDB taxonomy): domain Bacteria; phylum Actinomycetota; class Actinomycetes; order Actinomycetales; family Microbacteriaceae; genus Cryobacterium. The sequence continues at coordinate 8,645 of JBBQDC010000021.1, read as the reverse complement.
CTCGGCCTGGTCGAAGAGGCGCGCGAGGTTGCCTTCGGTTTCGGACCGGTCGGCTCCGACGATCTCGCCCAGAGGCACCGTCACGAGAGGCTTACCCAGTTCGCTGGCGACGGATGCCGCGGCCGAGGCTTTCGACGCGCCATCCGTTCCCGTGAACACTGCGATCGCACCGGCCCCGGCCATCTTCACAACATCATGCACGGTGCCGACCACGGCCGTGCGCTCGGCCGCGTCGAGGGTGAACGAGGCCATCACGGCGAAGGACAGCCGCAGCGGCGCATCGGATGCCAGCCAGAGAGACGTGAGCACCTCATTGGTCAGAGGTGAGGGCGAGAGCCAGACCTGCAGGGTGTCCGCCGACCCGATCGGAACGTTCAGCACGGGGTGGCGTTCGACGGCGGCCCGCGCGGCGCCGAAGGCGCGATGGCTGCCGGCATCCGTGTCCAGGTCATCGCCCGGAAAAGCGCTCACCAGGTAGTGCAACTCTGAAATCACGCGGCTGGGGCCGCCCTGGGTCTCCTCGCGATAGCTGATCAGGCTGTCGTAGTAGAGAAACAGATTGATGGAGGGACCGGTGACCCCGGTGCGCGGGGCGTTGAGCGCGTAGGCCGTGACCTGCAGCCCGATCGGTGGGGAGGAAAGCAGCCGTTGGAGCGCGGCGGTCGTTGAGGCGATGGTCTGGCCGTAGTTGGTGAGCGACGACATGGTGACTCCGGCTTCTGAGAACTTCTGGATGCGTAAAGTGAACAGACAACGCCACGCTACTCCGGCTCATCAGCCAGGTCGAGAAGTTCGGCTGAACCTCGGCGGGCCGGGCCCGGCGCGGGGCCCGCAGATGCCGTAGCCTGCTTCTTGATACGTGTTCCTCGCGGTGTCCGCCGCAGTGAAGGAGTTCCATGGACTACTCGGCAACGATCGTGGCACAGGCCCATGTCACCAAGCCCGATGCGCTGCGCCTGATCGCCAAAGCTGCCGGGTCGACCGTTCAGGATGCCGGGACGGCGCACCCGTTCGTGCCGCTCGTCGGCGGCGGTCGCGTGGAGGTGGAGATCCCGAAGTTCGGCGAGGGTCCCCCCTTCGCGATCGATGTCTACAACCCCCATGGGGCCGACCAGGCTCGGGCCTCCGCTTTATCGGTGCAGGCTGCCCTCGCCGGTCTGACCGACTGGCCAACCGAGGTCAGGTAGACTCTGGGCCGATGACCGGTCACCCCCACAGGGAGGCCCGCTACATGACGCTGTCGAGGAACGCCTTCGTGCGCGCGCTCTGTGGGTTGTCCAGGACCACGGCGGGTGGCCCTGATTCCACCACGACTCCGCCGTCCATGAACACGACCACGTCGGCGGCACCCCGGGCGAACCCGATCTCGTGGGTCACGACGACCATTGTCATGCCGTCCGCCGCCAGGGTGCGCATCACGTCGAGCACGTCGCCGACCAGCTCCGGGTCGAGAGCGCTCGTCGGCTCGTCGAAGAGGAGCAGTTTGGGATCCATCGCGAGCGCGCGGGCAATCGCGACGCGCTGCTGCTGGCCACCGGACAACTGCGCCGGGTAGGACTGCGCGAGGTTGGCCAGGCCGACGCGGTCGAGGAGTTCCAGCCCGCGCTCCCGGGCCTTCTGCTTTGAGATCCGGCGCACCCCGATCGGCGCGGCCGTGATGTTCTCCAGGGCGGTCATGTGGGGGAAAAGGTTGAAGCGTTGGAAGACCATGCCGATTCCGCGGCGCTGGCGCGCAACCTCCCGCGGGTTCATCTCGAAGATCCGGTCCCGGCGCTGGGCGTAGCCCACGAGTTCGCCGTTGACCGAGATGCGGCCGCCGTCGATGCGCTCAAGATGGTTGATGCAGCGGAGGAAGGTTGATTTGCCGGAACCGGAGGGCCCGAGCAGACACATCACCTGGCCTGGGTCCACGGCGAGGGAAATGCCTTTGAGCACCTCAACACCGCCGTAGCTCTTGCGCACCTTGAGCGCGCTCAGCAACGGTTTGACGGGAGCATCGGCAGCTCGAAGAGAGGCGTCGGGCGAGGTGGCAGGGGCTGAGGTGGCGGATTCTGAGGTGGTCATGAGGCGTCCTGACTCTCTGTCCGGCGAACGTTGATCGGGGTGTGCCGGAGCAGGGCACGCACCCGCTGGAACGGAGTGGGCGGCAGGGTCCGGGCCTTGCCTCGCCCGTAGTAACGCTCCAGGTAGTACTGCGGGATCGACAGGATCGAGGTGAGAAACAGGTACCAGCAACTGACCACGAGCAGAAGCTCGACCTGGCGCAGGTTCTGCGACGAAATCTGCGTGGCGACCGTGTACAGCTCCAGCACGGCGATGACCGAGAGGAGTGAGGTGTTCTTCAACATCGAGATCGTCTCGTTGCCCATCGGCGGGATGATCACCCGCATGGCCTGCGGCAGCACCACCTTGAACAGGGTGAACACCGGGCTCATCCCCACCGAGTACGCCGCCTCGTACTGGCCTTCGTCGACCGAGAGCATTCCGGAGCGCACGATTTCTGCCGAGTACGCGGCCTGGTTCAGGGTCAGGGCGAGCAGCCCCGCCGTGAGGGCGGGAATCAGGGTGTTGGTATCCACGGAGAAGATCGTGAAGTCCGTGAACGGGATACCGAGGGAAATCTGAGCATAGAGCAGACCGAGATATCCCCAGAAGACGATCTGGATCAACAGCGGGGTCCCGCGGAATGCCCAGACGTACAGCCAGGCCAACGTGTTCATCACTGGGTTGTTCGAGAGCCGCATCACGGCCAGGAGCACCCCGAGAAACGTGGACACCAGCATTGCGACGACCGTGAGAAGCACGGTCAGAACGACGCCGCTCAGGATCCGCGGGTTGAAGATGAACTCCGTGATGGTGGGATGGTTGATGTTGTCGTTCTGCCACAGGGAGATCCCGAGACTGACGAAGCCGATCAGCAGAAAGACGGCGAGAAACCACCGCCACGGATGCCGCAGCGGAACGGCAACGATGTCGTCAGGATCGACCTCGCTGGCCTGCCCGGTCCGGACGGGGCTCGTCAGTGTCACGGGCGGCACAGGTCAGGACCCGAGGTTGATTCCCGCCGCGTCAACGGCGTAGTCGCTCATGTCGTACTTGCTCAGGATCTCGGCGTAGGACCCGTCCGCGATGACCGACTCCAGTGCGAGCAGGAGCGCCGCGCTCAACTCCTTGTCCTTCTTCAGCACGCCGATTCCGGTGTACACCGGATCGTAGCCGGCCGGGTTGGCCGGGTCGCGCACAACCTCGAAGAATTCGCCGTCGCCGGCCGTCTGGGCGGCGTACGCGGCCACGGCGGAGTCCACCACGTCCGCGACGGCCTTGCCTGCCCGCACGGCGGTCTGCACATCGGTCTCGAGCGGCAGTTCGGAGAGTTTCATCGGGCCGGGCCCGGCATCCGTGCACTGCGCGTCGTAGCCGCGCAGGATCTCCGCCTGGACGGTCGCCTTCTGCACGGCGACTTCCTGGCCACACAGGTCCAGCACGGTCACGATCTTGTCGGGGTTACCCGCCGGAACGAGGATGGAGAAGCCGGCGTGGAGATAGTCGACGAAGTCGATGGTCACCTGGCGCTCGGGGGTGTCGTTCATACCTGACATGATCACGTCGTGCTTGCCGGACTGCAGGGAGGGGATGATGCTGTCGAAGGCCTGGGTTCGAAGCTCCATGGTGACGCCGAGTTTCGCCCCGATGGCCTGGGCCAGGTCGTAGTCAAACCCGGTCAGGTTCTGGTTCTCGTCGAACATTTCCATGGGCGGGAACGGGATGTCGGAGGCCACCTTGATGATCCCGGCGTCCTTGTACTTCGCGGGCAAGGCCGCGGCTGCCGCCCCGTCCACGTCAGCGGTTGACAGGGCCTTCCCCGTCGACGGTTCCGCGTCGGCGGTGGCGCAGGCGGAGAGCGCCAACGTTGCCGCGATGCCGATCGATGCCACCATCAGCCAGGACGGGCCGGTGCGTTTTTCACTGTTCATTCGTGTTCTCCAGACTGGGATGTTGCTCGGGCCGGCCCGGACACGGTGCGTCCAGGACAGTTCGGGGGTCAGAAAGCGATATCCACCGTGGATGCGGTGAGATCGGTCAGCACGTCGGGCAAAACCTCGACGCCGATACCCGGGCCCGTGGGAACGCGCAAGTGACCATCCTCCAGCACGAACGGTGCGGTGAGGTCCTGCGCGTAGTAACGATTCGATGCAGAGGTGTCCCCCGGCAGCACGAAGTTCGGCAGGCCGGCGAGGGCGACGTTCGCGGCGCGGCCGATGCCGGTTTCCAGCATCCCCCCACACCAGACCGGAACCCCGTGGGCCGCGGCGACGTCGTGGATGCGGCGGGCCTCGAGGTAGCCGCCGACCCGTGCGGGTTTGACGTTGATGATGCTGCAGGCGCCGAGGGTGATGGCCGCGGCGGCATCGCGGGCGGACTCGATGGATTCGTCGAGACAGATCGGGGTTGCGATCAGTTTCGCCAGGGCTGCGTGGCCCAGAATGTCGTCTTCGGCCAGGGGCTGCTCGATCAGGAGCAGGTCGAAGGGATCCAGGCGGGCGAGGTGACGGGCATCCGCAAGTGTGTAGGCGGTGTTCGCGTCTACCTGCAGCAGCAGGTCATCGCCGAACCGTTCCCGCACGGCGCGCACGGGTATGAGGTCCCAACCGGGTTCGATCTTGAGCTTGATCCGCAGGTATCCCTCTGCGAGGTACCCACCCACGGCCTCGAGGAGTTCATCGATCGAATCCATGATGCCCACCGAGACGCCGGCCGGCACAGTGCCCTGCACCGCTCCGAGGTAGCCGCCGAAGGAGACCCCGGTTTCCTTGAGCTGGGCGTCGAGGATGGCCGTTTCGAGCACGGCCTTGGACATCGGATGTCCCTTCACCGGGGCGAGAGCGCCGGCGACACGTTCAGCGGTCAAACGGTCTCCGAGTGCCTGGAGCCTCGGGATCAGGTGGTCACGAATAACGAGGTCGCAGCCGTCGAGAAACTCGGAGCTGTAGAGCGGGTCTGGTTCGGCGGCGCACTCGGCCCACCCCTCGGCGTTCGCGGTGCGCACGCGAACCAGGGTCGTCTCCCGTTCGGTGGCGGTTCCGAAGGAGGTCCGGAACGGGCTCACCAGCGGCAGAGTGACCCGTCGCAGTTCGATGTTCTCGATTCTCATTGCTGTCCTCCTGTTGTGAGTCGGTACCATCCGTCTCGGGTGACTCCGATGGCCGAACGGCCGGTGGCGAATTCCGTGCTGAAGATCTCCCGAACACTCGCCCGCCAGGACGCGGCCTGCTCCGGATCCCGTCCTCGGAGAGCGACGATGTCTGTGGGCACACGACACCATGATGAGCCGCCGCTCTCGACGAGGTTCGCCTGGCCATCCGGCCCGGTGCCCCGTACTTCGGCGGGGCCGAAGTCGGGCAGCACGGTGGCGAGGGGAGCGCCGTCGCTACAGGCGACAGACTCCGGGCTGGTCAGCGGCCACACGGCCACCAGCCGGTCGCTCTCGTCGTCGGTATTTATTTCGTCATTCATCAGGCCATAAAAGTTTTCGAGGTACTCGGCGGCGTATGCACCGAGCTTCGTCAGGTTGAACCGGGCGTTGCGACTGACAAGGGGATCAAAAGTCCAGGTCATGGCCTCGATTCCTCGAGCCAGGGCCCAGGCCCGCTGGTGCTGTTTGAGGGCGAATCCGACACCATTGTCCGCGAGACCGGGCAGCACACCGGCGATCAGCGAGTACATGGCGGCGTTCCCGGGCGAGACGATCGCCGCTGCCGCGCCACAGAGCGTCCCGTTCTCGGAGTACGCGGCGGTGACGTTGCAGCCGGCGTGACTGATGCTGCGCAGCAGGTCCGTCGGGATCGGCGCTCCGTGCGGTGACGTTCCCCACACTCTGATCAGCAGGGCTTCCACGTCGCGGAGGCGGTCCAGGTCCGACTCGTCGACGACGCGGATTCGGGCCGCCGCTGCAGCCCGGCCCGCAGCGTCTTGCGCCTGGCGAACGTGCGGACTGGCTTCCAGGCTGAGGGACATGCTCCCAGTGTGGTCACAACCCCGCACCCGAGCCTCGTCGATGAGCATGAAGCTTCAGTGAATCCATTGTGCTGCAGCACAACATGCCGGTACGGTTGCCGGGTGCAGCTATCGAATCCGCCTGGACAGGGCATTGGCGTCACCGAACTGCTGCGCATTCTCGATGGCTCCGGCCTGCGGCTCGCGTCGCACCTGTCCCGGATCCGCCTCCCGCTGACCAGTCCTACCCTGCACGACCCGTTGAGTACCGAGACCGGCCGACGCAGCGGCATCCTTCTGGGGATCGGTCTGCACCCGGCAGCACCAGAGTCCACGGATGTCGTGCGTAACGCGGCGCGCCGGGGTTTCGGCGCGGTCGTCGTCAAATCGCTCGGGCTGAGCGTCGAGACCCTCGCGGCCGTGGCGGATGCCGAGGGGATCGCCCTGTTGGTCGTGGACGACGAACTCGAGTGGCGCCAGGTGGACTCGCTCATGAATTCGGCACTGACGACGGCCAGTGAGGCAGACACCTCTCTGTCGGCCACCCCGGTGGGCGACCTGTTCGCACTGGCCAACGCGATTGCCGCCATGATCGGCGGTGCGACCGCGATCGAGGACCTCCAGACACACATCCTCGCCTATTCGACGGTGCCGGGACAGGTCATCGACGACGACCGCAGGGAGGGCATTCTCGGCCGGCAGGTGCCGGACCTTCCGGAGAACGCCGCACAGTATGCGTCGGTGTTCCGTGCGCCGGGAGCGGTGCGAGTGCCCGGCCTGCCTCCGGGTTTGGACCGGCTGGCCGTTGCGGTCCGGGCGGGCGTTCAACCGCTTGGCTCGATCTGGGTCGTCGACGAGGCGGCGGACCTCGATACCGATGCTCTCCGTGCGCTCGAGCGCGCCGCCGACATCGCCGCTCTGCACCTCCTGCGGGCCCGGAGCACCGCGGATCTGGCCCGCCAGCAGCGTGCCGAGCTATTGCGCCGCCTGCTCGAGGGAGGTGACGATTCGAGGCTTCTGGCTACCCAGTTGGGTCTCGACGCCGCCGGACCGTTCGTGGTGCTGGCGTTCCAGCCCGATCTGGCGGCAACCGGCGACGAGCTTCGGCTGTTGCGGTTGATCGACCTGATCGCAATCCAGTGCGAGGCTCACCAGCACAGTTCCGAATGCGTTGTCATCGGAACCACGGTCTATGCACTGTTCAGCGGCACTGCCGGTTCAGACCCGACGGGCGTCGAGGCCTTGGCGGGGCGGGTCGTGAGCCGCTCGGCGACGGCGTTCGGAATCACTGTGCGTGCCTCCGTGGGGTCGATGGTGTCGGCCCTGTCCCGGATCGCTCGTTCGAGGCACGATGCCGATCTGGTTCTGCTGCTCGTCGGGGCTCGACCCGATGCCGGTTTGGTGGCGAGTGCCAGGGACGTTCGCAGCCAATTGACACTGTTGGAATTGGCGGAGATCTTCCGGCTCACGCCGCGGCTCGTCTCCCAGCAGGCGAATCAAGTCCTCGAGACGGATGCCCGCACGGGTACCGACTACGCGAAGACCCTGCGCACCTATCTGGACTGTTCTCGGGATTCTGCCGTGACGGCCCGCCGGCTCTCTGTGCATCAGAACACCCTCCGGTACCGCCTGCGGCGGGCTCAAGAACTGTTCGGGATCGATCTCGATGACGCGGATGACACCCTGACCCTGTGGTTGAGCCTCCGGGTGGCTGAATTCGGCTGAGCGCTCGTAGACGCACCACTTTCCGCGCCCGGGGTTGAGCCTGTCGAGAACCGTTGGCGCCCCCTCTGTGGTTGAGCCCGTCGAGACCCGAGGTGGCCTCACCCTCCGAAGCTTGCCCCGGCGGTGGTTGAGCCTGTCGGGACCGCGGCCACGCCTTTCGCCGGTAGCGCGATCAGGGTTTGTTCCGGGTCGATGTCGGTGGGTGGTCGGAGCCAGTATTGGCTTCTGGTGCGGATGATGCTCCAGTGTCGGTTGTGGAGGAGTAGGGGGTGGGGGTGGCAGAGGAGTACGCCGTCGGCGAGGTCGGTGTGGCCGTTGTGTTGGAGCCATTCGTTGATGTGGTGGGCTTCGGTCCAGGCGGGTGGTTTGTCGCAGTCGACCCAGAGGCAGCCGCCGTCGCGCACGGCCAGGGCGGCGCGCTGGGTTTCGGTGAAGAGGCGTCCATCACGGCCGACGTTGATGATCTCCCCGCCGGGGTCAAGGGTGATGGCACGGGTTCCGGTGTCGCACCGCACCCGGTCAAGGGTGTCCTGCGAGACCGGGACCAGGTTGCCCTCGATCTGGCCGTGCGCGGCCGGCCCGGTCTGGCCGGGTGTGGGGGTTTTCTCGGTCATGATCACGCGTACTGCGGGGCGGCGGCCGCCGAAGACCCGGCCGGGGTCGGCTTCGCCGGCGATCTTCAGGAGTTGCACGAGGGAATCCGCGGCGATCTGCCCCGTGCTGCGCGGGTCGTCCTGAAGGCGTGTGGCCCAGGCGGCGCGTGCCGGGTCGACGAACCGCACCCCGCCGCGGCGAGGACTGGTGATCGAGTCGAAGACGGAGAGCACGAACTCGCCATCTTCCGGGGCGAACAGCCCGTTCAGGCGCACCCTGCCGTCACGGAGTTTATAGACGCGTAGGTAGCGGTCGTCGTAGGCCTGCTTCTC
>JBBQDC010000020.1:0-32570 GCA_038319305.1 Actinomycetales bacterium | reverse complement strand
TGCGCGATGCGGCGGGAGAGGCGATCCGGAAGCCTCACGATGTCGACGGTTTGGGCCCAGGTCTCCAGGGCGAGCGGCAACGCAACCTGCTGCTGAACCAGGCGGGGAACCCGCTCGTGCTGGCTGTACGTGCCGGCCAGTAGGTCGCCGAGGCGCTTGGACTTGCCGTTCAGAAGCGCGGTGGTGGCAGCGATGCCGCCGAAAGTCAGGTAGATCTCGATGACGCCAAGCAGCGCGCGGATGAAGGCGTGGCGCAGCTGGATCGCGCCGCCGTCATCGCGGACGATGCGTGCGCCGATGGCCAGCTTGCCCAGGGATCGTCCACCGGTGGCCGTCTCGACGGCCATCGGCACAATCAGGAGGCAGACGACCAAACCGGCGATTCCGAGCGCCCGTCCGAGCGCGTTGTCGATGGCCACGCCGGTGAGACCGGACACGAGAAAGGCCATCCCCAGGAACAGGAGGATGTAGGCAACCCAATCGATGATCGTGCCGGCTGCACGCAGGATGATGCTGGCCGGCCTCACATCGAGGGCTACGGCTTCTCCGGTGACCAGTTCCTGTTCGCTCCACGAATACTGGCCGTGATCGGCCACCTTGCCGGGCTGCTCCATGTCTACTATTAGAACAGATGGACCTTGACGCGTATTCAGCGGCGCACCGTGCCGAGTGGGACCGCCTGGCTGAGCTCGGCTCGCAGCGGCGGCTCTCCGGCGCGCAGGCAGACGAGCTGATCGAGCGGTACCAGTCCGGCGCGACCCAGCTGTCGGCGATCAAGTCGACGGCCGGTTCGACGGTGGAGGGCGACCGGCTCTCCGTTGCGTTGTCCCGGGCCCGACTCCGTTTCACAGGGGCGCGCGCCAACGTGGTCTCCCAGATCCCGAACTTCTTCGTGTTACAGCTACCGGCCGCGCTTTACCGCCTGCGGTGGCTGACGCTGGCCGTGGCTTCGGTGACCATCGTGGTCGCCGGTCTCTACGGATTCTGGATCTCCGGTAACCCGGAGGCTCTGGCGGCCGTGGGTTCCGATGCCGACTTGCAGAAGCTCGTCACTGAGGACTTCGTCAATTACTACTCGGAGAATCCGGCCGCATCCTTCACCGGCCTGGTCTGGACCAACAACGCGTGGATCGCCGCGCAAAGCATCGCCTTCGGGATCCTCGGCGTCTACGTGCCGTACATCGTGCTGCAGAACGCGCAGAACATCGGCATCACGGCCGGGGTCATGTTCGCCTACGGCAAGGGCGACGTATTCTTCCTCTACATCGCACCGCACGGCATGCTCGAACTCACCGCGATCTTCGTGGCTGCCGCCGGCGGACTGCGCATCTTCTGGGCCTGGATCGCACCAGGGGCCCGCACCCGCGCCCAGGCTTTGGCCGAGGATGCGCGAGCCCTCTCCACTGTGGCCATTGGCCTTGTCTTCGTGCTCTTCGTCTCCGGTGTGATCGAGGGGTTCGTTACGCCGGCCCCGTGGCCGTGGCCGGTGAAGATCGGCATCGGCGCGGCCGCACTGCTCGCCTTCCTCGCCTACATGCTGGTGCTTGGTCGTCGCGCCGTGCGGGCCGGGGAGACCGGCGACGTGGCCGAATTCGAGGCCGGGAGCACCCGGATCTACGCGGCGTAGCCTCTGCGCAGGGCGCAGCACCGAGCACCTGCACCCCCGAACCCGGCAGCAGACATCCGTCAGCGGGGCCGGTCACGATCTAGAGCCGGCCTGCGGCCTTGAGCGCGATGTAACGGTCGGCGAGTGCGGGCGGCAGATCAGTGGGTGAGCCGGTGACGACTTCGGCGCCCTGGCGCCGGATTCCCGCGGAGACCCGGGCCACGTCGAGCAGCGCCCGTTCGGCGGCCGCTGAACGGTAGATCTCCTCGCGGTTGCCACGCGGATGCGTGGCCTCCAGAGTGGACGGATCCGTGACGGATGCGACGATCACGGTATGCCGTCGGGTCAACTGGGGGAGCACCGAGAGAAGCGCGCTCGAGGCTCCGGCCGCATCGATCGATGTGATCAGAACGACCAGGGCCCGGTGGCTTGTCACCGCGCGTACCTGCCCGGGAACCGCCGACCAGTCCGTCTCGATCAGCTCCGGGTCGATCAGGGCCATGGCATCGACCATACGGGAGAGAAGTTCCGCTCCCTGCGCTCCCTGCACGCGGCCGCGCACCCGACGGTCGTAGGCGATGAAGTCGACATGGTCGCCGGCCCGGGAGGCCAGCGCGGCGAGCAGCAGCGACGCCTCGAAGGCCGTGTCCAGGCGCGGCTCGTCGTCGATGCGCGCGGCCGACGTTCGGCCGCTGTCGATCAGGATGACCACCCGGCGGTCCCGCTCGGGGCGCCAGGTGCGCACCATGACCTCATTGTGGCGGGCCGTGGCGCGCCAGTCGATCGAGCGCACGTCGTCTCCGCGCACATATTCGCGCAGCGAGTCGAACTCGGTACCCTGGCCTCGCACGAGCAGGCTGGTGCGCCCGTCGAGTTCCTTGAGTCGGGTAATGCGCGACGGGAGGTGCTTGCGGGCGTTGAAGGGCGGAAGCACCCGGATCTGGCCCGGCGCCTGCAGGGTGGCCTGACGCGCCCACAGCCCGAGCGGCCCGAACGAGCGCACCGTGACCTGGTCCACCCGGCGTTCCCCGCGCCGCAGGGGCGTCAGCGTGAGCGATACCAGCCGTCGTTCCCCGGGCGGAAGCACCAGCGGCGTGCGGTTGTTGCCTGCTCCTGCCGACGGCTGCCAGGCATCCCGCACCACCATGTTCAGTCGTCGGGTGCCGTTGTTGGTCAGGTACAGATCGCTCGTCGCGCTTTCGCCCAGGCGCACCCGGGGGGGCAGGTTGCGGGAAAGCACGATCGTCCGTGGCGATCCGGCCAGGGTCAGATCAAGGATGCCGAGCCCCACCAGGGCGAGCACCCACAGGCCCAGCACAGCCGCCGCCATCCCCGGGGTGCTCCCGAGCAGCACGATCGGCACGACGCCGAGCGCGAGGAGAGCAACGAACCGACCGGTCAGCGTCACTTAGATCGGCACCTGCACCTGGGCGAGCACGGCTCGCAGGATCGCGTCCACGGAGACCCCTTCGAGTTCCGCCTCCGGCCGCAACTGCACGCGATGCCGCCAGACCGGCAGCACCATGGCCTGCACATGATCGGGGGTGATCGAGTCGTAGCCGCTCAGCCAGGCCCAGGCCTTGGCCGAGGCGAGCAGGGCAGTGGTGCCACGGGGGCTGACGCCGAGCTTGACCGACGGACTGCGCCGGGTGGCGCGGGCCAGGTCGACGATGTAGGCAAGAACGTCCTGGCTGGCCCCCACGGATGCCACGGCGGCCTGGGCTGCCATCAATTCCTCCGCGCCGAGCACCGCGGTGACGCCCGCACCGGCCAGATCACGGGGGTTGAATCCCTCAGCGTGGCGCCGCAGCACCTCGAACTCCGCGTCGCGCTCTGGCACCTCGAGCACGAGCTTGAGCAGGAACCGGTCGAGCTGGGCCTCTGGCAGCGTGTAGGTGCCCTCATACTCGATCGGGTTCATGGTCGCGGCGACGATGAACGGGTCCGGCAGAGGCAGAGACAGCCCGTCGACGCTGACCTGGCGTTCCTCCATCGCCTCGAGCAGAGCAGACTGGGTCTTCGGCGGGGTGCGGTTGATCTCGTCGGCCAGCAGGATGTTCGTGAACACGGGACCCTTGCGGAACTCGAAGTCGCCCACCCGGGCGTCGTAGACGAGCGAGCCGGTCACGTCGCCGGGCATCAGGTCCGGCGTGAACTGCACCCTCTTCGTCTCCAGACTGAGCGCGTGGCTCAGGGACCGCACCAGGAGGGTCTTGGCGACGCCGGGCACCCCCTCGAGCAGCACATGGCCGCGGGCGAGCAGCGCGATGATCAGCCCGGTGACCGCGCCGTCCTGACCGACGACGGCCTTACCGACTTCGGTGCGCACCTGGGCGAGGGAGCCTCGCAGGGTATCGACAGGGGTATGAGTGCTCATGAGTCCATTCTTCCGGGTGGCAGGGGCGTGGTCGCGCGCGCCGTGGCCCGCTCGAGTTCCTGAAGACGGTCGGAGAGCGCGACCAGTTCGGAGTCGGACGCCGGGACGGCGTCCACGAGCACGGCCCTCACGTCCTCCGGAGACCGGCTCACCATGGTGGCTACCATGACGATCACGTCGTCGAGGCTCGCCAGGCGGGACAGCCCCACCTGGCTGGCGAGGCGCTGCACGGCTCCGACCCGCAGCGCGTCGAGGGCGCGCAGGCGGGCGTTGCTGCGCGCGTAGAGCCGGGCTCGGCCTTCCATCGTCTCGCTGGCCCGCACGGTGACCGGCAGGTTCTCGGCGACGAGAGGTCCAAAGCGCCGCCCACGCCAGACGGCCGCGGCCAGTGTGACCAGCACCAGCAGGATGAGGGTCGGGGTAACCCAGCCGGGCGTGAGCTCGCCGAGAGACGGCGACCCGGTTCCCGGCACATCGGCGATCGTCGGCAGGTACCAGATGAGTTCCTCACCCGCGCCCAGCAGGTTGAGGGCCAGCGCGGCATTGCCGGCCTTGTCAATCCTCTCGTTACTGAACAGGGTGCCGTCGGCGAGCAGCGTGAGGGTTCGGTCGGTGGTGGCCCGCTCGACCAGGGCGAAGGCTTTTTCTCCAGCGGGGAAGCATCCGGTCAGCTCGGCGGCGTCGGTCGGGACGGTGAGCGTGGGTCCGCCGGGCGAGAGCGTGTCGGCTTTGACCGCGGCCGCGACCGTGCAGGTGGCGCGGGAAGGCGTGCCCTGGGACACGCCGCCGAAGCCCACCGCGGGGGTCAGCGTCTGCAGCGAGCGGAAATCCGGGGAGGCCACCACAGTGCGCGGGGCGAGGGCGGACATCGCACTCAACTGGTCGTCGCTCAGAAAGCCGCCATCGTCGAAGAAGAACACGGTGGGATCAGCGGCGGTGTCGGCCAACCTCCGCGCCTCCGGGAGGGTGTCGGCGGTGGTGACTGTGACGCCCTGCTGCCGGAGCACCTCGACGAGCGCCCGTGCGCCGGCCGGTGCCGCGCTGTCGGCCTCGAGGGGCTTTCCTCCCACTCCGCCACCAGCGGCAAGAACCGTACCGACGACGGCGACGAGCAGGGCGCCGACACCCATGATCAGCCAGTACCGCGCTCGGCGTCCGGCTGCGCGCAGGGTCAGGGTGGAGGAGACGGCGTTCTCGACCGGCAGGGAGTCCGTCCTGGTGTGAAGACTCATAGCTGCTTCATCGGGGTTGGGTCCTCGAGGTTGAGCGGCCGGGCGGCCCGCAGGTCGCTCTCGAGCGCGGCGAGGGCCAGGAATCGCTGCTCTGTGCCCTCGATCCCCAGGTAGCGCACTCCGTCGAAGAGCTCGGCTGCCTCGCCGAGTCGCCCCTGTTCGCCGGGGAAGACCTCGGCGGCGCGGGTCGCGAAGGAGTGCGCTGTGGTGCCCGGCGTTACGACCAGGATGGTGCGCTCGGACATTCCGCGCGCCAACGCCCGGAACATTTCGGCACTTGCCAGGTTCCAGTCCCGGTGGGAGGCCGCGGCCAGAGCGGCGCGGCGCAGGTCAGCGGCGCCGCGACGGTCGTCGACACCGAAGAGGTCGGAGGCGAGCCGGCTGCGCCGGTTCAGTCGCGGCAAGCCGAAGACGAGGATGGTGGCAACGACCAGGACCACCACGGCCACGGTCAGGAGCAGGGGAACCCAGGCGGCGAAGCCGTCGGACGATGGCGCGGTGAGGGAGCTGAACCAGTCGAGAATCGATGTCGACAACCGGTCGAACCAGGTAGGTCGGGCCGCCTCGTACGGAGCCTGGGCCAGCTCGTTCCGCAGCCACTGCCGGGCTTCGGGTGCGTCGGGATCGACCGGTATCGCCCCCCGGATCGCCGCGTGAATGTGCCACCCCTCGATCATGCCCGGGCAGCCTCCGGGGTGCCCGCCGACGTCGACAGGTAGGGATCCACGCCCACGCCGGGGGCCGATTCGACGAAGCGCGCCAGCTCGAGGTCGAGACCTTCCTTGCGCATCCGCAGGTCAATGTAGATCAGCGCGGTCGCAGCTGACTGCACCACAGCGGCAACGGCGCCCAGCACCAGGCCGATCAGGATGGTCAACCCGTAGAGGATGACCGATGGGAGGTAGGCGTCGAAGGCCGCGTTCGGGTCGACGACGGAGAGCGCGGCTCCGAAGAGAAGCGACAGCGGGGTCGTCACAATCTGGGCGACGACGTTCACGACCGTCGAGACCAGGAACTGCACGCCGAACGTGCGCCAGAAGTAGCCGCGGGTCAGCGACCAGGACCGCCCCACCGCCGCCCGGATGCCGAGCCGTTCCAGCACGATCACGCTCGGCACGAGCGAGGTCTTCGTGAACAAACCGATGCCGACCGCGAGAAGCGTGATCGCGCCGAGGACGCCGGTGACCACCGCCAGGCCGACTCCCACTCCGCCGAGGGAGATGAAGAACACGACGAGTCCGGCCACGAGGGCGAGGGCTGCGATCAGGCCCGAGCTCAACATCAGGGTCCAGAGCACCAGCGGCCAGAGGCGAGGCAGCACGGCGCGCCACAGGGAGCCGAGGCGCATCTTCTCGCCCAGCGTGGCGCGGGCTACCTCGATCACGATGACGCCCTGCAACAGAGCGGATGCGACCACCGCCAGCGCCAGCGGCACGATGGCCGAGAGCACAATGCTGAGGGTTGCACCGGCCTGGAGCGCGTCGCGGTCCTCCAGCGGAGAGCTCTCCA
Organism: Actinomycetales bacterium; assembly: GCA_038319305.1. Lineage (GTDB taxonomy): Bacteria > Actinomycetota > Actinomycetes > Actinomycetales > Microbacteriaceae > Cryobacterium. The sequence goes on along the minus strand of JBBQDC010000020.1, from coordinate 25,846 downwards.
CCCGTTCGAGCGCGAAGTAGGAGACCAGCCCGACAATGACCACGGCGATCAGGGCGACGCCGGCCTGCACGAGCAGGGCGCTGCCGAAGGTGGCCTTCGGGTTGCGGCGCAGAACCTGGAACGGCGCCCACAGCAGGGTCCCGAAACCCAGCGGCCGCAAGGGGATCAGACCTGGCCTTGGTGGGGGTGTCCAGGTCGGTGGCGGGCCCCAGACCGACGGCGTTTCCGCGCCGGGAGCACCCGTCGGCAGAAATGGAGGCACGAAACCGGCAGGCGCGAGGGGCGGTTTTTGCACGTTGCCGTCCGGAATGCTGCGCCCGTCATCGGTCGGGGAGTGCCAGTTCTGCGGGTCGGTCACGAGACCTATGCTGGCATACCTCGGTGAGGAATCAGCACGTTGAGCTTTCACACCGTGCCGTCGACTACTCTTAGGTCAGTGATTGCATGACTCACCGGGGTATTTTGGGTGACCAAGTGGAAAACGGATTGATGAACTCACGCATTCTTGTCGTCGACGATGACACCGCGCTGGCCGAGATGATCGGCATAGTGCTGCACGCCGAGGGGTTCGAGCCGGTCTTCTGCGCCGACGGCTCCCTGGCGCTGGAGGCTTTTCGTGCCATCAAGCCGGATCTTGTCTTGCTTGATCTCATGCTGCCCGGCCTCGACGGCATCGAGGTGTGCAGCCTGATCCGCGCTGAATCCGGCACGCCCATCATTATGCTGACCGCGCGAACCGACACGATGGATGTCGTCAAGGGCCTTGAGTCCGGCGCAGACGACTACATGGTCAAGCCGTTCAACCCCAAGGAACTGGTCGCGCGCATCCGCACGCGCCTGCGCCCGGTTCCGTCGGAGACCCCGGCCAACCTGCAAATCGGGGACCTGGTCGTGGATGCAGCCGGGCACGAAGTCCGGCGCGGCACGCGGCAGATCAACCTCACCCCGCTCGAATTCGACCTGCTGCTGGCGCTCGCCTCCAAGCCTCAGCAGGTCTTCACCCGGGAAATGCTGCTGGAGCAGGTCTGGGGCTACCACTACAAGGCGGACACCCGCCTCGTCAACGTTCACGTGCAGCGTCTGCGCGCCAAAGTCGAAGATGACCCAGACAACCCCCGCATCGTCATGACGGTGCGCGGGGTCGGCTATCGGGCCGGCGCGGCCGGCTAGGTTCCTCGTGTTCGGTCGAACCGGGTACACACGCAGCATCTGGCGGGACTGGCCGGATTGGCCGGCCAGGATCACCGGGCTGTGGCGTTCCTCGCTGCAGTTCCGCACGGTGACCATCACGGTGGCTCTGTCCGGGATAGCCATCATGGTGGTCGGGGTCTACATCTCCGCAAGCGTGGGCAACGACCTGTTCCAATCACGGCTGAATCAGGTACTCGTCGACTCGAATCGGGCTACGATCGCCGCCCAGGGCATCTTCGACGCCTCCGACGCCGCGGACCGGGTGGAGGTGCAGACGCTGGTGGGCTCCGCCCGCACCCTGGTCACCGCGGCATCCTCATCTCAGATGATCGCCATCTTCCGGGCTCCCGGGCAGGACGCCTCCACCGTGGCACCCCAGGATTCCTCGTCGTTCGGCGATTCGACCGGCGTGATCACGCCCGGTCTCCGCCGCCAGGTGCAGGAGAACGTCGGGGAGCAGTTTTGGCAGTCGGTGACACTGGCGACGGATGACGGTGTGGAGGCCCCCGGCATTGTCGTCGGGTCCCAGCTCACCGTTCCCGTCGCCGGCCGGTACGAGCTCTACATCGGGTACAGCCTGGCCGATGCCGAGGCGACCCTGGCCTTCGTGCAGCGCACTCTGGGCATCGCCGGCCTGGTGCTGATCCTGCTGATCGGCGCGGTGACCTGGATCGTGGTGCGCTTCGTGGTCACCCCGATCCGAGTGGCCGCGGTGACCAGCCAGCGACTTGCCTCCGGCGACCTCGGCGTGCGCATCCCGGAGAAGGGCGAAGACGTCATCGCGACCCTGGCCCGCTCCTTCAACGGCATGGCGGACAGCTTGCAGAGCCAGATCAAGGAGCTCGCCGACCTCTCCGAGGTGCAGCAGCGATTCGTATCGGACGTCTCGCACGAGCTGCGCACCCCGCTGACGACGATCCGGCTGGCCGGGGACGTTCTCTTCGACCACCGGTCCACCTTCCCGCCGGCGGTCGAACGCACGGCCGAGCTCCTGCACACGCAGGTCGAGCGATTCGAGTTGCTGCTGAGCGACCTGCTCGAGATCAGCAAATACGACGCCGGGTCGGTGGTGCTGGAGTCCGAGCCCACAAACCTGGTGCACCTGGCCGAGGACGCCATCGACGGTCTGCGCTCGCTCGGGGATTCCAAGGGCACGGTGCTGACCCTGGTGGCGCCGGGCGGGCACCTCGACGCGGACGTCGACCCCCGCCGCATCCGCCGCATCATGCACAACCTGATCGGCAACGCCATCGAACACGGGGAGGGGAAGCCGATCATCGTGTCCGTCGACAGCAACGAGAGCGCGGTGGCCCTGTCGGTACGCGACTACGGACTGGGCATGAGCCAGGCGGAGATGGCCCATGTCTTCGACCGGTTCTGGCGGGCCGACCCGTCGCGCAAACGCACCATCGGCGGCACGGGCCTCGGCCTGTCGATCTCCCTCGAAGATGCTGTCGTGCACGGCGGCTGGCTGCAGGTCTGGTCGCACCCAGGGGAAGGGTCGTGTTTCCGGCTGACCCTGCCGCGCAGTGCGAACGGAACGCTGTCGAGCTCGCCGAGCCCGCTGCCTCCGGCCGATGCGGGCGGCGGCACGGCCGCCGGAGGAACGGGCGGGCACTATGCGTAGTCGAACCCGGATGTTCGCGAGCCTGGTCGCGCTCGCGGTGGCGCTGACCGGATGCGCGGGCATCCCGCGCGACGGGGGAGTGCGGGAAGGGCAGGCCATGCAGCCCGGCGCCACACCGGCACCCGTGTTCCTGCCCTCGCGGCCGCAGAAGGACGCCACCCCCGAGGCGATTCTGCGCGGCTTCATCGACGCGGCGACGAGCCCCGACAACGACTACGCGATCGCCCGGGAATTTCTGGCGCCGAACTACAGCAGCTCCTGGGAGCCCGACTCCGGGGTGACCGTCGACGACGCCACCGGGCGCAGCATCGTCGCCGTCGGCGAGGGCCAGATGCAGTTCTCGGTGAATCCGGTTGCCGAGGTGAATGAGCGCGGCGAGTACCGCGAGGTCGAGTCGCCCACCGCGGTGGCGCTGCGCTACCAGTTCGTTCAGGTCGGCGGCCAGTGGCGCATCGGCGCTGCCCCGAACGGCACGGTGGTCGACCGGAACATCTTCCAGGACGTCTTCACCGCCCAGGCGCTTTACTTCTTCGATCCGGGCTTCCGCTACCTGGTGCCTGATCTGCGCTGGTACCCCCGTAGCGGGGCCACCCTGACGAAGATCGTCAACGGGCTGCTCGGCGGCCCGAGCCCCTGGCTCACAGGGGCCGTCGTGACGGCGTTCCCCGACGGCACCAAGCTCACCGCGGATGCCGTGCAGGTCATCGCTCGGGACGCCAAGGTCGATCTCAACAGCGAAGTCCTGAACGCCGACCGGGTCACGCTGCAGCGCCTGAACGCCCAGCTGTCCAACAGCCTCCCGGCCGGGCTGTCCGTGACCGTCACCGTCAACCGCAACCTGCAGGACATCGCCGACCTGAGCGCGAACTCGACGACCGTGAACCCCCGCGTCGACGCCCGGGCACTGATCCTGCGTGAGGGCGAGTTCGGATTCCTGGAAGCAAGCGGTTCCTCGATCAACCCGATCGCCGGCCTGTCCGGCGGGGTCGTCGCCCTGGGCCCGACCGCCGTCACCCTCTCGCCAGGTCAGACGGCGGCCGCCGTGCTGAGCGCAACGGGCGTCTACGGTGTCAGGGTCGGCGACGAGCCGGCGTTGCTCGATCCCCGCCAGGGTCTGATCGCGCCTGGCATCGACAACTACGGCTTCGTCTGGTCGGTGCCCGCCGACCGCCCGGGAGAGCTGTTCGTCTACGGCCCGAATGGCGACGCGACCGCAGTTCCCACCCCCTGGCCGGAAGCCTCGGTGATCCAGTCGCTGCGCGTGTCGCGCGACGGCACCCGGCTGATCGCCCTGCTCCAATCCGGCAAGGAGAGCCGATTCGTCGTCACCGCCATCACCCGGGACAAGAGCATCCCGGTGGGGCTGGGCGACACGGTGCTTTTGAGCGTGGAAGTCGGCACGGCCGTGGACGCCGCCTGGATCGACGAACTCACCGTGGCTTCCCTGACCCGATTGCCCAGCGGCGAGGAACGCATCGTGGCCTTGCAGCTGGGTGGCCTGGCCACGCGCCTCGAGTCCGCGCCGGACAGCGTCACCATCGTCGGCAGCAACAACCTGCGCGACCTGCGTGCCCTCTCGTCCACGGGCGGACTCCTGGTGCAGCGCGGTGTCGGCTGGCAGGAACGTCTGGGCGGCGTCACCCTTCTGGCCACCCAGCAGGGCATCGGCGGGTAACTCCTCCACCGGCCGACCCGACGCCGGTTCTGCACCGGTACCGCTCCGGCGACCGAACCGGCCGCGCCTGACCCCACGATGGCGGGATGCGCCCTTCAGACGGCCTCTCCCGGGCAGCCCTCGACGCCTGGGCCGTCATCAGCCCCACCGAGTGCAGCGGCTGCGGCATGCCCGACCGTGCCCTGTGCGGGGCCTGCCTGGCCGCGCTGGCGCCTCGGGTGCACAGCTCCGAACGGTCAGGGGTGCTGGTGTGGTCTGCCCTGGACTACTCCGGCGTGGCCAGACGGGTTTTGGGGGCGTACAAGGACGGTGGCCGAACGGATGCTGCCGCCGCGCTGGCCGGGCCGCTTCGGGCCGTCGTGGCCGCGTCATTGGCTCCCGTGGTGGAGGGTGCCGGGGTGCACCTCGTGACCGTCCCCTCGTCGCGTCGGGCGTGGCGCATCCGGGGCTATCACCCGGTTGAGCTGCTCCTTGGTCGAGCGGGGCTCCGGGCGACGCGATTGCTCCGGACCGTGGGTGAGACGCAGGACCAGGTTGGTCTGGGCAGCGCGGAGCGGGGCCGGAACCGCACGGGATCGCTGGTCGCGAACAGTTCGCTCCGCGGCTTCCGCGTCCTGGTCGTCGACGACATCCTGACCACCGGGGCCACGGTGCTCGAGGTGCGACGCGCTGTGCTTGCTGCCGGCGGCGAAGTCGTCGGCGTGGCCACTCTGGCGGAAACACGGCGTCGTTTCCCCGTCACCAGAGGTTCATCCGAAACAGATTGACAAAAGGCTGTGACTTATCTCTGTCACACGGCTACGGTGGTCCTGAAGGCGCGTAATAATCGCCCAGGTACGGGCGGTTCGCCAGATCTGGAGGTCGTCATGGAAACTAACATCGTTGGACGAAACCTAGGGATCACTGATCGTTTCCGGGAGTATGCCACCGAGAAAGCCGAGAAGGTCGCCGGTCTCGCCGACAAGGCGCTGGCTCTCGAGATCAAGCTGAGTCGCCACCGTGAGAAGAACGGTGCCACGGGCAACGACCGGGTCGAACTGACCCTGATCGGTAAGGGTCCGATCGTGCGGGCCGAAGCCGACGGCTCCGACAAGTACGCGGCGTTCGACGTCGCCCTGGGGCGGTTGCTCGAACGGGTACGCCGCGCCAAGGACCGCCAGAAACTCCACCGTGGCGGGGCCCACCGTCCCACCTCGCTGCACGACGCGGCATCCGTCGACTTCAGCGTGGTCGACATCACGCCGGCCGATGCCGAGGTGCTTGAGCGGGTGCGCACCGGTGCGATTCCCGTCGTGACCGCTGACACCGTGGCGGTCGAAGAACCGGAAGACGTCTACAACCCCGTCGTCATCCGCCGCAAGGTTTTCGCGGCCGCCCCGATGACCGTCGACGACGCCCTCTACTTCATGGAACTCGTCGGCCACGACTTCTACCTGTTCCAGGATGCCGTATCGAAGCGTCCGAGCGTCGTCTACCGCCGCAAGGGCTGGGACTACGGCGTGATCGAACTGGACGAGAACGCCGCCATGACCGGGGAGGTCGTGCCGCCCGTCTCGGAGCGCAGCAACTGACCATCTAGCCTTGTTATAGTTGCCGCATGCCGGACGCTGTGAGCGTGCGGCAACGATGACAGGCGTGTGCACACGCCGTGATGACTAGTGGAGTGCATTCGTGGCCTCAATTCTGGAAAAAGTTCTGCGTGTTGGTGAAGGACGCCTGCTGCGTCGTCTCGAGCAGTATGCGAAGGCCACCAACGCGTTGGAAGATGACTTCAGCCACCTCACCGATGAGGAACTGAAGAACGAGACCGTGGTGTTGCGTGAGCGCTACTCGGGGGGCGAGTCGCTGGACGATTTGCTTCCCGAGGCGTTCGCCGCCGTGCGCGAAGCCTCGACCCGCACCCTGGGTCTGCGTCACTTCGACGTGCAGTTGATGGGCGGGGCGGCCCTGCACCTCGGCAACATCGCCGAGATGAAGACCGGAGAGGGCAAGACCCTCGTGGCCACGACTGCGGCCTACCTGAACGCCATCACCAGCCGCGGCGTGCATATCATCACGGTCAACGACTACCTCGCCAGCTACCAGAGCGAGCTGATGGGGCGCGTGTTCCGTGCCCTCGGCATGACCACCGGCTGCATCCTGTCCGGTCAGACTCCGGCCCAGCGCCACGAGCAGTACCTGGCCGACATCACCTATGGCACGAACAACGAGTTCGGGTTCGACTACCTGCGCGACAACATGGCCTGGCAGGCCTCCGACATGGTGCAGCGCGGCCATTACTTCGCCATCGTCGACGAGGTCGACTCGATCCTGATCGACGAGGCTCGCACGCCTCTGATCATCTCCGGTCCGGCATCCGGCGAAGCCAACCGCTGGTTCACCGAGTTCGCGAGCCTGTCGACAAAGCTCATCCCTGAAGTCGACTTCGAGGTCGACGAGAAGAAGCGCACCGTGGGCGTGTTGGAACCCGGCATAGAAAAGGTCGAGGACTACCTCGGCATCGACAACCTCTACGAGTCCGCGAATACCCCGCTGATCTCCTTCCTGAACAACGCGATCAAGGCCAACGCCCTGTTCAAGAAAGACAAGGACTACGTCGTGATGAACGGCGAGGTGTTGATCGTCGACGAGCACACCGGGCGCATCCTGATGGGCCGCCGATACAACGAGGGAATCCACCAGGCGATCGAAGCCAAGGAGGGTGTTGCGGTCAAGGCGGAGAACCAGACCCTGGCGACGGTCACCCTGCAGAACTACTTCCGGCTCTACTCGAAGCTGTCCGGCATGACCGGTACCGCGGAGACCGAGGCTGCCGAGTTCATGAGCACCTACAAGCTGGGCGTGGTGTCCATTCCCACGAACAAGCCGATGAAGCGCCTCGACCAGTCCGACCTGATCTACAAGAACGAAGAGGCCAAGTTCGGCCAGGTCGTCGAAGACATCGTCGGCCGGCACGAGAAGGGCCAGCCGGTGCTGGTCGGCACGACGAGCGTCGAGAAGAGCGAGTATCTGTCCCGACTGCTGGCCAAGAAGGGCGTGCGGCACGAGGTGCTGAACGCCAAGAACCACGCCCGGGAAGCCGCGATCGTCGCGCAGGCCGGGCGCCTGGGCTCGGTGACCGTCGCCACCAACATGGCCGGTCGAGGCACCGACGTCATGCTCGGGGGAAACGCCGAGTTCCTCGCTGTCGCCCAGATGAACGCGAAGGGCCTGAGTCCGGTCGAGACGCCCGACGACTACGAGACCGCCTGGGACGATGTTTTTGACGCCGTCAAGGCTGAGGTTGCCGTGGAAGCCGCGAAGGTCGTCGACGCCGGCGGTCTCTATGTGCTCGGCACCGAACGGCACGAGTCGCGCCGCATCGACAACCAGCTGCGTGGGCGCAGTGGACGCCAGGGTGATCCAGGCGAGAGTCGCTTCTACCTGTCGTTGACCGACGACCTGATGCGTCTCTTCAACGCCGGCGCTGCCGAGAGCCTGATGGGTCGCCAGGGCATTCCCGATGACATGGCGATCGAATCCAAAGTCGTCAGTCGGGCCATCCGCAGCGCGCAGGCGCAGGTCGAGGGCCGCAACGCCGAGATCCGCAAGAACGTGCTCAAATACGACGACGTGCTGAACCGCCAGCGTGAGGCGATCTACGGTGACCGCCGTCATATTCTGGAGGGCGACGACCTGCACGAGCGCACGCAGCGCTTCCTGGAAGACGTCATCGACGAGGTCCTCGAGGTGCACACGGGCGAGGGCAACGGCGACGACTGGGACTTCGATGCCTTGTGGACCGAGCTCAAGACGCTGTACCCGGTGGGACTGACCATCGACGAGGTTGTCACCGAGGCCGGCAACCGAGGCAAGATCAACCGCGACTTCATGCGCCGTGAGATGCTCTCAGATGCCAAGGTCGCCTACCAGCATCGGGAAGAGTCGTTGGGTTCCCCCGCAATGCGTGAACTCGAGCGACGAGTCGTCTTGTCGGTCATCGATCGCCGCTGGCGCGAACACCTCTACGAGATGGACTATCTGAAGGACGGCATTGGCCTGCGTGCCATGGCCCAGCGCGACCCTCTGGTGGAGTACCAGCGCGAGGGCTTCGTCATGTTCCAGCAAATGATGGGCCAGATCCGCGAGGAGACCGTCGGCTTCCTGTTCAACCTTGAGGTCGAGGTCAGCCAGGCTCCCGGCGCCGTCTCCGGTCCCGTCGTCGCCGCCAAGGGGCTTGCACCGGCCTCGGCCGCCGAGGAGAAGCTCAGCTACACCGCCCCGAGCGATTCGGGCGGAGTGGAGGTGCGCAACCAGCGCGGCCAGATTCAACAGGCCGCTACCGACCGTGCCCGCCGGTCGAACGCCGAGGCTGCCGCCGATGAGGCGGAGCCGGCGGGAGTAGCCGGACCGCCCCAGCGCGGAGCATTCGGCCAGCGTGGCGACGCCTCGACTCCCACTCCGGCCAATCGCTCCGAGCGACGCGCCCAGGGAAAGAAGTAACGGGGCTGACGATCACAACACGTTGATGGCGCTTGCCCGCCAGCGATGGTCCAAACCTTCCAGACGCAGGGCCACGGCGCGCACGCGCACCTTGCTGTGCACCATCACCACGGCCTCGACCACACCGTCGCGGGGCTCGGAAATCGTGACTCGCCCGATCGTGAAGGCTGGGCGCTGTGCCTTCTGGCCCTTGACTGCGCGCGCCCGCGCCGAGAGCACCACTCGTTTCAGGAGGTGCCGGTAGACGTCGTCGCTGACCCACCGGGCGAGCTGGTCGAGCTCGCGGGCGCCGGCCAGCACCTCGATCACGCAGCGGGTGAGGTTGATCACCAGCGGCTCCGGATCGGGTAGCTGGGCCCTGCTACTCGGCTGGTGGCCGAAGAAGTCGTCCTCGACGAACTTGTTGTCCCGCGACCGGGGTGGGCGTGCCGGGGTGGCGGATGGATCGCTCATGGCTCCTCCGAGGGACGTGAATCCAATGTCAGCGGCATACCTGCCGCGGCATTCGGGTGGTTCAAGGGGGTCGGGTGGGTCCGGCGTTCGGCGGAGCTGATGTGCGGCGGGGCAGGTGTCACACAGCACCAGGCACCCCCCACGCGGGGGTGCGAGTGCTGACCGACACTCAATCAGCCGGGAACGGTGGTGTCGAGGGCTTATAAGTCCTGTGGATAACCCGGGCAGGGTGTCGGCCGTGCGGGCTAACTTCGAGACTGTGCGCTGGGACAACCTGTTCGACGACCTCGAGGGGCAGCTCGAACACGAGTTGCACGCCGAGGAGATCGACCTGCGCGCCGAAGAAGAGCGGCTGCGGCTGGGACGGCTGTCCCTGCGCAACCGATTGACCAGCCTCGCGCGCGCCCCCGGAGTCGGAGCAGAGCCCCGTGCCGGGGCGGTCACCGGTACGGGCGTGCTGCGGATCGTGCTCGCGATGGGGGAGACGATCGCCGTGCGACCGACCACCTTCGGGCGAGACTGGCTGGCAGGTGATTTGCTGGACTCCGCGCCGGCCCGTTCCCAGTGCGTGCTCCCGCTGGCCGCCGTGGCCGGGGTCGTCCTGGCCCGGGTGGAGATCCCGAGCTCGCTGGGCACCGAGCCCGAATCCGCCGCCCGGGTAGTGGACCGCATCGGCCTGGCATTCGTGCTGAGGGACCTCTGCCGGCGGCGTTCGAACGTGGAGGTGCGAACCCGTGCCGGCGTGCTCCCCGGCACGATCGACCGGGTGGGGCGGGACCACATCGACCTGGCCCTGCATGCGCCGGGAACCCTGCGCCGCGAGGCGGAGGTGCATCAGTACCGCATCGTTCCGATGGCGGAGATCCAGCTCGTGCGCCTGCCCTGAGCCGTTGGGGGCCGCTGGCCGTGACTGCGTGCTGATCCAGATCAGTCGTCGGGACGGATGATCGTGCCGCCGGACAGCTCGGGGATGTTGCCGAAGTCGGACTGCTGCCACAGCGACATGCGCCGGGCCTCCTCGTACTTGGCCTCGATGAAGGACTCGAGCACGACGCGTTCGACCCGCCACACCCCCGCGCTGCCGGCACCGATCGCGTCTGCCCCGCCGGCCGAGGTGCCCCGGGTGCCGAGCCGGATCGCCGGCAGCTCGCCGGTCCGCACCAGCTCCAGCACCTCGGCGTTCGTCAGCGACAGGATCTCCGCGGTATCGGCAAGGGTGAGGAACCGGCCTACGCCGGAGGCAGCCTCGGAATCGTTCATGGATCGATTATCCGTCGGTGGGTGACCCCGAATCGGGGCGGAGTCAGGCTGTGGATAACTTTCCCGCGTGAGGGGCAGAGACGACCACGATGGAGTTCGAAATGGATTCTCGGGTCAGTCGGAGTTTCGGATCAGTGCTATCGAGTCAGGACTGGGGAGGCAGGTGGTCGTGAGTAAGCCGACAAAGAATGCGCGACGGAGATTCTGGGTTGATCCTCGATTCGCGATCGGGCTGGCGCTGGTGGTCGCCGCCGTCGGGGGCGTCTACCTGATCGTCTCCGCCAGCGACCACACCACAGCCGTGTTCACCGCGCGCTCGGCGCTCGCCGTGGGGGACCAGGTGGAGGCATCCGACCTCGTAGCCACGCAGGTGCGGCTCGGCGGAACGGGAGACCTGTATGTGACCCCCGACCGGCTGCCGGACGATGGGCTCGTCGTCACCCGCACGATCGCTGCCGGGGAACTCGTGCCGGTATCCGCGGTTGGGCGCAGCACCGGCACAGCGGTCACGAGCATCGTCGTGGAGCTGACGAGCGCCCTGGCTGCGAACATCGGCCCTGGCTCCGTGGTCGACGTCTGGTCTGCCCGCAAAACCGACCAGAACACGTTCGGGCCGCCGACCGTGCTCGTTGACCAGGCCTCGGTCGTGCGCCTGGTCGAGCCGACCGGGCTGGTGGCGGGAGGCGGCATCCGTTCACTGGAGATCCTGGTGCCCAAGGGCTCCGTCGCGGCGGTTCTCGAATCCATCGCGAACCGCGACGCCATCGCGGTCGTGCCCGTCAACGAACCTCTGGAGCAGTAGCCGTGGCAACCCTCGCGCTGGCCCTCGACCGAAGCACGGAAGACCGTCTGCTGATCGACATCATCGAGCACGGTCATGTGATCGTGGCGCGTTCGGCGACGGCAGGCGAGGTGATCCTCGGCCTGCGCCAGAGTGCGCCCGAGGTGGTGATCGTCGGGGCCGGCCGCGTAACGCTCACGGCTGAGCTGATCACCGCCTGCGACGCCCACGGCGCCCGGGTGATCGCGCTTGCCGCCACCGACCAGGACCGGCGGAATGCGGCCGGACTCGGGCTCTTCGATGTGGTGGACGCCGCCGCCGACTGGGCCGAGACCGAGGCGCTGATCAGCAATGGGGTTGCCATCCCGCTGAGGGTCGGCGATCCGGAGGGCGCGCCCGGCGCGAAGAGGCGCGGCGTGGTCATCGCCGTTTGGGGCCCGGCCGGAGCCCCGGGCCGCACCACGTTGGCGATCAACATCGCGGCAGAGATCGCGGCTGCCGGGCACACCATTGCCCTGGCGGACATCGACACGTACAGCGGTTCGGTGGCGCCGAGCCTGGGGATGCTCGACGAGTCGCCGGGGTTCGCCGCCGCGTGCCGCCTGGCAGGCTCGGACAGCTTCACCCGGTCCGAGTTCGAGCGCGTTGCCCAGCGCTACAACTCGCCTCAGGGCGCATTCTGGGTGCTCACGGGCATCGGGCGGCCGTCCCGGTGGCCGGAACTCTCCGCGGAGCGGGTGACGCGCACCATCGACGCACTGCGCAACTGGGTCGACTACGTCGTGCTTGATACCGGGTTCAGCCTCGAAAGCGACGAGGAGATTTCCAGCGACCTGTTCGCCCCGCGCCGCAACGCGGCCACCCTCACGGCCCTCGGCCTCGCCGACCACGTCGTCGCCTGTGGCCTTGCCGACCCGGTCGGGATGTCCCGGTTCCTGCGCGCCTGGGTGGACCTGGCCGACCTGGTCACGACCGCGGAGGTCAGCGTTGTCATGAACCGGGTGCGCGGGAGCGCGGTTGGTCTGGACCCCAACGGGCAGGTCGTGTCGGCGCTCCGCCGGTTCGGCGGCATCGAATCGCCGATCCTGGTGCCGCAGGACCAGTCGTCGACGGATGCCGCGATCGTCGCCGGGCGTACCCTGCGGGATGCCGCGCCGAAGTCACCGGCGCGCACCAGCATCCGTCGCTTCGTGCAGACGGAACTGCTGCCGGTGCCCGTGCCTGCCACGGGGCGACGACGCAAGCAATCGAGATGGCGCCGACCTGCCGTGGCTACCTGAGCGGCTGGCTCATTCCTGAAGCGGGATCACCTCGACCCGGTCGCCGGGACCGGTGACGACCAGCACCCGTTTGCCGGTCACGCCGGTCAGGGCCTGGGTGAGCTGCTCCGCGGTCGCGGAGCTGCCGGCGCCGTCCACGCGCGTCAGCACAGAGACGACCGCTCCGCCGGTGACAGCACCGATCGCCACGTTGAGGGGTTCCGGGTCGGCATCCGTGACCAGGATCACGCGGCCGATGGTGCGCGCCGGCTGCGGGGACTGGGCGATCGTCCCGCGGTCGCGTCGCCAGACGGCGAAGTGATAGCCGGCGGCGAGGCCGGTGGCCACCAGCAGCCCCAGTGGGGCCCGCACCCGGTCGACCAGGCTGTCCCCGGTGAAGTCGCCGAGGGCGAATTCGAAGAGCCGGTAGCCGATCACCAGAAGCGTCACGATCGCGATGACCGCGCTCACTCCGAACACCAGGATGAGGTAGACCCGTCGTCCCGCGGAGCGGACCTCCGTGGGGGTGAGCGGCTTCGTCGGCTGCCAGGCCATCCACCAGACCGGACCGCCGACCAGGAGGGCGCTGATGCCGCCCAGCAGGAGGGTTCGGTTGTCCGAACCTGCCAGTGGGGTGGTGGTGGCCGCGAGGATCGCGTTCACGACCACGCCCAGCCCGGAGGCCGCGGCAACGAGACCCACGCCGGTTGTCACGAGCTTCGTTGCCAGTCTCGTTTTCTCCGACCGGGACAGAGTCAGGTTCTGGTGGTAGCTCCAGACCAGCGCACCGATGGCGGCGGCGGCGATGCCGAAGCCCAGGAGGCCGAGAATGTCGGTGATCGGGTCGGTGCGGTCGAAGGCCAGCCTGAACAGCAGGAACAGCACGGTTCCGGCCCCGCTCAGCGTCACGATGGCCGCCCCGGCCACGTCGACGGCCACGAGCGACAGGTCGGCGAGGCCGCCGCGCAGGTCTCGGGCCCCGCTTCGGATCCAGTGCCACCACCAGATGACCAATCCGCCGGCGAGCCAGATGAGCGCCTGGAGGGTCAGAGTCCACCAGGGCTCGCCCTGGGTGAGCCGCGGCGCGAAGGTGTCGACGGCGGTGTCAAGCAGGGAACGCAGGGCCGTGACGGCGCCGCCGACCGCGATCACGAGACCGAAGACGGAACTGAGGATCGGGGCCACGGTGATAAGCCGGGTGGGGCTCTTCTCTGTGTGCCCGGACACCCACCGGTGCCAGACCCACACGCCGGCCCAGACCACGCCGGTGGCGAAGAGGCGTGGTTGCCAGTCCCCGCGCACGAGCACGGCCGCCGCGGTCAGCAGGGTGGTGCTGAACGTGACCAGCGAGACCGTGTAGATTCCGGCCAGGTAGAGCCCCCAGGCGACGGATGACCGTTCCGCGCCGCCCATCCGGCGCCACAGCACCCACCAGAGCACGGCGGCGAACGGACCGGCGATCAGGGTGAAGGCGAGCGAGCGGGCGAGCCCGGTGATGTCACTGGAGGCGAGAACGGTGCCGGCATCGAGAAGGCGCCCGAGCAATCCGCTCAACCCGATGGCGGCGATCACGACCAGGGCGAAGAGCAGGAGGTACACGATCACCCGGCGCACGGTGGGCTGGGCCATGCTTTCCCCGGACGGTGCCGATTTGCGCACCGCGATCACGATGCCGACGATGCCGGCGCCGATCACGAGAACGGCGACCAGCAGAACCACGCTGCCCATCAGGATCCGGCCCTCGGGTTCGGGCAGATGGTGAGCTCGTAGGGAGCATCCTCGATCAGCCAGGTGCCGTTCTCGGCCACCAGGTCGAAGACGCCCTCGGTCTCATACTCGTCAGCGCCGAAGGGGCCACTGCCGTAGGACGTGACGATGGACACCTTCACGTCGGCGGACTCGGCCCGCTCTGTGGTCGACACCAGGGTGACCCGGAGGTTGTCGGTGAGCCCGTTGTCGAAGTCCGTGCAGTCGCGGAACGCGCCTGCGGTGAGGAACTCACCCGCTGCCTGCTCATCGCCATCGATGACGGCCGCGGAGTACGCCTGGACGACCCCCTCCGGGGTCTCCGGATCAAGCCGTTCGGGTTCGCCGCCGGTAAAGACGACGATGAGGGCGATGACGACCAGTGCTCCGATCACGGACAGAAGGACAACCAGGGTCCGATCGGGCTTGCCACTTGCTGTGCTCATATGCACAGCATGGCCTAATCCACAGTTCGTCACCATGACGGCGTTGGCACGCGTCCGGGGGACCTAGGCTATTGCTGTGTCGACGCTCAGTAATCTCGTACTTGCCCAGGGCCGCAGCAGCGCAGAGGATGTGGACTGGCTCCATATGCTCGTCGCGGACGGCCAGCTCCTGGCCGACCTTGCCTTCGCCGACATCGTGGTCTGGGTGCCCAGCAGCACCGGGAGCTTCGTGGCCGTTGCCCACGCCCGGCCGTCGAGCGCGGCCACCCTGTTCTACCGGGACTTCGTCGGGCAGAGCGTCAAGGTCGAGTGGCGCCAGCAGGTCACCGAGGCCTTCGAGACGGCGAAGATCGTCGACACCACGGCTCCCGACTGGTACGAGGAGACCCCCACCCGGGTGCGCGCGATCCCGGTGCGGCGGCGGCTCAGCTCCACGGGCTCGCAGATCTCGGACAGACCGGTGGCGGTGCTCACGCGGCACACGAACCTGAGCGAGGCGCGCACGCCGAGCCGGCAGGAACTGACCTTCAACGACTGTGCCAACGATCTGTTCGCCATGATCGCGTCCGGCGATTTCCCCGACCTGGGTGCGCCCACCGGCCCGAGGCGAGGCGCCCCGCGCGCCTCGGACGGGCTCATCCGTCTCGACGTCGACGGTGTGACCACCTTCGCCAGCCCGAATGCCCTCTCCGCGTTCAACCGGATGGGATTCGCCGATGAGCTCGAGGGCGAATCACTCGCCGAGGTGACGACCAGCCTGCTCACGGGAACGGCGGTCGTGGACGAGACCCTTCCGCTCGTGGTGACGGGCCGGGCGCCGTGGCGCACTGACGTGGAGGCCCGCGGTGTGACGGTCTCGCTGCGCGCCATCCCGATTCGCAACCGTGGCGAACGGATCGGAGCCATCGTGCTCTGCCGGGACGTCACCGAGCTGCGGCACCAGGAGCGGGAACTGATCACCAAGGACGCCACCATCCGTGAGATCCACCACCGGGTGAAGAACAACCTGCAGACGGTGGCCTCCCTGCTGCGGATCCAGGCGCGCCGAACGCACTCCGACACAGCCAGGGAAGCGCTCAACCAAGCCATGCGCCGCGTGGCTGCCATCGCCGTCGTGCACGACACTCTGTCCGAGGGCCTCAGCCAGAAGGTCGACTTCGACGTGGTCTTCGACCGGGTGCTGCTGCTGATCATGGAGGTGGCGTCCGCACACAACACGACGGCGCATCCGAAGTCATCCGGCAGTTTCGGAATCCTGCCCAGCGCCTATGCGACCCCGCTCGCCCTGGCACTGACCGAGCTCGTCACGAACGCCGTCGAGCACGGGCTGGCGGGACGCGAGGGGGAGGTGTCGATCGAGGCCGAGCGCAACGAGGAGACTCTCACCGTGCGGGTGCGCGACAACGGATCGGGTTTGCCGGAGGGCAAGGTCGGGTCCGGACTCGGAACCCAGATCGTGCGCACCCTGATTCAGGGTGAGCTCAGCGGCAGCATCGACTGGCACACCATGATGGGCAGCGGTACGGAAGTGACCATCGAGATCCCGCTGCGGTACATGCGCGAGGCGTAGCGCCATACCTGTCCCATCGCGCCTGGTACACACGAAAGCCCGGCTCTTCAGCCGGGCCTTGCGACGTGTTTCGGCGGAGCTATGTCAGGACGCTCGGCGCGCTCGCGCGGCACGGCGCTTGAGGGCGCGACGCTCGTCTTCGCTCAGGCCACCCCAGACACCGGAGTCCTGACCGGTTTCGAGGGCGTACTGCAGGCACACCTCGGTGACGTTACAGCGGGCGCAGACCGACTTCGCCTTCTCGATCTGGTCCACAGCGGGGCCAGTGTTACCGACCGGGAAGAAAAGTTCCGGGTCGGCGGTGAGGCAGGCAGCTTTGTCGCGCCAGTCCATAGGGGTGCTCCTTTATTGCAGGGATGCCTGGCCGATTGGCCGAAGATGAGAGGCTGCCGGTTGCAGGAAGGGTAATAGATCTACTCGTTCAGATCGACTCACGTCCCTGTGAGCGTCAACCGGGCCTCAAATATGGTCGCATAATGGTGGAGTCAAATCAATAGTTTTGAATGGGATATCTCTGTGAATGCACGGTCAGACCACAGCGGCGACGACGAGAACACCGCCGGCACGGTGCGGCGGCCGCGGGCCCTGGTGCTCCTCGCCGTGATCCTCTACGCGGAGGCCGGCCTCCTCTGGGCCGCGGTCGTCTGGCTCATTCTTGAGCTTGTGATCGCAACGCCGACCTCGCTGGCCACGGCTCTGGCCATCCTCGTTCTGGCGCTCATCGCCGCGACCTGGGTGACCGCCATCGCGGTCAACTCGTTGCGGCGCCGGTCGTGGATCCGCGGCGCGGCCGTCACCTGGCAGCTGGTGCAGGTCGCGGTCGCCGTGGGCTCCTTTCAGGGGCTCTACGCCCGCCCCGACCTGGGCTGGGCGCTGCTGCTGCCCTCGGTTGTGGTTCTCGTGCTCCTGTTCCAGCGGCGCGTCGTCGCCGAGACGACGTCAGCCCGTGCGGAAGGCGGTTCGCCGCAGTAGCGCCGCTCCGGCCACAGCGGCCACCGGGTGAGGGATACCGCGCGTCCCTGAGCTCCGGAGGGCCGCACGGGCGTCCTGAGGCCGGTGGGTACCGGCGGGGCCCGCGGTGGCGACGGCATTCGTTTCGGTCAGGCAGGCAGGCCGAGCTTCTTGCGCAGGCTCGTCACGTGGCCGGTGGCCTTGACGTTGTACAGCGCCAGCTCGATCCGGCCGGATTCGTCGATCACGAAGGTGGAACGCAGCACGCCGGTGACGGTCTTGCCGTAAAGGTTCTTCTCACCCCAGGCACCGTAACCCGTGTGCGCCGCGAGGTCGGTGTCGCTGAGCAGCGGGAAGGTCAGCTGGTCGGTCTCCTGGAACTTCTTCAGCTTGCCCGGGGCGTCCTTTGAGATGCCGAGAACCTGATAGCCGGCCGAGGCCAGCGAGCCGAGGTTGTCGCGGAAGTCACAGGCCTGCGTCGTGCAGCCGGGCGTCATCGCCGTGGGATAGAAGTAGGCGATGACCTTCGTGCCCGCACAGGAGGCCAGTGAAACGGTGTTCCCATCCTGGTCAGTCAGGGTGAACTGGGGGGCCTGGTCGCCGGCTGCGAGCCGCGTGGAATCCGTCATGCCCCCACGCTAGCGGTCCCGGCTCGCTGGTTGGGCTAGTGGGCAGGGGCGGCGGCGAAGGTGGCGAGCAGGCGCTGCAGCGAGTCGAGGCGCACCTTGCCGGTCTCGCCGAGCGTGCCAGCGGCGACGGCCTCATTGATCGCGCAATCGGGCGAGTTCGGCAGGTGGGTGCAGCCGCGCGGGCACTTCTGTGCGATCAGGGCCAGGTCCGTGAACGCCTTGAGGATGTTGTCCGTGTTGATGTGGCCGAGACCGAACGATCGCACCCCGGGGGTGTCGATGACCCAGCCGCGACCGGCATCCGTTTGCAGGCGCAGCGAGATGGTCGACGAGGAGGTGTGCCGGCCGCGCCCGGTCACCGTGTTGACGACGCCGACGGCGCGGTGCGCGTCGGGAACGAGCGCGTTGACCAGGGTGGACTTGCCGACGCCGGAGTGGCCGACGAAGACCGTGTCGTGCCCGACCAGGGCGCTCGAGATCTCCGCCAGCGGCATGGCATCGTCGCGACTGGCGAAGACGGGAAGGTCGAGGCCCGCGAAGTTGCGGAGGAAGGCGGCCGGGTCGGCCAGATCGGTCTTGGTGATGCAGAGGATGGGTTTCACGCCCGCGTCGTAGGCGGCGACGAGGTAACGGTCGACGAGACGGATGCGCGGCTCCGGGTTGGCCGCGGCCACCACGATCAGCATCTGGTCGGCGTTGGCGACGATCACGCGCTCCACGGCGTCGGTGTCGTCGGCGCTGCGGCGGAGAAGTGTCGTGCGGGGCACGATGCGCACGATGCGCGCGAGGCTGCCTGCCGCGCCGGTCGTGTCGCCGACGATGTCGACGCGGTCGCCCGTGACGACGGCCTGCTTGCGCAGCTCGCTCGCCCGAGCGGCCGTCACCCGACGCTCCGCAGGCAGATTCTCGTCGAGCATGACGGTGTACCGACCACGGTCGACCGAGAGAATGCGCCCGGTCAGCGCATTCTCGTGGTCGGGACGGGTCTTGGTGCGTGGTTTGCTGCCCTTGCGGTTGGGTCTCACTCGCACGCTGGACTCGTCGAACTCGGGCTCATCGTCGTCGGCGCTGTCCCACCAGGTCACGACCGAACCCCGGAGACGAGGCTCTGCCAGAGGTCGGTGAACTGGGGGAGGGTTTTCGCGGTCGTACCGATGTTTTCGATCAGCACGCCGGGAACGAGGAGGCCGATCAGCGCCCCTGCAGTCGCCATCCGGTGGTCGTCGTAGGTGTTCCACGGTCCGCCGTGCAGCGGGCGTGGGGTGATCTGCAGCCCGTCGGGCAACTCGGTGACGGCGCCGCCGAGCCCATTGATCTCCGCGGCGAGGGCCGCCAGCCGGTCGGTTTCGTGGTGACGGATGTGCCCGATCCCGGTGATCGTGCTCGGGGACTCGGCCAGGGCAGCCAGGGCCACGAGGGTGGGAGCGAGCTCCCCGCCGGTCGACAGGTCGAGCTCGACGCCCTGGATACGTCCGGTTCCGGTGACCGTGAGCCGATCGCGCGAACGGGAAACCGAGGCGCCGAATAGCGGCAGCAGGTCGGCCAGGTCGGCGCCGACCTGGGTGGTGGACTCGGGCCAGCCGGTGATGGTGACGCTGCCGCCCGCGATGAGGGCCGCGGCAAGGAACGGCGCCGCGTTCGAGAGATCAGGTTCGATGTCGACCTCGGCGCCCTGGATCGGGCCGGCAGCCACGATCCACTCGCCGACGGCGGGGCTGTGAACGGTGACGCCGCGCCGGGCCAGCGTGGCGATGGTCATCTCGATGTGCGGCAGGCTCGGCAGGCGCTCGCCGGAGTGGCGAAGGTGGAGGCCCTGCTCGAAGCGGGGCGCGGCCAGGAGGAGACCGGAGACGAACTGGCTCGACGTGGACGCGTCGATGGTGATCTCCCCGCCGGTCACCGTGCCTGTGCCGTGCACGGTGAACGGCAGCGCACCGCGACCGTCGTCGTTGATGTCGGCACCGAGGGCCCGCAGGGACGAGATCGTCGTGCTCATCGGGCGCCGGCGGGCGCCAGCGTCGCCATCGAAGGTGGTCGGCCCGAGCCCGAGTGCGGCGACCGGCGGCAGGAACCGCATCACCGTGCCGGCCAGCCCGCAGTCGATGGTGGTCGAGCCGAGCAGCTCACCTGGCGTGATGCGGAGGTCGGGGCCGAATTCGCCGTCGCCTTGGACCTCCTCGATGACCGTGCCCAGCTGACGCAGCGCGGCCACCATCAGGTCGCTGTCGCGCGAGTGCAGCGGAGCACGCAGCAGCGACGGATGTGCGGCAAGGGCGCTGAGCACCAGTTCACGGTTGGTCAGCGACTTCGACCCCGGCAGAGACAGGGACGCGACGAGCGGGCCGTCGGCCGTCGGGGCGGGCCAGCGGGCATCCGTCACCTCGGGCGACGTGTCGCCGTAGGGATCGAACTCAGGCTTGGAATATCTCGAGATCAACATCGGTTATCAGAATAGTCGGTGATGAAAGAATGAGGGAGGTCCGGGTGACGCTGTCCATGGTGCTGGAGCGACCCACGGTCGTTCCACACGACGGCCTAGGATTGTCTGTGATGACAACCGATGCGATCGAAATGCGAGACCTGTTCGAAGAACAGGCACTGCCCTTTATCGACCAGCTGTACGCCGCGGCCATGCGCATGACGCGCAACCCCTCCGACGCCCAGGATCTGGTTCAGGAAACGTTTGTGAAAGCGTTTGCCGCGTTCAAACAGTTCGAGCAGGGCACGAACCTCAAGGCCTGGCTGTACCGCATCCTGACCAACACCTTCATCAACACCTACCGCAAGAAGCAGCGCGAGCCGTTCCAGGGCACCATCGACGATCTCCAGGACTGGCAGCTCGGCGGGGCGGAATCCCGCACGGCGATGTCGAACCGGTCGGCCGAGGCCGAGGCCATCGACCACCTGCCGGACAGCGCGGTCAAGGACGCATTGCAGTCCATCCCGGAAGACTTCCGACTGGCCGTGTACTTCGCCGACGTCGAGGGGTTCTCCTATCAGGAGATCGCCGAAATCATGAAAACACCCATTGGCACCGTGATGAGCCGCCTGCATCGCGGCCGGCGTCTCCTGCGCGATCTGTTGGCCGGCTACGCCCTGGAGCGCGGCCTGGGAACATCAGCGGCGGTCCAGGATCGAACCGGGAGCACACCAGCATGACCGATTATGGCTGCGAGAAGGCCAAGGCCGAACTCGAGGAATACCTGCACAACGAACTGTGTAGTGAAGACGCGTCCGACATCCAGGAGCACCTCGCCAACTGCAGCGACTGCAGCGACGAGCACCTGGTCGGGCGCACCCTGACCGAGGCCGTGCAGCGCGCGTGCCGTGAAATGGCCCCCGAAGATCTGCGTGACCAGGTATTGCTGAAGCTGCGCACCCTCCAGTCCGGCCACTAGCCGATCGGTAGGTCGGCGTCGGGTTCGTCGGCGCGCCCCTCGTCGGCGTGCGGCACCTCGACCGAGCCGAGAACGAACAGAGCCCCGGTCGGGTCGTTGACCAGCGCGAAGGTACCGAACTCCGATGCCCACGGTTCACGGATCACCTTTCCACCGAGTTGCGTCACGGTGGCGGCGGCTGCCTGCACGTCTGGTACCCCCAGATAGAGCTGCCAGTGTGAGGGGACGTCATCGGGAAGGTGCCCCGCGGCATCGAAGACGCCCGTCACCATGTCGTCCTGCGCTCCGATGGTGCTGTAGCGGAAGTCCTCAGTATCGCTCAGGACGACCGGCTTCCAGCCGAACACCCTGGTGTAGAAATCGAGGGCGGCAGCGTAGTCGCGGGTGTTCAGTTCGTGCCAGACCGGTGAGCCGGTTTCGCCGAAGACACCGAAACCGGTGAACTCGTCGGCCTGCCAGACGCCGAAGGACGCGCCCGTCGGGTCGATCAGGATGGCCATTCGGCCCATGGTGCCCACCGTCGTCGGTTCGGCCAGCACCTCGGCGCCACCGGTGCGGGCGGCGGCGACGGTGGCATCGGCATCCGTCACCGCCAGGTAGGTGGTCCACGCATCGGGCTGGTGGGAACCCGGCTCTTTCGCGGCCATGCCGGCGACGTCAACGTCGCCCTTTCGGAAGGTGACGTAGTTGCCGTACTCCGAACCGGAATCGCTGGTCGTCCAGCCGAACAGCCGGGTATAGAACTCCCTGGCGCGCGGAAGGTCGGAGGTCATTAGATCGGCCCAGCAGGGTTCGCCGGTTCGGTTGGCGTCAGGGGTCGGCATGACAGATCTCCTTGTCGGTGGGCGGAGCGCCGGTGGGTGGTGTGGTCAGCCTAGGACCGGCCACCGACGCCGACAATGACACGCATGGGCCAATACGGAACGGGCCGCACCATACGGTGCGGCCCGTTCTGTCGTAGCGACTTCTTTCGTGGCGACGCGGGTTACAGCGTGAGCGCCTGGCGCAGCAGTTCGGCCTGCTCGGTCGCGTGACGCTTGGCCGATCCCGCCGCCGGTGACGCCGATGCCGCCCGGGAGAACAGGGTCACCGGGCGCGGGCCCAGCTTGTTCGTCTCGAGGTAGAAGAACGGCCAGGCACCCTGGTTCTCCGGCTCGTCCTGGACCCAGGCGAGTTCGGCGTTGGGATACTGGTCGGAGACGCGCTTGAGTTCAACGGCAGGCAGCGGGTAGAACTGCTCCAGGCGGACCAGCGCGATCTCCGGGTTCGGGTTCTTGTCGAGTTCGGTGAGCAGATCGTAGTAGAGCTTGCCGGCCATGAACAACACCCTTTTGACCCGCGACCGGTCAGTGATCCGGGCATCATCGATGACCGGCTCGAACCTGCCGGAGGTGAAGTCGGTTACCTCGCTGGTGGCGCCGCGCAGGCGCAGCATCGACTTCGGCGTGAAAACGATCAACGGGCGCCGCGGACGCATGTAGGCCTGGCGGCGCAGCAGGTGAAAGTACGACGCAGGCGTCGACGGGCGGGACACGGTCATGTTGTTCTCGGCGCACAACTGCAGGTAGCGCTCGATCCGGGCCGACGAGTGGTCCGGGCCCTGGCCCTCATAGCCGTGCGGCAGCAGCAGCACAACGGATGACCGCTGGCCCCACTTCTGCTCGGCGGAGGAGACGAACTCATCGATGACCGTCTGGGCGCCGTTGGCGAAGTCGCCGAACTGTGCCTCCCAGAGCACCAGTGCGTCGGCGCGTTCCACCGAGTAGCCGTATTCGAAGCCCATGGCCGCGTATTCGCTGAGCAGCGAGTCGTAGATCCAGAACCGCGCCTGGTCCTCGCTGAGGTTGGCGAGCGGCAGCCACTCCTGGCCGTTGACGCGGTCGTGCAACACCGCGTGACGCTGTACGAACGTGCCGCGGCGGGCATCCTGGCCGGCGAAGCGCACCGGGGTGCGCTCGACCAGCAGCGAGCCGAGGGCGAGGAGTTCGCCGAAGCTCCAGTCGATTTTGCCGTTGCGGCTCATGTCGTGGCGCTTCTGCATCAGCTGCTGCAGCTTGTTGTGCACGGTGAAGCCGGCGGGCTTGTTCATGAAGGCATCGCCGATCAGGTGCACGACCGCCTCGGGCACCCCGGTGGTGGCCGGTTCCCCGACCGCGTCATCGTGCTTGTCGGCGCCGAGACCCTGCGGCGCGGAACCAGCAGCACCGACGATCGGGATCGACGAGGACTGTGCCGCGTGCGTCTCCATGAACGCGCGCTCCAGGCGGTCCTGGAAGTCGGCGTGCGAGGCCTCGTATTCTTCCTGCGTGATGTCGCCGCGACCGACGAGAGCCTCGGTGTAGAGCTTCCGAACGGAGCGCTTGGCCTCGATCAGGTTGTACATCAGCGGCTGGGTCATCGAAGGGTCGTCGCCCTCGTTATGCCCGCGGCGGCGATAGCAGACGAGGTCGATGACGACGTCCCGCTTGAATTCCTGGCGGTAGGCGAAGGCGAGCTCCGCGACCCGCACCGCGGCTTCGGGGTCGTCCCCGTTGACGTGGAAGATGGGGGCCTGGATGGTCTTGGCGACATCTGTCGAGTACACCGAGGTGCGCCCGTCGCCGGGCAGCGTGGTGAAACCGACCTGGTTGTTGACGACCAGGTGGATGGTGCCGCCGGTGCGGAACCCACGCAGCTGGGACATCTGGAGGGTCTCCAGGACGATGCCCTGGCCGGCCATGGCGGCGTCGCCGTGCACGAGGACCGGGAGGGTGGAGAAGGTGCCAATCGGCTTGCGGTCCTGCTTGGCGCGCACGATACCCTCGAGGACACCGTCGACGGCTTCCAGGTGGGACGGGTTCGCGGCCAGGTAGACCGGCATCTCGGTGCCGTCGGTGGCACGGAAGGTGCCCTCGGTGCCCAGGTGGTACTTGACGTCGCCGGAGCCCTGCACAGTGCGGGGATCCTGGGTGCCCTCGAACTCGCGGAAGATCTGACCATAGGTCTTGCCCGCGATGTTGGTCAGCACGTTCAGGCGGCCGCGATGGGCCATGCCGATGCAGACCTCGTCGAGTCCGGCATCCGCAGCACCCTGCAGAATCGAGTCGAGCAGCGCGATGGTGCACTCGCCGCCCTCCAGACTGAATCGTTTCTGGCCGACGTACTTGGTTTGCAGGAAGGTCTCGAAGGCCTCGGCCTCGTTGAGCTTGCCGAGGATGCGCATCTGCTCGTCATGCGTCGGCTTGACGTAGCTCTTCTCCATTTTTTCCTGCATCCACTTGCGCTGGGCAGGGTCCTGGATGTGCATGTACTCGATGCCGGTCGTGCGGCAGTAGGAGTCGCGGAGCACACCGAGGATGTCGCGCAGGAGCATCAGGCGTTTGCTGCCGAAACCGCCGGTGACGAATTCGCGGTCCAGGTCCCAGAATGTCAGGCCGTGGTTGGAGATATCCAGGTCGGGATGTGAGCGCTGCGTGTACTCGAGCGGGTCGATGTCGGCCATCAGGTGTCCGCGCACCCGGAACGCGTTGATGAGTTCCTGCACCCGGGCGGTCTTGTCGACGGCGCTGGCCAGGTCGACGCTGATGTCGGGCGCCCAATGGATCGGGCCGTACGGGATGCGCAGGGCCGAGAAGATGGACTCGTAGAAGTTGTGCTGCCCGATCAGGAGCTCGTGCACGATCTTGAGGAACTCGCCCGAGCCGGCACCCTGGATGACCCGGTGGTCGTAGGTGCTGGTCAGTGTGATCGTCTTGGAGATGGCGAGGCCGGTCAGGGTTTTGACGCTGGACCCCTGGAACTCAGCCGGGTAGTCGAGCGCGCCGGCGCCGATGATGCAGCCCTGGCCCTTCATCAGGCGCGGCACGGAGTGCACCGTGCCGATGCCGCCCGGGTTGGTGAGGGAGACCGTTGCGCCGGAGAAGTCATCCGCGCTCAGCTTGCCCTTGCGGGCCCGGGTGACGAGGTCTTCGTAGGAGGAGAGGTACTCGCCGAAAGTCATGGTGTCCGCGCGCTTGATGGCCGGGACCATGAGCGAGCGGGTTCCGTCGGGCTTGGGCAGGTCGATGGCGATGCCGAGGCCCACGTGCGCGGGGGCGATGACCGAGGGCTTGCCGTCGATCTCGTTGTAGTAGACGTTCTGGCTGGGGAACATCTTCAGCGCCTGGATCAGCGCCCAGCCGATCAGATGCGTGAACGACACCTTGCCGCCGCGGGAGCGCTTCATGTGGTTGTTCATCACGATGCGGTTATCGATCAGGAGCTTCGCCGGGATGGTGCGAACACTCGTGGCCGTGGGCACGGTCAGGCTGGTCGCCATGTTCGCCGCGAGGCTCTTGGACATGCCGCGCAGCGGGGTGACGACGTCGATCTCGGTGGCCTCGGTCACGGTGGGCTGCGC
>JBBQDC010000019.1:0-32582 GCA_038319305.1 Actinomycetales bacterium | reverse complement strand
GGACATCTCCCTGTCTGAGGGTTTTGTCGAGGACGACACCGTCGAATGCTGGGCCCACGGCTCCAAGTTCTCCCTGAAGACCGGTAAGCCGCTGAACCTCCCGGCCTATGAGCCGGTGCCCGTGTACAAGGTGGACCTGATCGACGGCGATGTCTACATCGACCCGGCCGTCACCGTGCCCGTCTGACTTCGGCCCCGTCCCACACCGGCCTATAGAGGCCACCCAACTTGCCGGCGAATTCGCCGAAGAACGAAAGAGAAATCGAATTCATGTCAGTTCTTGAGATCATCGACCTGCACGTCAGTGTCGAGACCGACCAGGGCACCAAGCAGATCCTGCACGGGGTGAACCTGACCATCAACGAGGGTGAGATCCACGCCATCATGGGCCCGAACGGCTCCGGCAAGTCCACCCTCGCCTACACGATCGCCGGGCACCCGAAGTACAAGGTCGACAGCGGCTCGATCCTGCTCGACGGCGAAGAGGTGACCACGATGACCGTGGACCAGCGCGCCCGCGCGGGCCTGTTCCTGGCCATGCAGTACCCGGTCGAGATCCCCGGCGTGACCGTGACGAACTTCCTCCGCACCGCGAAGACCGCCATTGACGGCACCGCGCCGCCGATCCGCACCTGGATCAAGGATGTGCGGGAGTCGATGAAGGCGCTCCGGATGGACAAGGCCTTCGCCGAGCGCAACGTGAACGAGGGCTTCTCCGGCGGCGAGAAGAAGCGCAACGAGATCCTGCAGCTCGAACTGCTCAGGCCCCGCTTCGCGGTGCTCGACGAGACCGACTCCGGACTCGACGTCGACGCGCTCAAGATCGTGTCGGAGGGCGTGAACCGGGCCAAGGAGAACACCGGCCTTGGTCTGCTCCTGATCACGCACTACACCCGCATCCTGCGCTACATCAAGCCGGACTTCGTGCACGTGTTCGTCGACGGCCGCATCGCCGAGCAGGGTGGCCCCGAGCTCGCCGACCGCCTCGAAGACGAGGGCTACGACCGCTACCAGAGCACGGCGGTGGCACGGTGAGCCTGAACACGGAAACCGCGCCGGCTGCCCCGATGGAGTCTGCGGAATCCACCCTGAGCGCGAAGCGATTCGATGACATCCAGGAGGCCCTCAAGGACGTGATCGACCCGGAACTCGGCATCAACATCGTCGACCTCGGGCTCATCTACGACCTGGGCTGGGACTCCGAGAACAACGCCCTGATCATCCATATGACCCTCACCTCGGCCGGCTGCCCGCTGACCGACGTGCTCGAGGAACAGACCGGCATCGCACTGGACGGCGTCGTCGACGCGTTCCGCATCAACTGGGTCTGGATGCCGCCGTGGGGCATCGAGAAGATCACCGACGACGGCCGGGAGATGATGAGCGCCCTTGGATTCACCATCTAACCGACCGCATCAGCGCCGTCCGCGACCTCCAGCGCCTCGTCCCCGGAGCGAGGCAGGGCGATGACCTATGTGATCGCGCTGCCCTGCGTCGACGTGAAGGATCGCGCCTGCGTGGACGAGTGCCCGGTCGATTGCATCTACGAGGGTGACCGCGCCCTCTACATTCACCCGGACGAGTGCATCGACTGCGGCGCCTGCGAGCCGGTCTGCCCGGTTGAGGCCATCTACTACGAGGACGACGTTCCCGAGAAGTGGGCCGAGTACTACAAGGCCAATGTCGAGTTCTTCGACGACATCGGCTCGCCCGGTGGGGCGGCGAAGTCTGGCGTGTTCCAGAAGGACCACCCGATCATCGCTGCCCTGCCACCGCAGGTTCGGCGCTAGGCGTTCCGACTCTGCCTGCTACGAGCGGATGCGGCGGTGCACCGACTGCGGCTTGAGGTAGACGTGCAGACCCTCCAGCCCGAATTCGACGCCGAGCCCTGAATCATGCCGCCCTGCGAACGGGGCGGCATGATTCGAGGCGAAGAAGTTCAGGCCGATCGAGCCGGTGTCCACCCGCGACGCCACGGCGAGGGCGGCATCCTCGTCTGCGGAGAAGACCGTGCCGCCCAGGCCGAACGGCGTGTCATTGGCGATCCCGACGGCCTCGTCGAGGCCGTCATAACGCAGGATCGACAGCACCGGCCCGAAGATCTCCTCCCGGGCGATGCGCATGCCGGGCGTCACGTCGGCGAATACGGTCGGCTTCACAAAGAAGCCCCGGTCGAAGCCGGGTGCCACGTCGCCGCCGGTGGTGGCGCGCGCACCCTCGGCCAGCCCCGAACGAATGAAGCCCCGCACGGTGTCCCGTTGCGACGCGGTCGCGCTCGGCCCGAACACGGTGGACGGATCCATCGGATCGCCCTGCGGCGCGGACGCGATGGTGGCCGTGACCATGTCGACCAGCTCGTCGTAGCGCTCACGCGGCGCCAGGATGCGGGTGGAGATGTAACAGGTCTGCCCGGTGTTGCGCATGCAGGTGCGGATCAGCACTTTCTGCATCGCGGCCAGGTCGACGTCTGGCAGCACCAGGGCCGACGATTTTCCGCCGAGTTCCAACGTGACCGGGCGCAGCAGCTGGCCGCAGGTCGCGCCGATCGAACGGCCCACCGAGGTGGAACCGGTGAAGGCCACCTTGTCGATACCGGGGTGGCGCACGAGGGCGTCGCCGACGGCGCTGTTGCCGGTGACCACGTTGACCACGCCGGCCGGGATGCCGGCGGCGGCGACGGCATCCGCGATCTGGCGGATCGAGAGCGGGGTCGGCGAGGCCGGCTTGATCACGACGGTGCAACCCGCCATCAGCGCCGGGGCCAGCTTGGCCACCACGAGGTTGATCGGGAAGTTCCACGGCGCGATCAGGGCGCAGACTCCGACCGGGTCCTGCCGCACCACGGTCTCGGCGGTGCCATCGGGGAAACGGCGAATATCCGGCGCCGCCAGGTGGGGCGCGAGGGCGGCGAAGTAGCGGAAGATCGCGGCCGCGTTCGACCCCGCGCGGCTGGTCTCAGCGACCGGCGACCCGTTCTCCCCGGTATTGGTGTGCGAGATCGCCTCGCTGCGCTTCTCGACCTCGTCGGCCAGCCGCAGCAGGTAGACCGCACGCTCCGACGGGGCCAAGTCGCGCCAGCCGGTACCGGAGAAGGCCCGACGGGCCGCGCCCACGGCCCGGTCGAGGTCGGCGACGGATGCCACGGGCACGCTCCCCCAGACCTCTTCCGTTGCCGGGTTGGTCACCATCGTGCGCCCGGCACCGTGGGCCGTGGTCCACGCGCCATCGATGAACAGGTCGTCCGTGTGGGTGTACGGAACGGTCGCGAGCGCCGTCTCCATCAGAGCACCGCAACCTTGAGCAGCGCCTCGGCCCGGTCGAGTTCGATCGTCGCCATCTGAAGCCCGGCGGCGGTGATCAGCTCCGGCAGGATCTCCGATCGCAACCGGCGGCAGTAGAACGAGGGTGTCTGGTGGAACCAGCTCGAGGCCAGGGCAACGCCGGCCGGGGTGAAGCGCCAGAGCCGGTCGGCATCCCGCACCAGCGAGTCCTCGATGGAGTGCGAGACCGGCCGGGTGTCGTGCCCGTCGATGATGTCGGTCACCCGGGTGATGAAGGCGTCGTCGTAGCCGAGGCCGGGGAGCACCTCGCGGGCGATCTCGCAGCCCTTGATCTCGTGTTCGAACCGGATCTGCGCCTGGCGCCAATTCGTGCCGAAGCCCTCCGAGATGATCTTCGTCTCGTCGACGCGGGCCCAGCCCGTGTCGTGCAGCAGGATGGCCACCCGCACCACGAGGGAATCGGCCTCGGGGTAGGCGTCACAGAGGCGTTCGGCGAAGGCGAACGACATCGGGATGTGGATGTCGTTGCCGCGCGTGCGCATCTCCGGCTCGACGGCCCGCCAGAGCAGGTCAAGGTCGGCCGGGGAGTCGTCGGCGACACTGATCGGCGAGGTATCGATCGGGTGTTCGGTCTGCAGGGTCATGGCGATGTCACTTTCTCTGAGAGCGCCGGGGCACCGGTGGCGAGCTTCTTGAGGGAGATGGAGGTGTCGGAGGCAGCCTCGGCCGAAATGGACTGGCCCTTGTGCAGGGAGTTGCGCACGGCCATGAAATCGAGCGGGCTGTTGATGCAGTCCGCGGCGATCAGAGTGCCGTCGCGGTAATAGAGCACGGAGAACTTCTCCGAGTCGGGGTCGCCGCGCAGCACGACCTGGTCGTGGCCGCCGGAGAGCCCGGCGATCTGCAGTTTCAGGTCGGCCTGGTCCGACCAGAACCACGGCACCGTCTTGTGCTCGGCAGGGATTCCCAGCAGGGTGGCGGCGGCGACCTTGGCCTGCTCCACGGCGTTCTGCACGCTTTCGAGCCGCAGCCGGCCGTTGCCGAAGTCGGCGATGGAGGGATTGGGCATGTTCGCGCAGTCACCGGCCGCGACCGTGGCCCCGTCGGAGGCGACCGCGTGGGTGTCCACGACGATGCCGTTGTCGACCTGGAGTCCCAGCTGCTCGGCCAGCTCGGTGCGCGGGATGACGCCGACCCCGATCAGGACCACGTCGGCCGGCACGATGCTGCCGTCGCCCAGCTCCACGCCGGTCACCCGGTCGTGTTCGCCGACGATACGCACCACGGTGGCGTTCAGCACGACGTTCAGGCCGCGGCGGCGGTGCGCCTGCAGGTAGAACTCGCTGGTCTGTTCGGAGACGGCACGGCCGATCAGCCGCGGGGCGGCTTCCAGCACGGTGACGTTCTTGCCGGAGGCCCGGGCCCCGGCGGCCACCTCGAGCCCGATGAACCCGCCGCCGATCACGACGACGGTGCGGGCCGTGCGCAACCGGTGCTCGAGCACCGCGGCTTCCGTCGCATCCCGCAGGTAGTGCACCCCCTCCAGTTCGGAGCCCTCGAAGGGGATCGTGCGCGGCATCGCGCCGACGGTGAGGGCGAGACGGGCGAAGGGGAAGGTGCGCCCGGACTCGGCCACGGCCACCCCACCGGTCGCGTCGCGGGTGATCTTCACGATGCGTTCCCGGGTGACGAGCTCGATCTGGTGGGTCAGGTAAAAGTCGTGGCTGCGAAAAGCCAGCGAATCCGCGCTGGCCTCTCCCTTGAGGAAGGCCTTTGACAACGGCGGCCGCTGGTAGGGCGCATGCGGCTCCTCGCCGACCAGGGTGATCGGTTCGGTGTCGCCGAGCTCGCGCAGGCTGGAGGCAAGCTGAACCCCGGCCTGGCAGTTGCCCACGATCAGGGTGCCGCAGGGGGCCGCGGTATCGGCGGTATCGGTCAGGTCGGTCAGGTCGGTCAGGTCGGTCAGGTCGGTCAGGTCAGCCATGATGCTCACACCTGGGTTTCGGGGGTCGTGACCTGCACGTCGAGGTCGTCGGTCAGCTTGAGCTGGCAGGAGAGCCGGGAGTTGTCTTCCCGGTCGACGGCAGTGCCGTCGAGCATGTCGTCTTCCAGCCCGGCAACGGGCGGGAACAGCGGGGCGCTGTCAGCGCAGACGAAGACGTGGCAGGTGGCGCAGGAGAGGCTGCCGCCGCACTCGGCGACAATGCCGGGCACGCCGTTGCGCACGGCGGTCTCCATGACGGAGTCGCCCGCGAAGCCGTTGACGATGGTCTCGCTGCCGTCGGATGCAACGTAGGTTACGGTGGGCATTTCTCGGATCTCCTTTGAGTGAATGACGGATGTGCGCAGCCGGTTCCTAGAGAAACTGGCGCCCACCGTCGACGACCAGGGTCTGGCCGGTGATGTAGTTGCTGCCCGGGCCGGCCAGAAACAGCGCCGCGCCCACGATGTCCTCGGGCTCGCTGGCCCGCTTGAGCGAGCCGCGGTGCACGCCGTACTGCTCGGCTCCCTCGATCAGCCCGTAGCTGGCCTCGGTCAGGGTGAAGCCGGGTGCGATCGCGTTGACGGTGATGCCTCGGTCTCCGAGCTCCTTGGCGAGCACGCGGGTGAGCGCGATCACCCCACCCTTGGACGCCACGTAGTGGGCCCAGTGGGCGGAGCCGCTCATCACGGTGGCCGAGGAGAGGTTGATCACCTTGCCGCCATCGGGCAGGTACGGCGAGCAGGCCCGGGTGACCAGCCACGGACCCTTGAGGTTGACGGCCATCACCCGATCCCACTCGTCCACGTCGATCTCGTCGAAGGGGGCGCGGGTGATCGTGGCGTAGATCGCGGCGTTGTTGATGACGACATCGATCGTGCCGCTACCGCCGCTCTCCCGGCTGAAGGATGCGGCGGTTCGCGCCATCGCCGTCACGGAGTCGAGTGCGGTGACGTTCACCTCGACCGCCAGCGCGGTGCCGCCGGCGGCCTCGATCAGCGCCACCGTCTCGCGGCATCCGTCGATGTTGACGTCGGCGACGACCACCTGGTCACCCTGGGCCGCGAAGCCCAGGGCGAAGGCACGGCCGAGACCGCCGGCGGCGCCGGTGATCAGCACCGTTCTGGGGTCGCGGCCGGCCGTGCCTGGGTCAGGCATGGCTGCCTTCGAGGTGGGCTGCGGCCAGGGCGGTGTCGAGCTGGATCGCCGCGGCCGGGGCCAGGGTGAGGTCGTGCTCGTGGTCCTCCACGATCGTGACGGTGCCGTTGTTGCCGTCGACCCGCAGCCACTGGCCGGTCTTGATCTGGGCCGACGCGGTGCCCGTGCCGGTGACGGCGGGCATCCCGTATTCCCGGCAGACGATGGCCGCGTGGCTCATCATGCCGCCGATGTCGGTGACGGTGGCGCGAATCTTGCCGAAGATCGGGCCCCAGGAGGGTGCCGTGACCGGGGCCACGAGGATCTCGCCGTCCTGCACCTCGGAGAGCTGGTCGGAGCTGTTGATCACACGGGCCGGACCCTCGGCAACCCCACTGGAGGCTGCCATTCCGCGGAATTCGCCCTCCGGCGCGTCCGATTCCCCCAGCCAGTTCTTGATCTGGTCGCTCGTGATGCCCCAGAGCATGAGGGTGAAGGGCTCGGTGATCACCGCCGGCGGCGTGTTCAGGGCGGGCTGTGGGCGCTCCGTCGAGAGGGCGTCGACGATGACGCGGCGGCGCGCGACCTCGGCGGGCCAGTAATCGGGGCCGATGGCCGGGGCACCGACACCCCAGCCGGTGACGTAGTCGAAGAGCGTTTCGCGCACCTCGTCGCGGCGGAGGTAGAACATGTCGTGCGCCTCCGGCCAGAACCCCTGCTCGTGCAGCATCTTCGAGAGCTGCCGGGCCTTGCGCCAGAACACGCCCATGGTCCAGTGCTCGATGTAGAAGTTGTGGTTCTCCACATAGGGGTAGACCTGGCGGGCCAGACCCAGCTTGCCCGAGAACGCCTCCAGCTGTTCCGGGCTGAGCAGCTCCGAGTACTCCTCGGTGATGCGGTCGCGCTCGGCCACGAGCTCGGCGACAGGCCGGTCGATGGTGTGGCCGCTCTGCACACGCACGATGTAGTCCTTGATGTAGCCGAGCGGCAGCTCGAGGTGGTCCATCCAGTACTTGTCGTGAGCGTAGAAGCCGTTTCCGACCGTGAAGTTGAACCAGGGGTCCTGGGCCTCGGTCCACGCGGCGAGCCAGGCGGCGCCTTGGGCGTCCGAGGCGATCGCGGCCAGGGTGGCTTCCGGATTCTCGGTGTCGCCGAAGTGGCGGGCCAGGCCCAGTTCCACGGCGAGCTTGGCGAGCTTCTTGAGCTCGTCATCCGGTCGGAACAGTTCCATGTCCACGCCCTGCACCATTTTGGCGACGGCCTGGTCGGGGATGCCCGGGAAGACTTCCTTGCAGAAGGTGAAGAAGTCGAGGTAGGCCACATAGCCGAGGTTGAGGAATTCGAAGTGGTACTGCCAGGCCCGGTAGGTCAGCGAGATCAGCTTGTCGAAGCTGGCGAGCAGCTCGTTGTTCGGGCCGGTGCCCTTGCCGCTCAGCACGTCTTCGACGGGCACCATGTCAGGCAGGGCGTCGAAGGAGAGCTCGTTCAGTTCGTCGATGGTGCCGCGGATCTTGCCCTGCCACTTTTCGAGCAGGGTGTCCCAGTTCTGGAAATAGTGGCCGGCCCGCTGCATGAACTGCGGCACGCGGGCGGCGATCTCGGACTCGGGAACACCCACCGGCGACATGAAGACGTAGCCGTTGTGGATGCGGAACTCGATACCGTTGGCCGGCGGGATCAGCAGGTGACGGGAGTTGTACTGGCCCAGGCAGGAGACCGCGAACTCGAAACCGATGGTCTCGAACGGCTTGGTGACGGTGGGCCAGTGCTGGCTGTCGCAGAACCAGAACTTGGCTTCCTCGACCTCCTTGCGGTTCTCCTGGAAGACCAGGTTGTAGGCGTAGAGGTCCTTCCAGCCTGCGGCGGCGTCGGACGGCTTCTGGTCGTACGGGCTGGGGAATGACTTCTCTGTCATGGGTCAACCGTTCTGTATAAAGGGGAAGGTGCGGGTGGGTAGTAAAAGGAAGAGGGCAAGCGGATGCCGCGCGGCCGGCCTAGGCCTTGCCGGCCTGGCTCATCAACGACTTCGTGATGCTCTCGATCCCGAAGCCGCCCGAGGTGACCGGGATGGACCCCGTGGCGGTGGAGGAGAACACCGTCTCCGGGCGGGACTGCAGCAGCAGCAGGTTTTCGCCGTCGGGCAGGTCGCGGTCCAGCGCCCACTCGATGTCCTGCGGGCACTTGAAGTGCTTCTCCGCCTTCTTGGCGATCGCCGCGATGGCGGTGATCTCGGCGTCGCTGATGCACAGCTGGGTGCGGCGCTCCTCCGACACCTCGAGTTCAACCAGGGACTTGCTCTCCAGGTCAGGCACGAGCTCAGCGTGCTTGTCGCCGATCTGGCGCTTGACGACCATCAGCATGACCTTGTCGACCGTGATGTTGTCGGGCGTGACCTGGCCGGAGACAACCAGCTCGCCGAGGCCGTAGGCCGCCTCCATCACGATCTTGGACCGGTCGCCGTTGGTGGGATCCATGGTGATGGCCACCCCGGCAACCCTGGCGTTGACCATCTTCTGCACAGCCACGGCCATCGACAGGCCCTCGTTGGGAATGTTGTTCTTGAGCCGGTAGATGATCGCCCGGGAGGTGTAGAGCGAGGCCCAGCAGGCCCGGATGTGTTCGGTGACGTCGGTGACGCCCACGAGCCAGAGGTAGGTGTCCTGCTGGCCGGCGAAGCTGGCATCCGGCAGGTCTTCCGCGGTGGCGGAAGAGCGCACGGCCACCGGCACCGGGGAATCGAACCGGGACTGCAGGGCCTCGTAGGCCGCCAGGGTGATGGCGTGCAGTTCGGCCGGCACCGGACGCGAGGTGATC
Organism: Actinomycetales bacterium; assembly: GCA_038319305.1. Classification (GTDB taxonomy): domain Bacteria; phylum Actinomycetota; class Actinomycetes; order Actinomycetales; family Microbacteriaceae; genus Cryobacterium. The sequence continues at coordinate 23,369 of JBBQDC010000019.1, read as the reverse complement.
TCGAAGCGCAGCTGCGCCGAGACGCGGTCGACCTCGGCGATGTCGTTCGGGTCGAGACCCTTCAGCAGCGCGTGGATGTCGGCCTCGATGCCGGCGTCGTGGATGAAGGCGTTGTAGGCGGCCGTGGTGATGGCGAACCCGGGAGGAACCGGCATCCCCGCGGCGGTCAGGGCCACGAGAGAGGCACATTTGCCGCCGAGCAGGTCGTGCGCCGGGGCGACGTCATCGTCGAAGAACTGGATGAAGGGTGCGTGGGTCATGACTGGGCCTCCCAGGTGACGGGCACCGACGTGGGTGCCCTGAACGACAGGTTGTCTCCGAAGGTGATCTGCTCCGGATCGATGATGCGCAGGTTCGGAACGGCCTTGAGGGTCTCCTCGAGCACGATCTTGTCTTGCATTTTGGCGAGCATGTTGCCCAGGCAGTAGTGGATGCCGAAGCCGAACGACAGGTGGGTGCGGGCGTTCGGCCGGTTGATGTCGAACACCTCCGGCTCCTCGAAGACGCCGGGGTCACGGTTGGCAGCGCCCATCAACAAGAGGATGTCCGCGCCCGCCGGGATCGACGTGCCCGCGATCTCGGTGTCCGCGAGGGCCTTGCGGCGCCAGCCCACGATCGACGGGCTGTAGCGCAGGGTCTCGTCGATGGCGGCCGGAATGCGGCTCGGGTCGGCGAGCAGCTTCTGCCACTCCTCCGGGTTGCGCAGCAGCACCCGGATGGTATTCGAGATCAGCGTGGTGGTGGTCTCGTGGCCGGCAAAGAGCAGGCTGTAACAGACTGAGGCGATCTCATGGTCGGAGATCTCGGCGCCGGCCACCTGGGCCTTGACCAGGTCGGCGACCAGGTTGTCGCCGCCCGTCTCGTGGGCGTCGGCCACCAGGCGCAGGCACTCGTTCCAGTAGTCGACCAGGTTGTGCGCGTGCGGGATCTGCTCCTCGTCGCTGAGGTCACCCCAGGTCATCGCGGCCCGGGAGTCCGACCACTTCTTGTAGGTGGGCACCATCTCCGGCCCCACGCCGAGCAGGCCGAGGATGGTGATGGTGGGGATGTCCACGGCGACGTCTTTCAGGAAGTCGCCCCGGGCATCCGGGTGGGCCAGCATCTTCTGAAGCAGCCGCGCGGTATTCTCGCGGATGGTCGGCTCGAGCGCCTTGTAGCGGCGCGGAGTGAACTCCTTCTGCACGATGGTTCGCATGCGGGTGTGCTCCGGGGGAACGCGGGCGGACAGACCGGAATAGGCGGTGAAGCCGCCGTCGTTCATGATCTTCACGGCGGCCGCGCCGCGCTGCCGCACCGGAGCCTGGGCGTTCTCGCTGCTGAACGTCTGCCAGTCGTCGAAGACCGCCTTGACGTCGTCGTAACGGCTGACGATGTAGTAGCCGATCCGCTCGTCGAACATCACCGGTTCCTCGTTGCGGAGGGCGGCATAGGCAGGGAACGGGTCGTTCATGCTGAAGGGCTCGTAGCCGTGGTGGTGGAGCGCTGTGGCGCTCTGGCCGGCGTGGTCTACCGGGCAGCGCCCGGGGGCGGCGGAAGCTGCTGCTTCGGGGTGTGCCTTCGACGTCTCTGTCTGGGTCACTGGGTGCTCCTTGGTCTCGTCCACAACTGCGGGGAACTGGGTCTATCTAAAGCCGACGAAGCTCGGAATCACTCAGTGCGTCCCACTGGATGGAACTGAATTAGGGGCGCGAGGGTTTGCGCACGCGGGCGGCGGGCTGCAGGGCCGAGGGCGGGAGGTGCGCGATTCCGGCCTGGACGCGCTCCGCCGTGCCGAGCAGGATCGGCAGGTTGCGTTCGAGCTGGTGGGCGCGGCTGGTCGGCAGCACGATGCCGAGCCCGCCGAAGACGCGGCCGTCCGGCGCGAACACCGGCACCGCCAGGGAGCAGGATCCGAGGCGCACCTCCTCCGAGGCCAGGGCGAACCCCTGCACGCGGATCTTCTCGAGCTCCCGGCGGAGCTGTTCCGGATCGGTCTTCGTGAAGGAGGTGCGCGCGACCAGCGTGCCGCCGAGCACGGCGTCCTGGACCCAGCTCTCCTCGAACGCCAGGATCGCGCGCCCCACGGCGGTGGCGTGCATGGGTAGTCGGCCACCGACCCGGGAGGCCTGCGGCACCCGGCGGGTGCCGTAGACCCGGTCGATGTAGAGCACGTCGGCTCCGTCACGGATGGCCAGGTGCGCGGTCTCCTGGGTGAGGCCGAACAGGTCCTGCAAATAGGGGCGGGCCACATCGCGCAGTTGCCGCCCGGCGTGCTGGCCGAGTTCCCAGAGGCGCAGGCCGATCTGGTAGCGGCCGCGGGCATCCCGCTGCACGGCGCCCCACTCCTCGAGTTCGCCGAGCAGGCGGTGCACGGTGCTCTGCGGCAGCCCGCTCTCGGCGCAGATCTCGGAGAGTGACCGGGGCGAGGCGCTCAGTTCGAACACGGCCAGAATACTCAGCACGCGCGACGTCACCGATTGCCCCGGCGTCGATGTCTGACCAGCCACGTTGCCCCTTCGAAACGCTCGATCTCGAGTTTCAGTCTACGAGCGTTGCATTCGCGGCGGCGGGGTGCCGCACCCCCCGTTAGGTTGGTGCCACAGCGGCATCGCGACTGGCTCCGGCTCGGCGAGCGGGGCACGGATGCGTTCCGGCCTGGCGTTTCGGATAACTTGGAGTATGTGACCCACACCGCACGCCCCCTCGCAGCCGCCACCCACCCTGCCGGCCGGCCGGGGCTGCTCGCCTGGCGGAACGCCGTGTTCGCGCTCTTCTTCATCGCCGGGCTCGCCCTGGCCACCTGGATGTCCCGCATCCCGGCCGTGCGTGACGGCCTTGAGCTCTCGACGGCGCACGTGGGCATCGTCATTTTCGGCCTCTCGGCCGGATCGGTGCTCGGCCTGGTGGCGGCGGTCGGGCTGCTCGCGCGCCTCGGTGCCCGGCGCGCCGTCGTGCTCGGTGTCGCGATCTCCTCGCTCGGGCTCATCACAGCCGGGGTCGGCACCAGCCTGCTGGCGTCTACCGGGCTGGTCTTCGCCGGGCTGGTCCTGGTGGGCCTCGGGATGGGTTCCGTCGACGTCATGATGAACGTGGAGGGGGCGGCGGCCGAGCGGGCGATCGGCAAGACGCTGATGCCGCTGATGCACGCCTGCTTCAGCCTCGGCACCGTTGTCGGCGCCCTGGCCGGCGCGGGGGCATCCTTCGTCTCATTGCCGGTGTTCTGGCATCTGTCCGGGGTCGCGCTGCTCGTGCTCGCCACGGCCGTCGTCGGCGTGCGATCCATCCCGGTGCGCGCGGAGCTCGGCGACGAGCCAGCGGTGTCGGGCACGGTACAGGCTGGCCCCCCTGCCGCGCCGCCCTGGCGGGAGCGCCTGCGCGCCGGCCTGTCCGTCTGGGGCGACACGAGGATCCTCCTGATCGGCACGATCGTGCTGGGCATGACCTTCGCCGAGGGGTCAGCCAACGATTGGCTGGCCTTGGCCGCCGTCGACGGGCATGGGCTGAGCAACACCGCGGGCGCCATCGTGTTCGGGGTCTTCGTGAGCGCGATGACCGTCGGCCGCGTGTTCGGGGGCCCGATCCTCGACCGGTTCGGCCGGGTTCCGGTGCTGCGCGCCTGCGCCGTGCTGGGCATCCTGGGTCTGGTGTTGTTCATCCTGGCGCCGAACCACTGGCTGTTGTACGCCGGGACCGTGCTGTGGGGGCTCGGCGCGTCGCTCGGCTTCCCGGTGGGTATGTCGGCCGCCGCCGACGATACGAAGAACGCCGCCGCCCGGGTGAGCGCCGTCGCCATGATCGGCTATTTCGCTTTCCTCGTTGGCCCGCCGGTGCTCGGCCTGCTCGGCGAGGCCTGGGGCATCCTGAACGCCCTGTTCCTGATCCTGGCCCTGATGATTCTGGCCGGCCTGGCGGCGCCCGCCGCCCGCGAGCGCACCTTCACCCCCTGAGCGCCGGTTAGGCTCGAACGGTGCGCCTTGTGATTGCGAAATGTTCCGTCGACTACACCGGGAGACTCAGCGCGCATCTGCCGCTGGCGACCCGCCTGCTCATGATCAAGTCGGACGGCAGCGTGCTCGTGCACTCCGACGGCGGCTCGTACAAACCGCTCAACTGGATGAGCCCGCCGTGCAGTCTCGCACTGACCGTTCCCGATGACGACCAGACGGATGCCGGCGTCACGGCCCTCTGGACGGTCACCCACACCAAGACCGCCGACCAGCTCATCGTCAGCATCTACGAGGTGCTGCACGACTCCGCCCACGAGCTCGGCATCGACCCTGGGCTGATCAAGGACGGCGTCGAGGCACACCTGCAGAAGTTGCTGGCCGAGCACATCCACCTGCTCGGCGACGGCCACACCCTGGTGCGCCGGGAGTACATGACGGCGATCGGCCCGGTCGACATCCTGGCGCGGGATTCCGCGGGCGGATCCGTCGCCGTGGAGCTGAAACGGCGTGGCGACATCGACGGTGTGGAACAGCTCACGCGCTACCTCGAACTCATGAATCGCGACCCACATCTTGCCCCGGTCAGCGGTGTTTTTGCGGCACAGATCATTAAGCCGCAGGCTCGTACCCTGGCCGAGGACCGCGGCATCCGCTGCCTCGTTCTCGACTACGACGCCATGCGCGGACTCGACGATACGCAGTCCAAACTTTTCTGAGGCTGGCGCACTGACCGGAACCGCGCTGATCTCGCACCCTTAAATGATTCTGAGCGAAAGCGACCCTCAGCGCTCTAGGATGAGCGAGTGAATTCAACATTGACTCGCACCTGGAGTGCCATTCTCTTTGACCTCGACGGAACAATCACCGATTCCGCCCCGGCCATCACCAGTTCCCTCGCCCGCACCTTCGCCCTTCTGGGCCGCCCGGTTCCCACCGACACCGAACTGCTGGCCTACGTGGGGCCGCCCCTGCTGGCCGCGTTCCGCGAGTACGCCGGCATGACGCCGGAGGAGGCCACCGAGGCCCTCGCCGTCTACCGTACCGACTACCGGGGCGGGCACCTTCTCGACACCGCCGTCTTCCCGGGCGTTGCCGGACTGCTCGAGCGCATCCACGCAGCGAAGATCCCGATGGCCGTGGCCACCAGCAAAGCCCAGCACAAGGCGATGGCCGTGCTTGAGCACTTCGACCTCGCGAAGTACTTCACCGCCATCGTGGGGTCCACCGACACCGAGACGCGCAGCTCCAAGGCCGACGTCGTGGCGGAGGCCCTCGAGCGCCTTGCCGCCGCCGGCGCCGACCTCACCCAGCCCGTCATGGTCGGCGACCGCCGCTACGACGCGGAGGGTGCCGCCGCCCACGGCGTGCCGACCATCCTCGTGGAGTGGGGCTACGGTTCCCCGTCCGAGGCCACCGAGGCCACCGCCACCGTCTACTCCGCCGACAATCTCGGCAAACTACTGCTCGGCTGACCTCCGCGCCACTTGCGGAAAAAGCACCCTCGTTCGCGAAACGAGGGTGCTTTTCTTGCCGTTCGGGCGATTTTGCAGGTCGACGTGGCCTCGGCGGAGGTCAGGTCGGGAGCCGTGAGGAACGAGATCGAGGCTAAATGATGACGGCGCGCAGGGCGGCCGCGGCGGCCGCCGGGTCCTCGGCGCCGTAGATGGCACCCCCGGCCACGGCGACCCGGGCCCCCGCACGCTGCACGGAGGCAATGGTGGCGACGCTCACGCCGCCGGCCAGGGAGAACGGAACCCGGGCGGTCTCGCCCTGATTCAGCAGGGTCGCGAGCGAGAAGCCGGGCTCGGCCTGCTCGTCGAGGCCGGCGTGCATCTCGACGAAGACGGCACCGAGCTCGGTCACCTCCTGCGCCCGCGTCACCTTGTCGGCGACGCCGATCAGGTCGACGACGACACCCTTGCCGTGCTTCCTGGCCGCGGCGACGGCGCCCATGATGGTGCTGTTCCCGGCGGTGCCGAGCACGGTCACCAGATCGGCGCCGGCGGTGAACGCCATGTCGGCCTCGAGCTCACCAGCATCCATCGTCTTGAGGTCGGCGAAGACCGTCTTGTCGGGGTGCGCGGCCTTGATGGCGGTCACGGCTCGCAGACCCTCCGCCTTGATCAGCGGGGTGCCGAGCTCAATGATGTCGACGTAGGGGGCAACCTTCGCGGCCAGCTCGAGGGCGGCATCCGTGGTGAGGACGTCCATGGCAACTTGCAGCTTCATGATGATCTTCTTTCTGGTTCTGATGGGTTCGGTTCAGGGGAAAAGTCGTTATTCGAGGTTCGCGTGGCGCGGCCAGAGCTCGTCGGCCGTGGCCCCGGATGCCTTCCACAGGCTGTGGAAGATCGCGTCGCCGAGCACGACGACGGACTGCTCGAAGAGCGCACCGGAGTACTGGATCGACAGGCGCCCGTTGTGATCCTGCTTCTGGGCCGCCGGCACGACGACACTCACCGCGGCCAGCCCGGCGAGCGGGGAGTGCGGGGCGGTGGTGATCGCGATCACCCGGGCGCCGGATGCCGCCGCCGTCTCGGCCGCGCGCACGACGCTGGCTGTCCCCCCGGAGCCGCTCGCGGCCAGCAGCACGTCCCCGGCCGCGATGGCCGGGGTGGTCACCTCGCCGACCACGTGCACGTCGAGGCCCAGGTGCATCAGCCGCATGGCGGTCATCCGGAGAGCCAGACCGGACCGACCCGCGCCGAGCACGAAGACGCGCCGCGCGCCTTGCAGGGCGGCCGCCGCCTCATCGAGGGGCGCGGCGACGGCCTCGGCAGGGATAGCATCGGTTCCGCCCGTGCCTGCAGCGGCCAGGAGCCGGCGCACGATTCCGGCGTTCTCGGCTGCGATGGCGGCGAGCGATTCGGTCACGGTCACCGGAATGTCGGTACGAGGAGGCATCGCCTCATCCTCCGCTCTTTCGGGTGGGCGTGCGGCCCACCGAACGGTCAGGATACCTACCCGAACGGATGGCCCAGGTTGCCTTCGCTAGTCTGAAGAGGTGACCAGTCAGCATCCTCCCCACTCGATCGAGCCGTTCGACTCCCGTTCGGCAGCCGCCGAGCGAGCCCGGGTCGTCGCCGACCTCACCGACACCCAGGCAACAACGCTCGAGTCCCTGCTCGCCGTGCTCCGCTCACGGGACACGAGCGATGCGTCGGCCCGGCAGACCGCGATCGACCTGACCGCGAAGGCCATGGTGGCGCTGCGCGCCGTCACCGACCACGACCGCGCCCTCGCCGAGGAACCTGTGGCCCAGGCCTTCGAACGCCTGCGCGACGACCTGCGCCCGCTCGTGCGCTTCGGCGACCTGGACGTGCAGTTCATCGAGCCGCCCGTGAACGGCCGCGCCCTCCCCGGCGAGGTTGCCCACGCCGCCCGGGCCATCGTGCGCGGCGCGGTTCTGGCTCTGGTCGACCAGACCGAGGTGGCTCGGGTGCGCGTGCACTGGGACTGCGACGGCAGCAACCTGTTGATCCACATCCGCGACGACGGCTCCGGTGAACTCACCCCGGACAGCCCGAGCGTCAGTCAGCTGGCGAGCCGGGTGGCCGCTCTGAACGGCACGCTGCAGCTCGAGGCGACGACCGGGTGGGGCTCCGAAATGGCCGTCACTCTCCCCCTCGACGTGCCACTCGCGCCGCTCACCGCGGCCGCCGCCTGGGGTCTCAGTCCGCGCGAGAAGGGCGTACTCGAGCTGGTTGCCTCCGGTGCGCGCAACCGGGCGATCGCGCAGACACTCTCGATCAGCGAGAACACGGTCAAGTTCCACGTCGCCAACCTGCTGCGCAAAGTGGGAGCCTCCACCCGGGCCGAGCTGGCGGCGCTCTCCCGCTGAGTCGCCGCGGCGTGCGAAACTACCCTAGCCGCGCATCCGTTCCCAGCCACGGATGTCTGCCGAGAGGACACCATGGACGCCGCCGAATGGGATACCCGCTACCGCCTCGCGCGCGAGGCACAGCCAGGCCAGGCCAGCCGGCTCTGGTCGGCCCTTCCGGCGCAGATCGTGCAGGACACCGTGACCCCCTGGACGCCGGCGCGCGCGCTCGACCTGGCCACCGGCGACGGCCGCAACGCGATCTGGCTCGCCGGCCACGGCTGGAGCGTCACCGCGGTCGATTTCTCTGCCGAGGCCATCGGCCAGGCTGGCGCCCATGCAGCCGAGGCAGGGGTATCGGTGGACTGGCAGGTCGGCGATGCCACGACCTGGGATCCGGCGGGCGATACCTTCGATCTGATCACCGTGATGTACCTGCACCTGCCTGAGCCTGCCCTACGGGCCGTGCTGGCCCGCGCTTCTGGGTGGCTCTCCCCCGGCGGGCACCTGGTCGTGCTCGGGCACGACCGGTCCAACCTCGGCACGGGCGCTCCCGGACCAGGCAATCCAGACATTCTCTACACCCCCGAGCTGCTGCGCTCGAGCATCAACCCCGCGAGCCTCGGCGCCACCCAGGTCGTGCGCTGCGAGACCATCCGCCGGGACCTCGCCACCGACCCGGAGGCCCCCGGAGACGGCGCTGGGTTTGCGCTCGACACCCTGCTCGTCGTCGAGGCCTGCGGACAGGTACCCCCGGGGGTAAGGTGAGGGCACTAAGCACCGCCCTACACAGAAGGAGTCCCTGATGATGATCATTCAGTTCCTCGGCTCGACCACCGGCCGCTGGGTTCGCATCATTGCCGGCGTCATCCTGATTGTCGCGGCTGTCCTCCTCGGCGGCTGGTGGTGGCTGCTGGCGGTCCTCGGTGGCGTATTCATCGCCGCCGGCGCTTTCGACTTCTGCCTCCTTGCACCGCTGGTGGGCAAGCCTCTGTCGGGTTCCGCGTTGCGGAAGACGTTCACATCCTGACCCCGGATGCGCCCGCACCCGTGACCCCGCACGCGGGCCACGTGCATCCGACGCCCGGCCAGACACGCGCCGACCACACCCCGCTGCAGCGCACGGTCGTGCGGGTGCTCATCGTCGGCCAGATCCTCGGTGGCATCGGCATGGGTGCCACGCTCTCCCTCGGTGCCCTGCTGGCCGCGCAGCTCTCCGGTTCCAGCGCGTGGTCCGGCATGGCTGCCACCATGAGTACCCTCGGCGCCGCCCTCGTGGCCGTGCCTCTGGCGCGCCTGGCCCAGCGCCGCGGGCGCCGTCGCTCGCTTGCGACCGGCTCGCTGATCGCCGGTTCCGGCGCCGTGCTCGCGATCACCGCCGTCTCGGTCGATGTCTTCCCCGTGCTGTTGCTGGCCCTGATGCTCCTGGGTGCCGGGTCGGCCACGAACCTGCAAGCCCGCTTCGCTGCCACCGACCTGGCGAGCACCCAATTCCGGGCGCGCGACCTGTCCATCGTGGTCTGGTCCACGACCATCGGCGCCGTTCTCGGCCCCAACCTATTCGGTCCTGGCGAGGTCGTCGGCGAGGCTCTCGGCCTGCCCCCACTGACCGGCGCCTTCGCCTTCTCCCTGATCGCCACGGTTGGGGCGGCCCTCGTCTACACCGTCGGGCTGCGCCCGGACCCTCTGCTCACCGCCCTCGCCGCCCGCGAGGCAGACCCTGCCAGCGGTACGCGGCGGGGCGGCCTGGCCATCGTGCGCGCCAACCCTCAGGCCCGTTTCGCGGTGGCAGTCATCGCCTCCAGCCACGCCACCATGGTCGCCCTGATGTCGATGGCCCCGGTGCACCTGCGCGATCACGGCGCCACCCTCACACTGGTGGGTCTGACCATCAGCCTCCACGTCGCCGGCATGTACGCCCTCTCGCCCGTCTTCGGCGCCCTGGCCGACCGCCTGGGGCGGATGCCTGTCATCCTCACCGGCCAGACCCTGCTGCTGGCCTCGCTGGCGATCTTCTGGCTGGCCGCGGAGTCACAGACCGCCATGACCGTGGGGCTGATCCTGCTCGGGCTGGGCTGGTCGGCATCCGTCGTCGCCGGCTCGGCGCTGATCATCGAGGCCGTGGACATCCATGACCGCGCGGCCCTGCAGGGCTTCTCCGACCTCTCGATGAATGCGGCCGGCGCCCTCGGCGGCGCCCTGGCCGGCCTCATCCTGAGTGCCATCGGCTATTCCGGACTCGGCCTGGCCACCATGGTGCTGGTGGTCATCATCGTCTCGTGGTCGGCCGTGCGCAGCACCGCGGCCCGGCCCGTCGTGCGCTAGCCAGCCAGTTCCCCGGCCAGTCGACTGGCTAGCGAACGGATGCCAGCGCCGGCCGCCTTCCGGCGGTCAGCGCGAGCAGCGCGGGAATGCCGACCGGCTCCTCCGCCAGCAGCGGCACCACTGCGAGCCGCGGGGCGCGCTTCTCGTGCACATGCTCAAGCTCGGGAAGCTCGTTCCTGGCCCGTGCGACCAGCAGCGGGCTGGTCGGCGCCGCCGCGGCGATCGAGTTGTTCACGATCCACGCCCACGGGCTGATGCCCGCCCGTTCCAGGTCGGCCTGCAGCTCCGCGGCCTCGAGCACGGGCGTGGTCTCGGCGAGGGTGACCAGAATCACCTTCGTCTGCTCCGGGTCCTGCAACCGCATCATCGGCGTCGTCAGCCGGATGCTCTCACCCATGTGCCGGGTGACCTCGCGGTGGTAGGACCCGGTCGCATCCAGCAACAGCAGGGTGTGGCCCGTGGGTGCGGTGTCGATCACAACGAAGGTGTTCTTTGCCTCCCGACTCACGCGGGAGAAGGCCTGGAACACGGCGATCTCCTCGGTGCACGGCGAGCGCAGGTCCTCGCGGAGCATGGCCTGGCCCTGCGCGTCGAGGTGAGCGCCCTTCGTGCGCATGACCCGCTCGGTGTAGTTCGCGATTTCGACGGCCGGGTCGATCCGGGACACGGTCAGGTTCACCAGCCCGCCGGCCAGGGTGTCGTCGAGGTGTGCCGCCGGGTCCGTCGTGGTGAGGTGCACGGGCAGCCCGCGCTCGGCGAGGCTGACGGCGATCGCCGCCGCGAGGGTGGTCTTGCCCACGCCACCCTTGCCCATCAGCATCACCAGGCCGTGGCCGCCGGCCTCGATCTCGTCGACGAGGAACGAGAGCGGGGCTCCCGGCGCGGTCGTGGCAACGACGGCGCCCAGCGTCGGCACGATCTCGGGCTCGAACAGGCTGCGGAGAGCAGCCAGGCCGACCATGTTGGAGCTCTTCAGCTCCACGTAGTCGGTGGGCGCGGTGCGGAGCCCCTCGGGCATCTCGACGAGCGCCTGCTGCTCGCGCGCCCGGATGGCCGCGAACAGCAGGTCGGGAGCGGCAGGCGCACCCGCGCCGGCGTCCGCGTCCGTGTCCGAGTCCGTGCCAGCCGGCAGGATGCCGTTGACCACCAGATACTGCCGCTTCATTCCAATGGCGGCCAGTTCGGTCTGGGTGCGGGCGGCCTCCCTCAGGGTGGAGCCCTGGGCACGCGCCACGAGCACCAGCCGCGTGCGGTCGGGGTCGGCGAGGGCAGCCACGGCGTCGGCGTAGACGGCGCGCTGCTTTTCGAGGCCCGAGAGCGGCCCGAGGCACGACGCGTCGCCCGTGCCCGCGGTGAGGAAGTCGGTCCACGACCCAGGCAGTTGCAGCAGGCGGATGGTGTGCCCGGTGGGGGCCGTGTCGAAGACGATGTGGTCGTACGCGGCCGTCCACGCGGCATCCGTCAGCAGGTCGGTGAACTCGTTGAAGGAGGCGATCTCGGTGGTGCAGGCACCCGAGAGCTGCTCCTCGATCGAGGCCACCTCGGCGGGCGGCAGCAGGCCGCGCACCGGACCGACGATGCGTTCGCGGTACTGCTCGACCGCCTGCTCGGGGTCGATCTCGAGCGCCGACAGACCAGGCACCGCCTGGATCGGGGTAACCGTGTTGCCGATGCCCACCCCGAATACCTGCCCCACATTGGACGCCGGATCGGTGCTGACCAGCAGCACGGACGCCCCGGCCTCAGCCAGGCGCACGGCGCTCGCACACGCGATGGAGGTCTTGCCGACCCCCCCCCTTGCCGGTGAAGAACAGGAAGCGCGGGGCGTCGTCCAGAAAGCGCGGTGCCGTCATGATCGGCCCCTAGCAGCAGGCGCCGGTGCCGCCGCAGCAGCCCGAGTCGGCACCCTCGGTGGTCGGGGTGATGAGCGCGGCATTGCCTTGGGCGGCAGTGATGCTGCCGGGCCCGGCCATGGCGAGCAGCCGCACCGACCCCTCAGGTTGCACGGCCGCACGGTGGCTGGTCGCAGCGGTGTCGTCAGTGTCGGCGGTCTCGTCAGTGTCGGCGGTCTCGACGGTGTCGACAAAGGCCACTTCGGTCCAGGCAGCGAGTTCGGCTCGGGTGGGGTAGCGGCCGGTGAGCACGGTGGCGCCGCCCACCAGCGTGACGGGCAGGCCCTCCTGGCCGACGGTGTGCAGGAACTGGCGGGCCACCTCGTTCTCCACGAACGCCAGCGGCTCCTGGGCCAGATTGAACCGTGCGACGTCGCCCCCGTTGGCGCGGGTGAAGTCGAGGTCTGCCGAGAAGGTGACCAGGCTCTGGTCGACGTCGACTCCGCAGATGCCTGTGCCGCAGCACAGTCCCGGTTCGAAGATCTCGATGTGTGCCATGGGTGACCATCTCCTAGGCCGGCATCCAGAGGGGACGACTTGTCCGTGATGACGGTATTCCCAGCATATCGATGGTTATCGATATTTGGCGAACCGGCTCCGCTGAACCGCCCCGCTGAACCGGCTCAGGTGAAGGGCATCAGCCCCATCGCCGCGGTCATGGTGGCCATACCGGCCAGATTGCCGAGTTCCAGCCGGGTGCGGCCACCGCCCAGTAGCAGCGCGACCGACCAACCGATGAACAGAACGCCCGCACCGGCCGCGCAGCAGCGCCGCGCCGGTCATCCCCCAGCCGATTAGGACCACGGTCCAGATCAGCGGGGGGAGACCGACCACCTGGAAGGCGGCATCCGTCATTGCGGCGAGCATGAGAAGGGTCGAGACCCCGGCCAGAGCTGTTCGGGAGCAGCGGCTACCGAGAACGCAGCAGGCGTTGACGGCCGCCCCGACCAGCATGATCCCGTGCAGGGTCTCGACCATGGGCTCGATTACCGGCCTGCTCGGTTTCCGGTCGCCTCAGCGTCCGGCGTGGGCGTCGTGTGCCGCGCCGCCGTTGGAGCAGTGCGACACCGCCTCATTCGCCGGAATGTTCATCGCCGGGTTGGCCCCGAAGAAGCCGTAGGGCTTGAGCGTGAACTTCGCGTAGTCCACCGGCATCACTGGCCAGTCCTCGAGGCGGGGGAAGTGTGTCGGACCGAACGTGTGCCAGAGCACGATGTCCTCGCCGTCGATCGACCGGTCGCCGGCCGTGTACTTCGTCACCCCGTCGCCGCCCGGGTTCTGGTGCACGAAGTCGCCGGCCGCGTACTGTTCGGCCGGGTCGTACTGGGTGACGAAGAGGTGCCGGGTGGCGAACTCGGCGCGCTTGGCGATCGACGACTCCGGGTCGGCCATCAGGGTCGGCGCATCCTCCGGGTAAAGCACATAGCCGGTGGGCCGGCCGAGCCGGTTCGTCTTCTCGGTGTTCACGATGTGCCAGGCCCGGGCGACGGAGGCGTCGGCGGTGCGCCCCGACATCCCCTCACTGGTGAGCCGGGTCGTCTTCTTGGTGAACGCGTTGCCGTAGGGGTTGCCGGGGCCGATCGGCAGTCGCACGCCGTCGACCTCCTCGACGGCGTTGGAGAGGCCGTCGACCGTCATGTCCAGCCGGGCGCTGAAGAGGTGCTGGTGATAGGGGGCGCCGAGCCCGGCCGCCACCTCGCTCGCATAGGGGTAGTCGGCGCCGTTCTCGCCTCGGCCCGGGTAGGCCGAAGTGAAGAGAATTCCGGTGAGCTTGGCCTCACACTCGATGGTTCCGTCGAGGGAGAGGTACCAGTAGAACCCGTAGTCGTAGTTGCCGACCGTGGTGAAGAAACTGATCACCAGGCGGCGCTGGCGGCGCACCTCGTTGGAGCCGGTGAACATGTCACTGTGCTTCCACAGGGTTCCCACGTCTTCCTCGTGCATGCAGATGCCGTTCTTGATCGTGAACGGGTTGCCGAGTTCGTCGGCGAGCACGGCGTCGAAATACTTGATCTCACCCACGCAGTCGCAGCCGAGCGCGAGCGAGTTGGTGAACCGGCCGAAGAGGTACTCGCCGGTGTCGAAATAGTTCTGCCAGAACCGGGTGGGCGACGGGTCGCCGTAGGGCACGAGCATCTCGTTGATCGAGGCGCGGTAGATGATCGGACGCTCCTCGCCGGCATCGGTGAACGAGAGCTGGCGCAGCACGAGCCCCTCGCGGGAGTCGAAGCCCACCTGGAACTTCCAGTTCGCCCAGCTGACCCACTCGCCGTCGACCGTGAAGCTCGGGCCCTCGGGCTGACTGATCACGATCGGCTTGAGGGTGGTGAGGGCCGGGCCCTGCACCGCGGGGTCGTCGAAGTTGCCGCTCTCAGCCGGGATCGCCACGTTCTCGACGTCGACCAGGCGGGTGATGGTGCGGGCCGCCGTGTCGACGTAGGCGCTCAGTCCGTCGACCGGGTGTGCCCACGGGTGATCGGCCGGGTAGTCCTGGCGGAAGGCGAGCACGCGCACGATGCGGCGGCCCTCCTCCTCGGGAAAATCGTAGTAGCCGGCCGAGAGCGGCACGACCATGACCTCACCCACCGTGGTGCCGCGCCTGGCGAGCGCCTCCACCCAGCGCGGGTCTTCGGCGACGATTCCCGCGATCGCGTCGAATTCCTCGAGCAGGATCGGAAGCTGGCCGGTGGAGCCGTCGAGCACCGTGGAACTGAGGAGAACACGGCCAGGCAGCGACACGACGTTATCGGTGGAGTGGCCGGTGGCCATGTCCAGCAGCAGCACCCGGGCCCGGCGGTCGGGCACCTCCCTCTCCCCGGCCTGCCAGGCGAGTACCTCGCGCTTGTGGGGTTCCTGCAGCCCGACGTAGGCGAAGCGCGTGGTCTCGGTGAAGCCGGTGCCGGCGGTGACGATGTCGCGGATGGTCTCGAATTCCGCGGCTGTGAGGCTGCTGAGCGGATGCCCGGGGGCGTCAACCGGCCGGGTGGTGAGCAGGTCGAGGTCGGTGATGGTCATGGGTGGATCTCCTGTCACTGGTTGTGATTCTGACGCGGGTGGTCGTTCTAAAGCGGAGGGAAGGGAACGAGCAGATGCGCACTCAGCCGCTGATGGCATCCGTGATCTGCTCGTAGGCAGCCCGGTCGGTGCGGCGCAGCACGAGCGCCCGCGCCAGACCGACCGCGGGCACGAGCACGATCAGGCCCAGCAGCACCAGGGTGACCGTGCCGAAGACCGGCACCCCGTCGACGTCGACGTCGCCGACGAGGAACGGGAAGTTCACGGCGATCAGGGCGGCCGCGCCGAGCAGGCCGAGCAGGCCGAGCACCGGGGCGATCACCGTGTTCCAGAGCCGCGTGTCCTGCCTGGTGCGCGCGAAGTAGACGACGACCGCGATGCTGGTGACGGCCATGAGGATGGCGATGGCCAGCGTGGCGACGCCCGAGAACCAGGTGAACACCTGCAGCACAGGGTCAAGGCCGAGCATCGCGAAGACCACGACCAGAAGCACGGATGTCGCGGTCTGCACGAGCGAGGACAGGTGCGGCGCGAAGTGCTTGGGGTGCACCCGACCGAGGAGATCCGGCAGCACCCGGGCGTTGGACATCGAGTGCTGGTAGCGGGTGATCACGTTGTGGAAGGAGAGAACGCAGGCGAACATGCTCGTGATCAGCAGCACGTTCATCACGAGTTCGCCGATCGGGCCCAGGTAGTTGAGCGTGGTGATCAGGATCATCGCGCCGGGGTTCTCGGCCGCCTGGCCGACGACCGCGCTCGGGCCCCAGGCCATCACCAGCGCCCAGGACGAGAGCGTGTAGAAGACGCCGATGCCGATCACGGCCACATAGGTGGCGCGCGGGATGGTGCGGGCGGGGTCTTTGGCCTCGTCCCGGAAGATCGCGGTGGATTCGAAGCCGATGAAGGCGGCGATGGCGAACATGAGACCCACGGCCGGAGAGCCGGTGAGCACGTTGTTCGGTTCGAACGGGGCCAGGGACAGTCCTTCCGGGCCGCCCGAGATGACCACGGCGACGACCAGGGCGAGCACGATGCCGACCTCACCGAGCAGGAGCACGCCGAGCACCTTCGAGCTGAGATCGATGTGCCGGTAGCCGAGCACTCCGACCAGAGCCACGACCAGCAGGGAGTACAGGTACCAGACCAGGTCAGGTCCACCGATGCCGGCGACGGTGACGCTGAGGATGTAGCCGACGTAACCGTAGACGGCCACCTGGATGGTCGTATAGGTGAGCAGGGCAAGGAACGCCGTGGCCAGTCCGGCCGGCTTGCCCAGCCCGTAGTTGACGAAGGTGAAGAAGGCGCCGGGTCTGGGCACGTGCCGGGTCATCGCCGAGAGCCCGACCGAGAAGAACAGCAGCACGACGGCGGAAATCGCAAACATCGACGGGAATCCCACACCGTTGCCGAGCAGGAAGCCGAGCGGGGCCGAACCGCCGATGACGGTGAGCGGCGCGGCCGCGGCAACGACCATCAGCACGATGGACGTCACCCCGAGGGACCCGGTCAGTGACCGTTCCGGGGTTGTGATGGTGCCCGCGGCGGCCGCGGGTTCTCTCGTAACGGTCATTTCATCTCCAGATCGGCTGTGAGTCGGGTGGCGGTGAGGGGTATCGCCCGGGCGGTTTCGGGGCGTTGGAGCGTGAAATCAGCCTGTCCGAGCCGCGTTGCGGCCGGGTCTCACCGACGTAAAAGGCCGAACCCTTCGAATGAGACGGGCCCGTCGATGGCTGTCTCATTTGGCCTTCACCCGCTCGAAACACGACCGTCGCCGCACGGCAACGCCGCGGCGCTATCGTGAGCCTGCGGCGCAAGCCGTCGCACCCCCAGCTTCCCCACCTGTCCCGTCGAGAGTGAGGCCCGAAGATGACTGCCCTCGCGAGAGCGATCAACGACCCTCAGCCGGTCGACGGCATCGGCACGCGATCGCCCGTCGACGGTCTTGACCGCCGCAGTGTCGGGTTCGTTGACGTGCTGGCCCAGTCCGTCTCGGCCGTCGCCCCGGCGGCCGCTGCCACGACGATCCCGCTCCTGGTCGCGGGAGCCGCTGGGAATGCCACGATCTGGTCCCTGGCGGCAGCGACGCTGCTGGCGCTTCTGGTTGCCGGCACCGTCAACCAATTCACCCGGCGCCTCGCTGCCCCTGGGTCGCTCTACACCTTCGTGTCGCGCGGGCTCGGCACGACGCCCGCCTTCGTCACCGGCGTGGCGCTCCTGGTCGGCTACGGCTTCGTCTCCATGTTCGCGCTCGGCGGTGCCGCCTACTACCTCACCATCCTGATCGGCCGTGTCTGGCCTCCCGCCGCCGGGTCCCCGCTGGTCGCGGGGGCTCTGGTCGTGGTGATGGCGGTGCTGTGCCTGCTCGTGCTCGCGCGCGGCATCCGGCTATCGACCCGGCTGACCCTGCTGGTGGAGTGCGTATCGGTGGCGATCATCGTCGTGCTCGTGATTGCCCTGCTCGTGCGGGTGGGACCGGTCCTGGACTGGTCGGCGCTCGGCCTCGGCAGCGCGTCGCCGACCGGCGTGGCGGTCGGCGCGGCGCTCGCTCTGACCGCATTCGTGGGGTTCGAGTCGTCGTCGTCCCTGGGGGTCGAGGCGCAGCATCCGTTCAAGAGCATCCCGCGTGCGATTCGCTGGAGCGTGATCGGGGCCGGCCTGCTCTACCTGCTCGCCGCCTTCAGCCAGCTGGCCGGCTTCGCCGACCTCGGCACGAGCATCACCACCAGCCGCTCGCCCGTCAACGACCTGGCGGCCGCTTCCGGCGCCCCAGGCATCGGGCTGCTGCTCGACCTGAGCATCGCAGCCTCCTTCCTCGCCTGCGTGATCGCCTCGACGACCGCGCTCGTGCGGGTGCTCTTCACCCTGGCGCGCGAGGGGGTGCTGCCCAGCCGATTCGGTCGCACCCACGCCCGCTTTCGCACCCCGGTCACCGCGGCCGCCGTGGCCGTGGGCACCGTCACGGTCGGGCTGCTCACCGCCATCCTGCTGTCCGGAAGCGTCTGGACGGCGATGACGATCCTGATCGTGGGTGCCGCGAGCGGCTACATCACCGCCTACCTGCTGGTATGCCTGGCCGCACCGGTCTTCCTCTGGCGCCTCGGCGAGCTCACCGTCTGGCCGGTGGTGCGGGCCCTCACCGCAGCGCTCCTGCTCGGAGCGGTATTGAGCGTCTTCCTCGTCGCGGAGAGCGCGACCGAGCGCGCCGCCGGGGTCTGGGTATTCCTGGCCACCCTGCTTGTGGGAATCTCGTTCTGCGTGGTGCGGCTGATCCGCGACCCGTGGCTGCGGCACACGGTCGGCGTCTACGACGTGCCCGTCGCCATCGACACCCTCGGTGGGCTGCCCCCGGCGGCTCCGACCGATCCGGAGCGGACCCGAACGTGACCGGCCCCGCCGTCGGCGAGCTCCACGCCCGCCAGCCCAAGGCGATCCACAGCGCGCTGACCGTGCTCGAAGAGGTGGCCCGGTGCGGACCGGGCGTCACCGCCCGCGAGATCTCCGACAACCTGGCCCTGCCAAGAGCCACCGCGTACCGCCTGCTCAACCTGCTCGTGCAGGACGAATACCTGGTGCGAATGCCCGACCTGCGCGGTTTCGCCCTCGGCCGCAAGGTCGTCGAGCTGGCAAACCTGGTGGCGCCGGCCGCGCCGCCCGAAGCGGTGCGCGACGTGATCGAGCGGCTGAGGGGACGCATCCGTGGCGGCGTGCACCTGGTGCGCTACGAGCAGGACGGCCTGCGCATCGTCGATGGCGACCCGGACTTTCCACCGAACGAGGCTGCCCGCACCCGCCGACTGGACGGCTCGGCCATGGGCCGTCTGCTGCTCGCCGAGCGGGCCGCACCTGTCCCGAGCGTTGCGGCCGACCCGGTGCCCGGTCCCGGCCCGGTCCTCGACCGCGCGCTGCTCAGCCTGGTCGCCGAGGTGCGCCTGCTCGGCTATGCCCGCCAGGTCGACGCCGTCACGGCCGGCTACGGATGCATCGCCGTGCCGATCCGGGATCGGGCCGGCACTCTCGTGGCCGGGCTCTGCCTCTCGGCACCGAGCGTGCGCATCGAAGAGCCGGCCGAGCTGCTCGAGCTCCTGCAGACCGGAGCCCGGGAGCTGGGGCCTCTGCTGGCCTGACCGATAAGTGCCGCGCCGGAGCCGGGCATCACCGGCTCCGTTTCGGAGCGCGGGAGTGGAAGACTGATTGCGGGGGCGCCTGCCCTGTCTCGTCAGACAACCCGAAAGGCACACGATGAACGACGTCGCAGACGCCGCAGACCTGCTCCCGCTGCTCCTCGAGCAGGAACGGCTCCTCCAGTTCGACTCCTTCGACGTTGGCGATGCCTGGGCCGTCGGGTCGCGGCTCGTGGAACTCGGCAACCAACGCCGTCATCCGATCGCCGTGTCGATCATGTTCGGCGACCAGCGCGTGTTCCACGCCGCCCTGCCGGGCGCCTGCGCCGACAATGACGCCTGGCTCGAGAACAAGTTCCGGGTGGTGCGGCGCTTCGCCAGCTCCTCCTTTGCCGTGGGCACGCGCTTCCGGGCAAACTCCCGTGACTTCCGAACCGATTCGAACCTCGACCCGAGCACACACGCGGCTCACGGCGGCGCCTTCCCGCTGCGTGTGCGCGGCTCACTGATCGGCGTCGTCGGCGTCTCCGGGCTGCCCCAGCGCGACGACCACGACCTGGTCATCGAGGTTCTTGAGGAATACCGCCGCGCGCACGCCTGAAACGACTCACGGTTTGGATGTGAAAGTCTGGACCATCGCCCCTGACCTGCTTCCGTTGGAGTACCCGTGACCACCGCACCCACCACCTCAACGCCGCCGACCGGCGGCACCCTGCCCGACGACCGCATCACCCTGCGGTTCATGGCCGTTCCCGCCGACGTCGCCGCCTCGGGCGCGACCGTCGCCGCCGGCAGCGTGCTCGAGTGGATCGACAAGGCCGCCTACGCTTGCGCGGTGGGCTGGAGCGCCTCCGACACGGTCACCGCCTACGTCGGCAATGTGCATTTCACCCGGCCGATCAAACCCGGCAACCTGGTCGAGGTGCACGCCCGCATCATCCACACCGGCCGCACCAGCATGCACGTTCTGGTCACGGTCGAGACCACGGATGTACGCGACCGGGAATATAGTCCGGCAACCCACTGCATCCTCGTGTTCGTTGCCGTCGACGACGCCGGCAAGCCGCAGGAGGTGCCCCTGTGGGTGCCCCACTCCGACGTCGATCAGGAACTACGGCAGAACGCGACGGCGCGGCTCGAGCCGCGCAAGCGCATCCAAACGGTCATGCGAGCACAGGAATATACCGATGAGAGCACGACGCCGCGCACGGTGTTCCGCTTCCTGGCGGCCCCGGCCGATGCGAACTGGGGCGGCAACGCCCACGGTGGCACCGTGATGCGTTGGATCGACGAAGCCGCGTTCGCGACGGCGGCGGCCTGGAGCTCCGAGGGGGCCGTGGCCGTCTACTCGGGCGGCATCCATTTCTACGGCCCGATCCACATCGGGCACATCGTCGAAGTGGATGCGCGACTCATCCACACCGGCAGGCGCAGCATGCACGTCAGCATCCGGGTGCGCTCGGGTAGCCCTCGCACGCCGCACGATCTGCAGCTCACGACGCAGTGCATGAGCATCTTCGTCGCCATCGGGGCCGACGGACAGGCCGAACCGGTGGAACCGCTGACGCTGATCACCGCGGAGGACAAAAGCCTCGACCAGCACGCCCGGGACCTGATGGAACTGCGCGCGCCGCTGGTCATGATGCCCGTCGACCACCTGCGCCTGGCCTAATCTGCCGGGCGGTTCGACGGTCAGGTGCCCGGTTCAGCATACGGGTCGGCGAACGGGTCGGCTGCGGAGGGCTGCACAGGGTTGTTCGCCAGCTCGGCCGTGGCCGCGAGGGCGGCGCGGTCGCTCTTGGGAAGCCGTGCGACGTACGCGCGCTTGAGTTCGGCCCAGCGGGGCATCGACACTTGGTTGGCAGGTGCAGTCTCGCCGGGATCGGTGGGGGCGGCCATGATGCTCAGCGTCGCTCGTTGCTCTGGTCCGTGCTCGGCACGGTCTGACGGGAACGAAACTCCCGCTTCAGTGCCTCCCAGCGCAACACGGAAACGTAGTGCGTAACGGTGGTCTCGGTTGTATCAGCCATGGGTCTCTCAGTCTCAAACGTGGTTTGAACGGCACGCCGCTGAGCCTGGTTCAATGTAGGGAGCGATCAAGATTGTCACGGTTGAACATCGGGATCTGTCACGGTTGAGCATCGAGATGAGTACCGACCCACCGCCATCAGTGGACGGGATCGCAGGTCTGCTATCTTACCGCCTTGCCCTGTGAGGCAGGGCATTCCCAGACAACGCAACTAGAGTCGACCGGATGCAGACGCCTTCCCCTGTCACCGGATCCCCAGCTCAGGCCCGAGAAACGCCCGGGATCGCGCCGTTCGCCGGTTTCGTGCAAGTGCGCGGCGCCCGGGAGAACAATCTCCGCAATGTCGATGTCGACGTTCCCCGGGACGCGATCGTCGCCTTCACCGGGGTCTCCGGCTCCGGCAAGTCGTCGCTGGCGTTCGGCACCATCTTCGCGGAAGCACAGCGCCGGTTCCTGGAATCCGTCGCGCCCTACGCGCGGCGGCTGATCCAGCAGGGCCACACCCCGCACGTCGACGAAATCGCTGGGCTTCCGCCCGCCGTCGCCCTGCAGCAGCGCCGAGGTGCGCCTAGCTCCCGGTCCAGCGTCGGCACCCTGACCACCCTGTCCAACTCACTGCGGATGCTGTATTCACGCACCGGCATATACCCGACGGATGCCCCGCGCCTCGAATCCGACTCCTTCTCGCCCAACACCGTGGCCGGCGCCTGCCCGCAGTGCCACGGTCTCGGCACGGCGCACACCGTGACCGAGGCAACCCTCGTGCCGGACCTGACTCTGAGCATCCGTAGCGGCGCCATCGCGGCCTGGCCGGGAGCCTGGCAGGGCAAGAACCTGCGGGACATCCTGATTACCCTCGGCTACGACGTGGACACCCCGTGGCAGGAGCTGCCGCGGGTCGATCGAGACTGGATTCTCTTCACCGAGGAGCAGCCCGTGGTGGAGGTCACCCCGCAGCGCGACCGCATCGCCAAGCCGTACCAGGGCCGGTTCTGGAGCGCGAAGAGCTACGTGCTGCACACCCTGGCCGACTCGAAGAGCCAGAGCCAGCGGGAGCGTGCGCTCCGTTTCGTTGAATCCGGTGCATGCCCGCTGTGCGACGGCAGTGGTCTCACGCCGGCGGCACTGGCGGTCACGGTGGCCGGCCGGTCCATCGCCCAGCTCAACCGGCTGCCGCTGACCGGGCTCGCCGAGCTGCTGCGCCCGACGCTCCGGTCGGGTTCCGCTCAGCACGCCGGCGAGTCCACGGAGGCAGCCAACACCCTCACCCGAGACCTGCTCGCCCGCATCGAGGTGCTGCTCGAACTGGGCCTGGGGTACCTCAGCCTCGGGCGCGCGACGCCTACCCTGTCCCCCGGCGAGATGCAGCGCCTGCGCATCGCCACCCAGCTGCGCTCGGGCCTGTTCGGCGTGATCTATGTGCTCGATGAGCCCTCCGCGGGCTTGCACCCGGCCGACGCCGAACCGCTGCTGCTCGTGCTGGAACAGCTGAAGGCATCCGGCAATTCGGTCTTCGTCGTCGAACACAATATGGACATCGTGCGCCGGGCGGACTGGGTCGTCGACGTGGGCCCGCTGGCCGGGGCAGGCGGCGGCGGCGTGCTCTACAGCGGACCCATCGCGGGCCTGGCCGATGTGCCGGAGTCGGTCACCCGGCAGTTCCTGTTCCCGGCCGGGCCGGAGTCGAAGCCCGCCGCGCCGCAGCCGGAGGCACCTCTGCCCGCCGCGTTGCGCACGCCCGAGCGCTGGCTGGGCCTGCACGGGGTCACCCGGCACAATCTGGCGGGCATCGATGCGAGCTTCCCGCTCGGCGTGCTGACCGCGGTGACGGGCGTGTCCGGTTCGGGAAAGTCCACCCTGGTCAGCCAGGTTCTGGCGGATGCCGTGCGGCTCGCGCTGCATCCGGATTCCGACGCAGCCGACGCAGCCGTCGCAGCTGATCCGGATGCCGACGTCGACGACGAGGAAGCCGGCGGCTCCGAACCGTGGGCGCGCGTAGACCGCATCACCGGGCTGGACGCGGTGGACCGGCTGGTGCGGGTGGACCAGAAGCCCATCGGCCGCACCCCTCGGTCCAATCTGGCCACCTACACGGGCCTCTTCGACGCCGTGCGGGCCACCTTCGCGGCCACCGCGGCGGCCAAGTCGGCCGGATTCACCGCGAGCCGGTTCTCCTTCAACGTGGCCGGCGGCCGCTGCGACACCTGCCTGGGCGAGGGCTTCGTGGCCGTCGAGCTGCTC
>JBBQDC010000018.1:0-32628 GCA_038319305.1 Actinomycetales bacterium | reverse complement strand
CTCGGTGAACTGGCCGAGGAACGCAAAGTTCTGCGCTCCGTCCGGGATGACCTTGGGACGGTCTCCAGGGACCCGGCGAGCGAACAACGCGGACGCGTACGGCATCATCGAGGTCGTGACGTCGGTCGTGGCGAGCACCTCCTCGAGGATGTCCTCGAACCCGAACTGGTGGATGAGCTCGGTGAGAACCTCGGTGCCGGTCGCCTGCGACATCTTCTTCTTGACGTAGTCGCCCTCATTGTCGATCTCCAACCCCCAGCCCCACATCGTGTAGGTGCCCTCGGGCTGATTGACGAAGTGCGGCTGGGCTACCACGACCGCCGACATGTACCAGCCAGAATCGATCAACGTCGTCATGGCGCCGGTACCGAGCTCGTTGCCGGTGTACTCGACCCAGCGTTTGATCAGCGTGTCGCTGTGCATGGTGAGCGTGAACGACTCCCACTTGCTCTCGTCGACGTTGCCGCAGAAGGTGTTGGGGCGCCCGAAGTCGGGAGCCTTCTTGGCCAGCTCCTCCCACAGCGCCCAGCCGCCATCCACCCGGTCCCGGACCAGGGCCGGCACTGTGTCGTTGCCACCGTAGGTGGTGTCGGCGACGATGGATCCGATGGTGAGGAAAGCGAAGTCGTTCCGGCCGAGATCGATCGTCGAACTGCCGGCCGAGTCCTCCACGTGCAGGCATGTGGCACGTCGCCGCTGGGGAGAATTGGTGAAGTCGACATCGGTGACGCGCGTGCCGAAGCGGACGTCGACGCCCTGAGCCACGAGCCAGCGCTGCAGAGGAACGATCATCGAGTCGTTCTGGTTGTATTTGGTCCGCCGGACCCCGGAGAGCGTCGAGAGGTTGTCGAACTCCTGGATGAAACGCAGGAAGTAGCGGCGAAGCTCGGCTGCGGAGTGCCACTTCTGGAACGCGAACGTCGTGCGCCACATATGCCAGAAATTGGTCTGCAGGAAGTGCGCGCTGAAGAGGTCTTCAATGCGGCGCGCCCCGAGGGCCTTCTCGCTCAGGGCGAGCATGCGCGACATCTCGAGCCGGTCGCGCGCATTCAGTCCGTAGTCAGCGGCGTCCAGGATGCGGTGCCGCGCATCGGTCAGTCGTGTGTTGCCATGGGTCTCGTGCTTATCGTTCCAGTCCTGCATCTCCTGCCGGACGGTGACGTTCGGGTCCTCGAGTGAGGGGATCGTAGAGAACAGGTCCCACGTGAGTTGGTAGGCCTCCTCGTCGAACATCCGAGCGCCTCGCGTCACCATAGCGCCACGAATTGCGGGAGAGTCCATCGCATCCATGGCGCCGCCAACGTGGCCCAACTCCTCGAGGATGTGGATATTCTCGCCGGGTACCCCGGCGTCCCGGATGGCGAAGGCTGCGGTCGCCATGCCGGCGATACCACCTCCGACGATCCATAGGTGTGCCTGCTTCGAATCGATGGTCATGGTGGTTCCTCTCTCGTTGGTGTGCCGTTTCGGAAAACGGACTGCGCTCCTTTAGGAGCCTAGTCCGTATGATAGTTTTGGGACAAGTCGGCGAAAAGCAGCCCGACCGCGCTCGAACCAGCCCAGAAAGAAGGACGTGCCGTGGAAACCACTGCCGAACCTCGGGCGCCGGCCCTCAAAGGCCTGCGAGCACGGAACAAGCAGGACAAGCACCAGCGGATCTTCGAGGCCGCCTCTGCGCTGTTCACCGGGCAGGGCTACTCATCCGTGACGACACAAATGGTGGCCGACCGGGCGGATGTAGGCACTGGCACATTGTTCCGGTACGCCAGCTCCAAGGCGGAGCTTCTGCTCATGGTGATGAACGAACAGATGCGTTTCACCACCTGCCGAGGAGTTGCCGAGTCCCTGGCCGCAGACTCACCAGACAACGCGATCATGGCTCTACTGGAACCCCAGATCCATCTCAGTCTGACGTTCCCGGAGAACACCGCTGTTTACCAGCGGGAGATCCTTTTCGGCACCGAGCAGGGCACATACCGTACTGAAGCGCTGGCCCGCATCTCCGAGCTTGAGGACGCGGTCGGCGACATCCTGGCGCGGTTCGCGAAGACACACCGGATCCGGGACGACATCGATCTCACAGGGGCGGCGCGAACTGTCTTCTCTACGCTGCACATGGAACTGATTCGTGTCAGCCTTGGCCGTCAAGATCCCCAGACCTTGATCGCGACCCTCGGCGCCCACATCGACGTGCTGCTGTTGGGAATACTCGATCCAGAGTAGGAACGTGCGGCGTGGACTGGTTCCACACCGTGTCGTCCCACTTGGCCTACGATCTGAATAGAGCAGGTGCTCCCCCAGGTGGGTTTCGTCGAGCGGATCGCCTCACCGAAAGGGTATCCGTGTCGGAAATCGCCCAACCCGAAGGTGGCCTCGCACCAACCAGTCGGTTTCTCCGGTCTGTGCGATCCCGCCCTGTATTGCTGCTGGCCTTTGCTTTTTCAGTCATGGCCGATCCGGTGTCGTCAGTGGCCTATGCGGTCGAAGCGGCGCTGCGCGCACTCGACGGCGATCTGGCGCTTTTGGTGCCCACAATGCTCCTGGTCATCGCCGTCATCGCGATTGTGATCGTGAACTACCGGCAACTCATCTTCCGGTATCCGAAAGGTGGAGGGGCCTCTGCGGCCGTCGGCGAAGCGTTTGGAGATGCGTGGTCTTTCATTCCCATCGGCGCCCTGGTCGTCGACTTCGTCCTGACCATCGCCGTCAGCGTCTCCGCCGGTGCGTCTGCTTTTATCGCCTATTTCCCCGAGCTTGCGTCCTGGCGGCTCCTCATCGCCATCGGTTTGATCCTCTCCGTTGGATCAGCAACGTTGGCCGGACAGCTCGGCAGAATGGTCTTCGCGGCAATGACGGTTGCATTTGTAGCCATCACCGTGGTCGTTCTTGTGTACGGTCTCAGCGCGTCACCGCAGACTGCCGAACCCCTGGCTGCATCATCGGGTCGCAGTCCAATTTTGGCTGTTGTGCTGGCGTTTCCAGTTGCGATGGCGCTGGCCACCGGGGTCGAGGCACCCTCTTCTGCCATCGCCGAGCTCGGCCAACTCGACGACCGCGGGCGCCGGCGTTTTGGACGAGTGACCCTGTGGCTCACACTGGGAATCGTGGGGACGATCACACTCGGTGTCGCGCTGGAAGCGGTGCACCTTCGAATCGGGATCCCCGGTGCCGACACCACTCAAATCGCAGAACTCGCACGTTTGGCAGCACCAGCTTCGGTGTTCGCTGCCTTCCAACTCTCAACGGCCCTGCTCTTGCTCGCCGCGGCCAGCTCATCCTTTCAGGCGGGGCCCGGCATGTTGAAAGCTCTTGCGCTGCATCGCGGTGCGGATGGGCGCACGGTCGGCATTCTTCCGGCAGCACTCGGCCGCACCAACGGCCGGCATACGCCTTTCTGGGGAGTGGCCCTGTTCACTTTGCTCGCCGTGGTCGTGACCACCCTGGCAGGTGGAAATGACCAGGAGCTCGTTCTCTACTACGCCGTGTCCGTCTTTCTCAGCTTTCTGGGAGGTCTTCTCGCCATGGCACTGTTCTCGCGCAGGGACCGGCACCTGGGTTCCCTGGTGCTAAATCTCATCGGCGCGGCCACGGTCGCGTTCACCCTCGTCGTGAATCTCTCCCGCATCGTGCCGCTGGTGAGCCTCGCCGCGTCTCTCCTGGTCGCAACCGTTCTCTACCTGATCTGGGTGCGTGCGGGCCGTCCGTCAGGAATTCGGAAGAACACGGCCGGCCCCGATCAGGAACATGAGCCTGCCTAGGTCGACAATCCGGCTGAGTTCGGAGTCACCGCTCCAACTGCCGCTGCCTTTCTTCTCGAACGAAGAAGAATCGCAAAAGTTCTGCCCCGAATCTAGGAGAAGACGAGCTGTTCTTGCAGCAGTCTTCATTTAGCAGCCGATATCGGGCCGCCGAAACAGCCGTCCACTGCTCTGCACAATTCAACGTCGAAGGAATGCACATGACCATCTATCAAGACGACACCGAGGCTGTCGAAGCTCTCAAGAACACGTTCGGAAGCAGCTGGGATGCGATCAACCCTGAGTCGGTCGCCCGCATGCGCTCACAGAACCGATTCAAGACCGGCCTCGAAATCGCCCAGTACACCGCCGACATCATGCGCAAGGACATGGCGGAATACGACGCTGACTCCTCCGTCTACACGCAGTCCCTTGGCGTCTGGCACGGCTTTATCGGCCAGCAGAAGATGATCTCGATCAAGAAGCACCTGAAGACCACGAACAAGCGCTACCTGTACCTGTCCGGCTGGATGGTCGCCGCCCTGCGTAGCGAATTCGGCCCGCTGCCCGACCAGTCCATGCACGAGAAGACGGCCGTTCCCGCACTGGTCGAGGAGCTCTACACCTTCCTCCGCCAGGCCGACGCCCGCGAACTGGACCTGCTGTTCACCGCCCTGGACGGGGCCCGTTCCGCCGGTGACGATGCCAAGGCTGCGACGATCCAGGACCAGATCGACAACTACGAAACCCACGTCGTGCCGATCATCGCCGACATCGACGCCGGCTTCGGTAACCCCGAGGCGACGTACCTCCTGGCCAAGAAGATGATCGAGGCCGGCGCCTGCGCCATCCAGATCGAGAACCAGGTCTCGGACGAGAAGCAGTGCGGCCACCAGGACGGCAAGGTCACCGTTCCCCACGAGGACTTCATCGCGAAGATCAACGCCGTGCGCTACGCATTCCTCGAGCTCGGGATCGACAACGGCATCATCGTCTCTCGCACCGACTCGCTCGGTGCCGGCCTGACGCAGAAGCTCGCCGTGACCTACCAGGCCGGAGACCTCGGCGACCAGTACAACTCCTTCCTCGACGTCGACGAGATCACCGAGGCCGAGCTGGGCAACGGGGATGTCGTAATCAAGCGCGACGGCAGGCTCTTGCGCCCGAAGCGCCTCGCCAGCAACCTATTCCAGTTCCGTCAGGGAACCGGCGAGGCCCGCTGCGTGCTCGACAGCATCACCTCGCTGCAGAACGGCGCGGATCTGCTCTGGATCGAGACCGAGAAGCCGCACGTCGCCCAGATCGCCGGAATGATGAACGAGGTGCGCAAGGTCATCCCGAACGCCAAGCTGGTCTACAACAACAGCCCGTCGTTCAACTGGACTCTGAACTTCCGTCAGCAGGCATATGACAACCTGCTCGCTGAGGGCAAGGATGTGTCGGCGTACGACCGCGCGAAACTCATGAGCGTCGCCTACGACGAAACCGAGCTTGCCCAGATTGCCGATGAGAGCATCCGCACCTTCCAGCGCGACGGCTCGGCTGAGGCAGGCATCTTCCACCACCTCATCACCCTGCCGACCTACCACACGGCAGCGCTGTCCACCGATGACCTGGCCAAGGGCTACTTCGCCGACCAGGGCATGCTGGCCTATGTGAAGGGCGTGCAGCGTCGCGAGATCCGCGAGGGGATCGCCACGGTCAAGCACCAGAACATGTCCGGCTCCGACATCGGTGACAACCACAAGGAGTACTTCGCCGGCGAGGCAGCTCTGAAGGCGGGTGGCACCAACAACACGATGAACCAGTTCGAAGAACCCGCCCTGAGTAGTCACTGACTCGACGGTCCCGTCGAGGGCCTAACGAAGAAGCCCCAGTCACATGACTGGGGCTTCTTCGTTGCCAGACGAGCGGATGGCGCTTTAGCGCTTGAAGATGTCCTTGATGTTCTCGCCGGCCTTCTTCGCGCTGGCCGCGTGCTGCTCAGCCCGGCCTTCGGCAACCTTGGAGTCATCGTTGGTCACCTTGCCGACCGTCTCGGTGGCCTTACCCTTGAGGTCTTCAGCGGAATTCTGGATCTTGTCGGATGCACTCATTGGACTCTCGATTCGCGTCGGTGTTTCGTGGACGGCAAGCTGGGGCGTTTGTGCCCCGCCGCCGTGGTCGCATACACCTCTAAGACGTATCCCAGGGCCGGTTTGTCACACATTCGCCCAGCCCGTCGCTGCGCTGGTCAGGCGCTGTCGCCGGTCATGTAGCAATTCGACCGACCGCCGGGAACGAAGTCGTGCCTCACGAAGGTGGCCGGCCAAGTCGGCGGACCCCGACCACCACTCGAGCTGGCGGGGATCCTCCCAGAGCTGCCAGACTCGCTCCGCACTCGCGTCGAAATCGGCCACGAATGTGAGGGTGAGCGCGTCGGCGTCTGTGTGCGAACTAATG
Source organism: Actinomycetales bacterium (assembly GCA_038319305.1). Lineage (GTDB taxonomy): Bacteria > Actinomycetota > Actinomycetes > Actinomycetales > Microbacteriaceae > Cryobacterium. Next base: position 26,449 of record JBBQDC010000018.1, on the reverse strand, counting down.
ACGGTCATGCTTTCTCTCCTTCTTCTCGGTTGTCCCGCAGGATGTCGCTGATGCTCTGAGCGCGAAACCGCCAGAGTTCCTCGTAATGCTCGAGGAGCCGGGCGGCTCTGCGGACGGTGTCGGGGTTCGGCTGTACGATCTGCTCCCTCCCCCGGCGCTTCTTGACGACCAGACAGGCCCTCTCAAGCACTGCCACGTGCTTCTGCACCGCGGCAAAGCTCATCGCATAGCTCGCGGCGAGCGCTGAAACTGACTGCTCCCGCTGTGCGACGCGCACCACGATGTCCCGGCGCGTCGTGTCGGCTAACGCATGGAAGATGCGGTCCACCTCGTCGTCCTGCAGATTAAATACAACCATTTGGTTGAACGTCAGCCCACCCCCGAGAGAATTGGCAAGCGCGATTTTTCCGCTGAGAATGTGGGGTCCGAAATGGCACGTGTCGTCGTCTTGGGAGCCGGGGTATCCGGCCATGGTGAACACCACCGGGCCCAAGCTCAACTTCGAGGCCACGCCCGGCCTCGGCCTGGATTCCGGTTTCACCGTGTCGGTGTGCACGCCCAGCTATGCAGTGGATGCCTCCGCCCGGCTTGCCGAGGTCATCACCGCTCTCAAGACAGGCACCCCTCAGACCCTTGTCGTGGGCGTCGGTCACGGCACCTGCATCTGTGAGGGCGGCGCCTTCGAGTACGCGTTCACCGTGGAGCAGGAACTTCAGAACGCCGGCGTACGCGACCTGGCCGAGGTTATCTACCTCACCACCGAGCACGAGCTGGGCGACTTCGGCGTGGCCGGCATGACCTTCTCCATGGGTGGACAGCGGGTCACGAGCGAAGGGTGGATGGAGTCCCTGTTCCGCCAGCGCTCCATGAAAGCCATCACCCAGGCTGCCGTGACCAAGATCGAACCGGGATTGATTCGATACACCCAGATCGACGGCACGGAGGGCACCCAGCCGTCGAGGAGTGAACGGCAGCAGGAGAAAACCGTGAACACCACACACAACACCCAGCACCGCATCGACACCGCCCCACGGCCCGGGCCGAGAGAACTGGCCCGGCGCAGCAACCTGCTGGTACAGTTCTTTCGCTTCCTGAGCCTGAATTGGACCATGTTCCGGCTCGCCACGAAGCACCACTAGGCAACGCATGCACTGAACGTGATCCGCGACTTGCTTCGCTCACGGAGGTGCTCGACAGGGAGGTCGGCTGTGGGCAAGACGGAGAATACGGACGGACAGCACGAAAAGAAGCTGAAGCGCAAAGAGTACGAGGCTGAGCTGGCCCCGCTGCAGGGCGAACTGGTCGCCCTGCAGGAGTGGGTGAAGTCCACCGGGGCGAAGGTCTGCATCGTTTTCGAGGGACGTGACACGGCCGGTAAAGGCGGCACCATCAAACGCATTGTCTCGCGGGTCAGCCCCCGGGTCTTCCGGGTGGTGGCGCTCCCCACCCCGACTGAGCGCGAGAAATCCCAGCTATATTTCCAGCGCTACGTTGAGCATTTCCCGGCAGCCGGCGAGGTGGTCATCTTCGACCGGAGCTGGTACAACCGTGCGGGTGTCGAGCGGGTGATGGGCTTCTGCACCCCGGAGGAGACGGAACACTTCCTCAGAATGACGCCGCTGGTCGAGCGGGCGATGGAAGACTCCGGAATCATCCTGATCAAATACTGGCTCGAGGTCAGCGCGGAGGAGCAGACCCGGCGACTCGAGAGCCGCATCGACGACCCGCGCAAGACGTGGAAGCTCTCGCCGATGGACCTTGAATCCTACGGCCTCTGGTACGACTACTCACGGGCCAGGGACGCCATGTTCGAGGCGACGGACACCGCTTGGGGACCCTGGTTCGTCGCGAACACCGATGACAAGAAACGCGGCCGGCTGAACATCATCAGCCATCTGCTCAGCCAGGTGCCCTACGAGCCCTTCCACGGGCTCGACGTCACGCTGCCGAAGCGTCAGAAGGCCGGCAGCTACCGCGAGTCGACGTTGACAGTGCGGCATATTCCGACCCCGTTCTGATGAAAGCGCCGCCCGAGGCCTGAACTAACCTTGACCTGCACGGTCCAACGGTGGGTGGGGGTAGAAGTGACGTTGTTTGAAGGTGCGATAATTCTGATCGCGGGGTTGGCGGCGGGAATCATCAATGTGGTCGCCGGCGCAGGAACGCTCATCACATTCCCTGTGCTCCTGGCGTTGGGCGTGCCGCCGATCACCGCGAACGTGTCGAATACCGTGGGGCTGATACCCGCATCGATCGCCGGCGCCCACGGGTACCGGCGCGAGTTGCGTTCCCAGTGGCGCCCCGTTGCCCTGATGGCGCTCTTCTCCGCCGTGGGCGGCATCGTCGGCGGGCTGCTGCTTCTTGTCCTTCCCGAGCAGGCGTTTGCCGGCGTTGTGCCCTTCCTCTTGCTGCTGGCCGCGGCACTTTCGGCGATCCAGCCTCGGGTGGCCGGCTACGTTCGCCGCAAGGCACCGGCAGCTTCCACCGGCACGCTGCTCACCGAAGTGGACACGCGCCCCCTCACCATCGGGCTGATCCTCGGAGTGCTCGCCACCGGCGTATACGGCGGGTATTTCGGGGCTGCCCAAGGAGTGGTGCTGCTCGCGCTGCTGGGCATCCTCTGGTCCACCGACATGCACCAGGCCAACGGCGCCAAGAATGTGTTGGCCGGGGTCGCGAACATCGTCTCCGCGATCATCTTCATCTCCAGCGGCACCGTGGACTGGAGGATCGCCCTCCTCATCGGCATCGGCTCCGCGGCGGGCGGCTGGCTGGGGGCCCGCATCGGCCGCAGGCTCTCCGCTCCCGTTCTGCGCACCATCCTGGTTGTGGTGGCGGTGACCGCCGCAGTGGTGCTCTTCCTGAACTAGTGGCCAATGGTGGCGCGCCACCGTCGTGACGGTTGGCGCGCCAACCATGCGTTACTTGAGGATGCGAATGAGCTTCTTGTTGGCGAACTCCGCGATGCCGAAGCGACCCAGCTCACGGCCGAAGCCGGACCGCTTCACGCCACCGAAGGGAAGCTCCGGGCCGTCGAGAAGCGAACCGTTGATGAAGACCATCCCGGCCTCGATCAGATCGGCGACGCGCAGGGCCTGCTCAGCGTCCGTCGTGAAGAGGTAGGAACCCAGGCCATACGGGATGTCGTTGGCCACCTCCACCGCCTCGGCCTCGCTTTCCACACGGTAGATGGCGGCCACCGGCCCGAAGAACTCTTCCCGGTAGGCGTCACTCTGCGGGGATACACCGGTGAGCACGGTCGAAGAGTAGAACGCGCCGTCGCGGCGCCCGCGCAGAACAACGGTGGCCCCCTGGGTTTCGGCGCGCTGGAGCTGCTCCTCGAGGTTCTCGGCGGCGCCGAGCGACGAGAGCGGGCCCAGCGTCGTCTCCAACGACGTAGGATCAGCGGGCACATTGCCGCCGATCTTCGCTGCGAAGAGTTCCACGAAGGCGTCAAACAATCCGTCGATCACGATGAAGCGCTTGGCGGCGTTGCAGGACTGCCCGGAGTTGTCCAGGCGGGCGGCGACGGCCGCATCGACGGCTTCCTCAAGGTTGTCGGTGCTGAGCAGGATGAACGGGTCTGATCCGCCCAGTTCGAGCACGACCTTCTTGAGGTTGCGGCCGGCAACCTCGGCGACCGCCGCCCCCGCGCCCTCCGAACCGGTCAGCGAAACGCCGCACACCCGGGGATCCGCGATGATGTCCGCGATCTGGGCGTTCGACGCATAGAGGTTCTGGTAGGCACCGGCGGGGAATCCGGCATCAGCGTAAATCTGCTCGATAGCGGCTGCGGACTCGGGGCACTGCGAGGCGTGCTTGAGCAGGATCGTGTTGCCGAGCACCAGGTTCGGGCCGGCAAAGCGGGCGACCTGGTAGTACGGGAAGTTCCACGGCATGATGCCCAGGAGTACCCCCAGGGAGGCGTTGCGCATGAACGCCGAGCCCTCCCCGCCGATCAGCTCGATCGGTTCGTCGGCGAGGAATGCCTCGCCGTGAGTGGCGTAGTACCCATAGATGTCCGCTGCGAAGTCAACCTCGCCGAGGGCCTGCTCGAGGGGCTTGCCCATCTCGCGCACGATGAGGTCGGCCAGGTGCTCCCGGCGCTCGGAATGCAGGTCTGCGACACGCTGCATCAGGGCTGCGCGCTCGGCCACCGACGTTCCACGAGAGAGTTCCCTGTGGGCACGATCTGCGGCCCCGATGGCGACGGTCACCTCCGCGTCCGTTGCCAGAGCAAAGCTCGGTCCGCTGACCCCGGTGGCGGGGTTCGTGACTGCATATTTGTTCATGATCTCTCCACACGTTTCTTCGCTGACGTCGGTCGAGAATGGACCCAGTGGTGCAGAAGCAGGCCCGAGCTCGTGTCGTTACAGTCTGCCGCAGTCAGGGCTATGGGGAAGCCATTTTCACACCGGTCGTCTGGGGTGTCGGAAGCCATTGCCGAACTGCGCTACCAGCCCGAGGTCAGCACCTCGTCGAGCTGGTCCACGAAGAAGTCCGCGCTTTCCCGGCTCAGGCAGAGCGGCGGCTTGATCTTCAGCACGTTCTGTCGCTCCGAGGTGGGTTGCACGATCACGCCCAGCTCCAGCATCCGCTCGCAGATGGCGGCCGTCTCGCCGGTTGCCGGCTCCAGGGTTTCCCGGTCGCGCACCAGTTCCACGCCCAGGTAGAGGCCCATCCCGTGCACTTTTCCGATCAGCGGATGCCGCTCGGCAAGTTGGGCGAGCCGGCCCGCCAGATGCCGGCCCACGGCATCCGCATTCTGCTGCAGGGACTCGTCCCGGATGACGTCGAGCACGGTCAGGCCCGCAACACAGCTGACCGGGCTGCCGCCGGCCGACGAGAAGAAGTTGCCCTCGTTGGTCAGGGATTCGGCGATGTCCCGGCGGGTGAGCACCGCGCCGAGCGGATAGCCGTTGCCCATGGCCTTGGCCACGGTGAGGATGTCGGGAACGACGCCCTGCTGCGCCACACCCCAGAAGTGGCTGCCCAGACGGCCGTAGCCGACCTGCACCTCGTCGGCGATGCACAGCCCACCGCGGGCGCGGATCTGCTCGTAGACGAGGGAGAGATAGCCCTCCGGCGGCACGACCCCGCCGGCGTTGCCCAGCACGGGTTCGCAGATGAACGCGGCCAGGTCGGCCCCCGGGCCGTTCGGATCGTCGAGGAGACGCGCCAGATCCGCCGCGTAGTGTTCTGCTGCCCCGGCACCGCGGTGCTTTCCGCGATAGGCGTTGGGAACATCCGCGATGTGCACCCACTCGGGCCGGGAGGCCAGGGCGTAGGGGTTGTCGAAGGCTGAGGTCGACACCCCATCGGAGGCCATCGTCCAGCCGTGGTAGCCCTCTCTCAGGGCGACGACGTTGCCGCGGCCGGTGTGGATCCGCGCCAGGCGCAGGGCCAGGTCCACAGCCTCGCTGCCGCTGTTGACCAGCAACACGGTGTCGAGGGAGATGTCCGGCGATGTCGCGACGATCCGTTCGCAGAGGTCAGCCAGAGCCGAGTAGAGGAACCGGGAATTCGTGTTGAGGAGCTGCAACTGGTCGCTCACGGCCCGGCTGAACCGAGGGTGGCTGTGCCCGATCACGGCGACGTTGTTGACCATATCGACATACGAGCGCCCTCGGGTGTCGATCAAAAGCTCCCGCCAGCCGCGTTCGATCTGCGGCGGCCGTTGGTAGTACTTCTCCTGCGCCGCGGCCATCACGGCGCCGCGCCGGGCCAGTTCGGCCGCCGGGTTGACGACGGATGCCTGCGGGGCCAGCCCGAGCAACCGCGCCGGGTCCGGGGCGAGGGTTGCCCACGCGGCGGCACGGGAGGCCTGGCTGAAGTGCGGGGCGGCCAGCCCCGGGTGGGCCAGCTTTTGCACGGTCACCCTCGGGCCGGCGGTGCCCAGATGCTCCCCCGCGGCGACCGACACCCCCGGCGAGAGGCTCGACGCGATTCCTCCGATGCGCAGCTCGAAACCGGCCAGGGTCAGCACCAGGCTCTCGTCACCGACCTCGGCAACCGCGGCGGCCGCGGGCGCGACGATCTCCGACCCGGCCGGCAGGAAGACCTCGGTGAACAGGGCGAAGGTGTGGGGTTCCCGGCGCGAGTGCGGCGGGGTTCGGGTGAGCCGGAACTGGCCGTAGGGGGCAACGGCCACACTGCGCCGGGCGAGCGCGGCGCGAGCGAGCTGCCACTCGGCATCCGTGTGTTGCCAGATGCCATCGGCCAGCGCCGGGCTGGTCGTGGAGAAGTCGAGCATCTCGTGGTCGCCGCCGGCGAGCGCGGGGATCATCGGGAGGAACGCGGGCGGCTCGGCACCGACCACCGGTGGCCGGCCAAGGGCCTGCCGGATGGCCGCTTCCGCCTCCTCCCAGCCGATCGCGCCGGCCGCCGCGAACACCCGCCATTCCGCGTCCATCCGGTGCCGGGCGTAATCGTTGTGCTCGTCGATCTGCACCTGCTGCTCGCCGCTGGCCACCAGCACCGCCCCGCGCAGCACGATGAGCGGCCAGAGTGCGACGATGTCGTCGTCGGTCAGGGCAACGACCTCGTCGAAGGCGACGATCGCCGCGAGCGCCGCGAGCGGGTTGTCCGGAACGTGGTGCAGAACAGATGCCGCGGTGACCGCCAACTCCGCAACCAGCCACCCGGTTCCCAGGTCGCCGAAGTCGATGACCCCCTCGGGCACGTGGTGGCCGTTCGGCAGCACCAGGCAGATCACATTGTCATCGGTGATGTCCCCGTGGATCGTCTGCAGCCGAAGTGCGGACGCCACGGTCGCGAGACGCAGGGCGGCGCTCTCGGCGATATTCGTCAGCTGCGCCCGGGTCTCTTCCTGGGGCACCCAGTGCACGAGCAGGTCGATCACGGCTTTCGCGTTGCGCAGGTCCCACTGCAGCGTGCGGTCGAGGCCCTCCGCCGTGAAGTCACGCAGGTGCAGAGCCGTTGTCCCCGAGAGCCGACCCAACGCACTGACCACCGGTGGGGCCAGGTAGCCCTGCGCCTCGAGCGACGGACCCTCCAGGAAGGTCAGCAGCCGAACCGGGAGGGTGACATCCGCTGCCTGCCACTGCTGACGACTGCGTCCGTTGATTCCGTGCACCGGCTGCGGCACCTGCATCCCGCGTGCGGCCAGAAACTCCATCACCGCGTCCTGCGCGGCCAGCTCCGTGGCGGAGAAGGCAGGGTTGTCGACCTTGAGCACATACCGCCGTTCGCCCTCGCTCGAAGCGTCAGCGGCGGTGATCAGGAAATTACGATCCTGCTGACTGCCGAGTTCGCGGGCCGTGCCCGTGATCCCGAAGAGCAACGCCGCCATGGACTCGGCGTCCGCCGCGGTGATATCGGGGCGCACGAGCCCCTGTCCACTGAAGAAATCAAAACCAGGCACGTCGACGCTCCTCGCAGTTGGTGCAGTGAATCATGCCAGTTTGGCACCGCGGCGCCCGTGACCGAGCAGCGGATGCCGTCGGTCGGGTGCGCCGGTGACATCATCGAGAGAGACAGTGTCGTCGCCACAGCCTGAGGGACGCGAGCAAACACTCGTGATTCCCGGGAACAAACAACGACTGAGAGCCGCCGCAGTGACCCATCCAGCAGAGCCCCATCCAGCAGAGCCCACCGACATCCGTCTGATCGTTTCGGACATGGATGGCACTCTCCTCGACGACGACGGCCGTGTGCCGGACGCGTTCTGGCCTCTCCTCCACGCCCTCAGCCGGGTCGGAATCGTGTTCGTGCCGGCCAGCGGCCGCCAGTATCAGACCCTGCACAACATCTTCGGCGAGCACGAGGGTCTGATCTACATCGCCGAAAACGGCACCAACGTGGTGCAGGGCGGCATCAGCATCGACGTCGAACCCGTCGAGCCAACGATCATTGCCCCCATCGTGGACTGGGTGCGCGGCACCGCCGCCACGGGAGCCGACCTGGGGATCGTCGTCTGCGGTGCCCGAAGCGCCTACATCGAGCGCAGCGATGAGCAATTCGTGAGCCAGGTTCGCCGGTATTACGCCGCGGTCGAGGTCGTTGCGGATGTGCGCGCGGCCGCCCGTGACGACGTCGTGCTGAAACTGGCGATCTACGATCCTGCCTTCGCCGAAACGCGAAGCGGACCGGCGCTTGAGGGACTCGACCTGCCCGCAGAGGTCGTGGTCTCGGGCGAGAATTGGGTCGACGTGATGCGCCAGGGAGCCAACAAGGGCCGGGCACTGGAGCGGCTCCAGCACCAGCTCGGAATCAGCCGGGCGCAGACGATGGCCTTCGGAGACTATCTCAACGACGCCGAGATGCTCGACGCCGCCGGGCACTCCTACGCCATGGACAATGCCCACCCGAGCATCCGTGCGCGCGCCGTGAACCTCGCGCCGTCGAGCTCGGAGGGCGGTGTGATCACCAGCATTCTCGCTGCCCTGCCGCACCTGCAGGGCGAGCGCGTAAACGCCGTCTAATATGTGATCGCCTTCTGGGCCGCTCGATGATATATGATCGCGAGAAGCGATAATCGAACTACGCGTTCGATTATCGAACAACCAGCGACAGAGATGACCGATTCACCCACGCAGAGCCCACAAAGAAGTGAGGAAACCGTGCAGTTTCACCACCACGGATACGTGTCCACCGATCCCCGCATGCAGGATGCCGCCGGGGTTGGCCTCGATCGTCCCGACGAGCTCCCCGAGAATGTCGACGTTCTCATCGTCGGAACGGGCCCGGCCGGAATGATCACCGCCGCCCAGCTCTCCCAGTTCCCCGGCATCACGACTCGTATCGTGGAGCGTCGCGGGGAACGCCTCGCGATCGGGCAGGCCGACGGCATCCAGGCCCGCAGCGTCGAGACCTTCCAGGCATTCGGTTTCGCCGAGCGCATCATCGCCGAGGCGTACCGCATCACCGAGATGGCCTTCTGGACGCCGGACCCCACCGACGTGACGCGAATCATCCGTTCGGCCCGTGCAGTGGATGACCCTACCGGCATCAGCGAATTCCCTCACCTCATCGTCAACCAGGCACGCGTTTTGGACTACTTCGCAGAGGTGATGGCCAATTCGCCGACGCGCATGGAGCCGGATTTCGGCTTTGATTTCCGCAGCCTGGAGAACACCAACGAGGGTGAGTACCCCGTCACGGTGACGCTCGTGCACACGACCGGGGAGCAGCAGGGTCAGGAACGCATCGTTCACGCCAAGTACGTGGTGGGTGCCGACGGTGCCCGCAGCGCCGTGCGCGAATCGATCGGCTGCACGCTCGCCGGAGACCAGGCCCGCCATGCGTGGGGCGTGATGGATGCGCTCGCGGTCACCGATTTCCCGGACATCCGGATGAAGTGCGCGATCCAGTCTGAGTCGGGCGGCAACATCCTGCTCATTCCGCGTGAGGGCGGATCCCTGTTCCGCATGTACGTCGACCTGGGCGAAGTGGCCGCCGATGACAATGGCGCCGTGCGAAACACCACGATCGAGGAGATCATCACGAAGGCGAACGCGATCATTCACCCGTACACGCTCGACGTGAAGAACATCGCCTGGAACAGCGTCTACGAGGTAGGCCACCGTCTCACCGACCGATTCGACGACGTACTCCCCGCAGAAATCGGCACCCGCATGCCGCGGGTCTTCATCACCGGGGACGCGTGCCACACGCACAGTGCCAAGGCCGGCCAGGGGATGAACGTGTCGATGCAGGACGGCTTCAACCTGGCCTGGAAGCTCGGCTACGTGCTCGACGGCCGCAGCCCCGAATCCCTGCTTGGAACCTACTCGGCCGAGCGTCAGGTCATCGCCAAGAACCTGATCGACTTCGACAAGACGTGGTCGACCCTGATGGCGACGAAGTCGGAGGACCTCGAAGTGCCGTTGGAGGACTTCTACACACGCACAGCCGAGTTCCCGTCCGGTTTCATGACGCAGTACCCGCCGTCGATGCTGATCGGCGAGGCCACCCACCAGGCTCTCGCGACCGGGTTCCCCCTCGGCAAGCGCTTCAAGTCCGCCCCGGTGGTGCGCGTCCCCGACGCCAACCCCGTGCAACTGGGGCACCACCACCGCGCCGACGGTCGGTGGCGCCTGTATGCGTTCGCGGATGCCGCGGCATCCGGTGACGCGTCGGCGCTCACTGACTGGGCCCACTGGATTCGCACGTCGCCCGAGTCGCCGCTCAACGCCCACACCCCCGCCGGCAGCGACATCGACAGCGTCTTCGACATTAAGGTGGTCTACCAGCAGGAGCACACCGGCGTGGACATCAGCCGGGTTCCCGACGCTTTCCTCCCCACGACCGGCCCCTACGAGCTGATCGACTACGAGAAGCTCTATGCGACCGATCCGGAGCATGACATTTTCGAACTCCGCGGAATCAGTCGCGGCGGCGCCGTGGTGGTGGTGCGCCCGGACCAGTACGTGGCGAACGTGCTGCCTCTGACCTCGACCGACGAGCTGGCGGCGTTCTTCCGGCAGATGATGCTCACGTTCTAGAGGGCCCGCAGCCGGTTGTTCCGGGGCGCTACTCTGCGGGCGGGCGCCTGCGTTGCTGTTTGGTGGCCGACCGCTGTTGCTTTGCGGCGAGGTGACGCCGGCCCGAACCTCGGGTGGGTTTGGTCGGTCGGCGGGGAGCCGCTGCGGGAGCAAGCCCCGCGGCCACGATTTCCGCGAGCTTGGCCAGGGCGATCTCACGATTGCGCAGTTGGGATCGCCGCTCGGAGGCGGTCACGGTGATCACGCCGGCAATGAGACGTCGACCGAGACGGGTGAGCAGCAGCATCCGCTGGTCCTCGGAGAGTGCCGCCGACTCGGCGACATTCCAGAAGAGCTCGACGCGACTGTCGGACGTGTTGACGTGCTGGCCACCCGGCCCGGACGACCGCGAGAACCGCCAGCCGAGTTCCGACGCGGGAATCATGAGCGCGGGCGACACCTCCAGGTCCATGTACCCAGCGTTGCACGATCCGGTCACGGATCGCTCCAACGGTGAAGGGTCAGAACAGCGGCCAGGGCACTGCGGGCATGTCGCCGCGCGGGGCCGGGAACCGGCCTTCGGACCTCAGCCGCTCGCAGCGTGCCGCCAGGGCAGCGATCTCGGTTTCGCTGAGTAGGCCGGCGAGGGTGGCGCCGAGCTCGCCGGCCAGGTGCGCGTTGACCCGGTCGACCCCGGCGAGCTCATCGGCATTGAGCTCTTCACCCAGCCAGCCCCAGAGCACGGTGCGGAGTTTGTGGTCGGCGTGGAACGTGAGTCCGTGGTCGACTCCGTGACGGTGGCCGCCCGGCATCGCGAGTATGTGGTCGCCCTTGCGATCGGCGTTGTTCACGATGATGTCGAATACGGCCATCCGGCGCAGCGCGGCCGAGTCCTCATGGATGAGCGTGACCGCACGGCCGCGCTCGTCGCGGCCGTCGAAGACCCGGCACCAGCCCGGGGCCGGCCCGTCCTCCCAGGGGACCAGATCCACGGCATCCTGTTCGGGATCTGACTCCTGCCACAACTGCACCATCCCAAGACCCAGCGGACCGTCCCGCAGCCAGGTGCGAGGCACGACGTTCCAACCGAAGGCCTGCGAGACCAGGTACGCTGCCGCCTCGCGGCTGGCGAGATTGCCGTCGGGGAAATCCCACAACGGATATTCGCCCGCGATGGGCTTGTAGACGACCGTGACGTCGCCGATGTTGCCGACGAAGGTCGCGTTCGAGGCCGTCTCGATGCGGCCACTGAGCTCGAGCTCACCGTCGTCGAGGGTGGCATCGGGCAGCATCAGGGGCTGCCGGGGAGGGTGCAGACGTGCCCGTCCAGATCGACGGGGTCGCCGCAGAGCGGGCAGAGGGGCCGCCCGGCTCCCACGACCTCACGGGTGCGCTTGGCGAAGGCCCGGGCGGTGCCGACGGGCATCCGTACCAGAAGCATTTCCGCCGGCTCCACTGTGACCGGATCGAGCACGTCTTCGACGTCCGCGTCGTCTTCCCTGATCGGGTAGGCCTCGAGAACGACCTGCGCGGTCGAGGGGTCCCAGCCCAGGCTCATACCGCCCGTTCGAAACTCCTCCGCGACGGGCTGATCCAGCGGATCGTTGTCGACGAGCTCAACGGGGGTGCTGGTCGGGATACTGAACGGGTTGCCCTCGTGATTCATCAACTGGTCGAGCATCTCGTCGATCATCTCGGCGAGCAGAGCGGATTGTTGTTTCTCCAGAGCCACGCTCACAATCTGAGCTCCGGTGCGCACCTGCAGGTAGAACGTGCGTGACCCAGGCAGACCGACGGTGCCGACGACGACCCGATCCGGCCAGGCGAACTCGTGGACAATTGTGGGCATGTGGGTATTTTAGGCTCCGGATGTGTGCGGCGCCTGACCGGCCCCGCCGCCGATTGGCGCGTCGGCCGGAGGGGCTCCGGCACCGAGCCAGGAGAGGTCGCCGGCATCCGTGTTGATGGCGTGCACGCTGGGCCGACTGGAGCCGTAGCGCACGATCGAAACGGATGCCGGGCCCACATTGATGCGTTGGAACAGGTCGAGGTGCATGCCGAGCGCGTCGGCCAGTACGGACTTGATGATGTCGCCGTGACTGACCGCCACCCACACCGCGCCCGGCCCATGCTGCGCCTCGAACGCGGCGTCGTGACGACGGATGGCGGCGACCGACCGGGCTTGCATGGTCGCCATCGACTCACCGCCGGGGAAGGTGACCGCCGACGGCTGCGTCTGCACGGTCGACCAGAGGGTCTCCTGGGCGAGATCACCGAGGGCTCGGCCCTGCCACTGGCCGTAATCGCACTCGGTGATGTCCTCGTCCACCGGTGTCACGAGCGAGCCGGTCTGGTGGTCGAGGATCAGCTGAGACGTCTGCCGGCAGCGCTCCAGAGGGCTCGAGACCACTCCGACCAGCGGCACGACCGCCAGCCGCTTGCCGGTGAGGGCCGCCTGTTCCTGCCCGATCTGGTCGAGCCTGACCCCGGCGGCCCGCCCGGCGAGCACGCCTTCGGCATTAGCAGTGGTGCGGCCGTGCCGCACGAGGATGACTGTGGCCATGGGTACAGCCTAGGCATGCGCTGAAGAACCACATGACGTGTTCACCCCGAGGGATCTGGCGGCCGGCATGGTGAAACTACGTGCCGTAGTGGTAGCGGCACCCCGCGATGCGGACCTCGTCGCGTTCGACCTTGTAGATGAGACGGTGCTCATCGGTAATGCGCCGCGACCAATAGCCATGGAAGCCGTGTTTCAACGGCTCCGGTTTTCCCATGCCCTCGTTTCCGTGTCGTGCGACATCACGGAGGAGGGTGTTAATCCGTTTGAGGATCTTCCGGTCCCGGGATTGCCACCACTCATAGTCTTCCCCCGCTGCCTCATCCCAAACGAATTTCACTCGATTAGGTCGTTCACAGTGCCGCTTCCGGACTCCAACCGCTCGATCGATCCGAGCAGTCGTCGCGCATTGGCCGGATTCCGCAGGAGGTAGGCCGTCTCCGTGAGCGACTCGTACTCATCGAGTGAGACGATCACAACCGGCTCGTGGCCCGCGCGGGTAATGACGATTTCCTCACGATTATCGACCACTGCGGACAGCGTCTCAGCGTAGTGTGCTCGTGATTCACGAATATGTCATGGTTCTCATGAGCGACCTCCGTGTACGCAATAGTGCACGTCGCTTCGGGCGGGAGGGCCAGTGGCCACCACCGTGCCCACACAACTGCTGGCATGCCCCCACGTATGCAGGGCCTCGAACGCCCGTTCGTCTTCGATCGAGAGCGGCGTGAGCTGATTGGACACAGGAGAACCTCCTTTAGGAACCACGCGTGAAAGTGCTGTACGACCAATTTCCGGTCGCTGTGCGGCTCACACAGAGCTGACAGGCGCCTCACCGAGCAGTGGGAGTCTGCGCACACTGTCGTACCGGTGCAGCGCCCCGTCGATGGGGTCGGTGAACCGCACCTCGCTGGCGAGGAGTTGCAATGGCGTCGCGAAATCGTCTACCGAGACATCTCGAACGACGGGGTAGAGCGGGTCACCGCTGATGGGGATCCCGGCGCCGAGCATGTGCATGCGCAGTTGATGGGTTCGCCCTGTGCGAGGCGTCAGCCGATAAATGGCTGCGTCGTCGAGGACTTCTTCCAGTTCGATCAGAGACTCGGCGTTGACCGGGGCGTCGGCCACGACCTCGGCCTGCCACCGGCCTCGACGGGAGATGAGGTGGTTGCGCATAGTCACAGGGAAAGCGAGGTCCGGCCGGAGCGGAGCCAGGGCACGGTAGGTCTTGCCGACTTCCCCGCGTTGAAACATCGACTGATACGCCCCGCGCCAACGTCGCTCGGTCGCCAGGACCAGCAGTCCCGAGGTCACGCGGTCAAGTCGATGCAGCGGTGAGAGCTCGGGGAGCTCCAGCTCTGCGCGCAGGCGCACGACCACACTCTGCACGACGTGCCGACCACGCGGAATGGTCGAGAGAAAAGCCGGCTTGTCGATCACCACGATCCGCTCGTCGCGATAAATGACATGAATGTGCCCGGGCACGGATGCCTCTTCGGCGAGATCGCGATGGAACCAGACGAAGGTGTGCGGCCGGTAGGCGTCGCTGCCGACGACCGGCGCGCCTGCCTCATAGACGAAGCGATCTGCGGCCAGAAACCCTGCCACGTCAACGAACTCGCAGAGCCGCTCGCGCAGCCAGTCCCCCATGGTCGGCCACGGATGCTGTCGCGAGCGGTCAAGATCCGGAGTGCGCACCCACGCGGCCTCGAGCCCGTGTCGTTGCGGCAGAGGTGAACGCGGAGGCATCACCCGATCGTACGTGTCCGTGCTGCTATCGTGCCGCAGCGAACGGCACGGAACACCTACACTGAGTCGGTGCAGTTCACTTTGTGGTTGGCCCTCCTGGGAGCAGGCACGTTGATCAGTTTCACTCCCGGCGCGGGGGCAATCAACACCATGAGCAATGCGCTGAACTCAGGCTTTCGCCGCTCGATCTGGGGAATCCTCGGCCAGCAGGCCGCGCTGCTCATTCACATCGTGATCGTGGCGCTCGGTGTGGGTCTGCTCGTGGCCAGTTCTCCACTCGCCTTCAACATCATTCGCTTCGCGGGTGCCGCTTACCTCGTCTACCTGGGCATCCGGCAGTTCCTCGCCAAACCGGAGATCGATGCTGAGCGTGCGCTTGGGCTGCGCACTGAGCCTCGATGGTCGATGTTCCGGCGCGGGCTGTGGGTGAACATGCTCAACCCCAAGGCGATTGTGTTCTTTCTGGCCTTCCTGCCCCAGTTCATCCGTGCGGACCGACCGATGCTGCCTCAGTATCTGGTCGTCGCCGCCACCGTCATTGTGATTGACGTTCTGGTGATGTGGTTCTTCTTCGCCGGAACGGCGCGTTCGTTTCAGCGATTCACCCGTGACGCTCGCGGTCAGCGAACGCTGAACCGAGTCTTCGGCGTTCTCTTCATCGCGGTCGGTGTGCTGCTCGCAGTCATCCACTGATGGTGTGGCTGTTGGGTCTGCCCGTACGTCTAGAGCCGGGCTCGCCAGGCGCGGACGAAGCAATATAGACCGTAGGCGATCAGGCCGATTCCGACGGCATCCAGGATGATGGCGCCGTAGGGAAGCGCGGCCAGCGCCTTCAGTGCGCCGTCGAGACCGGTCGACTTGCTCGAGTCACGAGTGACCGCGGCAACCATGAGCAGGATCGCCACAACGCCCAGCGCGATGCCCTTGGAGACGTAGCCGGTAACGCCGAGGGCGATGACCATCTTTCGAGCGGGCTCGGCCGGTACCGAGATATCGGATGTGAACTTCCTGGCCAAGCCCTTATAGACGAAGAAGGCGCCGATGGCGAGAACGATGATCCCGGCGGCGAAGAGAACGACGACACCGCCCGGGGAGGAAATGAGCGTCGCGCTCGCATCGCTCGTGCTGCTCGACGCACTCGTTGAACTTCCGCGGGCAAAGGTGAACGCCGTGAAGGCCAGGAAGATGTAGACCACGGCCTTGCTCGCCTCGACACCGCGGTGGGCCCACTTGCGCTTGGGGTCGCCACCCTGGATCAGAAATGCCGCCACCAACAGCCACACGCCGAGGGCGAAAAGACCGATCACAACCGTCCAGAGCAGAAACACTCCGCCCGGGGTCGACGCGAGCTGCCCGAGCGCACCGGACTGGTCTGCCGAACCGCTTCCGCCGCTCTGCGCGATGCTGATGGCCAGTCCGCCGATGAGAATGTGCAGCAGACCGTTGGTGGCGAATCCCAACCGCGCCAGGGCACGAAGTGGAGTGCTGTTCTTTGCCGCACGGGCAGCGTTTGTGGCTGAGGCAGCATTCATGGCTCAATTGTATGTCGCATCCGTGCGTTCGAGCCGGAGACGGATCGCGGCGAGGATGCAAGTGAGGTCGACTGCGATCGCGGATGTGAGAATCTTGTGATCGTTTTGCCCCCGAAGCGAATATCGACCACACTCGTCGTGTGAAGCAATTTGAGGAAGACCCCGCTGAGGTGGGCCTGATGATTGACCGACTATCGCAGCATTTTCCGGGTACGACGCGCGATCACATCACCGAGACCGTCGACACGGGCTTTCGGGCACTCTCGGAAAACCCTGTTCGCGCCTTCGTTCCGAATCTCGTCGAGCACGACGCCCGCTCCCAGTTGAGACGTGAGGCGCGGAGCTCCGGCACACCGGATTGAGCGCCGTCCCCAGGGCTACCTGATCTCTCGGCCCGATTGCTCGGCCGACCTCCCGCTCAACTTCGTTCCTTAGAAAGCAACCGGCAGGATAGAAGCATGAAATCGCAGACTCTACCGAACACGAACCTTGAAACATCCAGCATCATCCTGGGTCTGATGAGGATCTCCTCGATGACCGACGGCGAGATTCGCGCCCTTGTGGGCGCTGCCAGCGATGCCGGCATCAACTTCTTCGATCACGCCGACATCTACGGCGCTGAGACCCACGAGTGCGAAAAGCGCTTCGGCGACGCCGTGACGTTCTCCGCTGCGGAGCGCGCGGCCGTCACGATTCAGTCCAAGGTCGGCATCCGCCCGGGCTTCTGGGATTTCTCCACGGAGCACATCCTGCGCTCCACGGATGAGTCTCTGGCCGCGCTGCAGACGGATTACCTCGATCTCTTGCTGCTGCATCGCCCCGATGCGCTCGTGGAGCCCGACGAGGTGGCTGCGGCGTTCGACGCGTTGCAGAGCTCCGGCAAGGTGCGCAATTTCGGTGTGTCCAACCACACCCCAGGTCAGATCGAGCTTCTCAAGAACTCGGTGAGCCAGCCCCTCATCGTCAACCAGGTGCAGCTCAGCCTCACGCACGCGCCGATGATCACCGCGGGTATGTCAGCCAACATGGCCGGTCTCGAGCAGTCCGTTGACCGCGGCAACGGCATCATCGACTACTCCCGCCTCAACGGCATCACTCTTCAGGCGTGGTCGCCGTTCCAGAAGGGGTTCTTCGACGGGATCTTCCTCGGCGATCGGGAGTCGTATTCGGCTCTCAACGACGTCCTCGACGAGCTCGCAGTGAAGTACGACGTGGCCCCCGCGGCGATTGCCGTCGCGTGGATCACACGGCACCCCGCCAACATCCAGGTTGTGCTGGGTACCACGAACATCTCACACCTGACGGATGCCGCGGCCGGCTCCGACGTGCCGCTCACCCGACCGGAGTGGTACCGCCTGTTCACGGCCGCCGGTCACGTACTGCCCTAGCCGCGCAGTCTGCGCGCCGACGCTTACCTTCGCTCTCGATCAGTCCCCACGGAAAGCTCTCGGCTTTCCAACCGCAGCTCCAGTTCGCCCACCACAAGCGCAGCCAGGTCGTTCAGCGTTGCGATTTCCGGTGGTGTCATTTCGCGGGGCACATAATCCAACACGCACAACGTGCCGAGGTTATGGCCGGACCTGGTTCGAAGGGGCACACCGGCATAGAACTGCACGCCCAGCTCTCCGACAACGAGGGGGTTGGCCAGTGCGCGCGGATCGATTCGTGCGTTCTCGACAACCCACGGTGTGTCGTGCAGAATCGCCGAAGCGCAGAGTCCGGCGTCGCGGCCGATCTCGACGACATCAATTCCAGGGTGGGACTTGAACCAGATCCGGTCGTGATCCACGATGCTGACGATGGCAATCGGAACCGAGAAGGCACGCGCCGCCAGCGCGGTGATCCGATCGAACGCACCGTCGGGGGGCGTGTCGAGAATCTGATACCGGCGCACCTCGGCCAGCCGGTCCAGTTCGTTGGGCGCGATGACAGTGCCCTCAGGCAGGCGGTGACGTGGGGCATCCGATCGCGCCTCATCGCGAAGAGTCAGCACAATATCGCGGATGAGGGGGCGCTCTGCCAGGTTTCTGGCCGTCATCGATGTCAGGAGATGGCGCCAGACCTTAGGTAAATGGCTCGGGATCTCGGGCTCGCGCCCGAGCCGGGCGAGCGCTGAGGCAAAGGACTGTCCCGGGAATTCAAGGTGACCGGAGAAGCATTCCAGGAGCACCAGTCCAAGGGAGTAGATATCGCTCGCCGCACCAACCTCCTCCCCGCAAATTTGCTCCGGGCTGAGGTAGGCAGCGGTGCCACCCGTTGAGGTTTCCGACGCTTCCTGGGCGCTCGGCCGCGCCGATGCCACACCGAAGTCGGAGAGCTTCGCGCGCGATCGTCCATCGCTTCCCGGGTAGACAACCATCAAGACATTGGAGGGCTTCACATCGCGATGGACCACGCCCTGCTCGTGAATATATTCGAGCCCCTCGGCCAGATCGGACCCGATCTCGGCAACCTCCCGCGATGATATTCCGCCTGCTCGCAATTTGGCGCGCAACGTATCACCGGTGAGGAGTTCCATTACCAGATACATCCGGGACTGTACCGGGTCGACGAACCGTTCCACGCCGGCATCGAAAAGTGCCACCAGATTGGGATGGTTAAGACTGGCAAGGATACGCAGTTCGTTGCTCTGGCGATCGGAAGTCGTCGCATCATCGGACGCCGGGAACAACTTCACTGCGACGTCGCGGTGAAGCAACTCATCCGTTGCGCGATACACGGAGGCCATACCACCGCGGGCAATGAAGTCCGTGATCCGGTAGCGCCGCTGCAGGATGGAATACTCAGTGTTCGCCGGCTGGGCCAGCTCCGGCGCCCCGACATCCAATTGGGTGTCGGCCGCCGTGCCGTCCTGGTCGTCCCGGTCGGTCACACGGATTTACGACTGCGGCCCGACATCGTGCGGAAGAGCCACCCGATGATCGCGATGACCAGGAGGATGGCGCCGATCCAGAGCAGGAACTGGAAGGCCTGAACAAAACCACCGACAAGTAGAAGGACAACCGCGACGATGGCGACGATGACAAAAAGATTCATGGGATGCTCCCTTGGTATGGCGAAAAATTGCGGCGCTACCGGGGTCTGGGGCAACAGGTACGTCACCCCTGAGTGAGCCAGAGAACGGTGCCGATGTCAAGCTCACGGGTACGCACCATCAGAGACTAGGCGTCCGTCGAAGGCGGCGGGGGCTGTTCGAGCCGGGAGCGCAGGGCTGCGAGGATGCGGGCGATATCCATGGCGATGGCGGTCGCGGCGCCCATCGACGTCGCTGGCGCCGGGTCACGCCGTTGATCCAGTTCGGTCATGAGGGACGTAAGCGCGTCCGCCGCGGCGGAATACGCCGTCAGCTCCGTATTTCCCGAATCCCAGTCGTGGAGCACCGCAGCCACCGCGTCAAGGGCCAGACTCAGCGACGGGCGCAAATCCGGTTTCAGCTCGACATCAACCGGGGTGCCCCACACCGCCCCGGTAAGAACATACGTGAGATCCCGCACGTGAAAGGTGACGGTTTCGAGGGCAGCCAGGTCCTCGTAATCAGCACTCAGGTCTCGGTAGTGAATTCGCGGTTAGCGCCGAACCACCCGGTGGCAGCGATCAGCGAACCGACGCCGACGGCGAGCGAAATAGTCACTACGTTCGGCTCGCTGACGACGAGCACTGCCCCGGCGAGCAGAATCCCGACTGCAAGACCCCCGAGGGTTTGCAGGGCATTTCTCACCGAACCCATCAGCGTGGGGTACATGCTCACGAGGGCGCCGAGCGGCGCGTAGTAGGGGTAATCGTCGGCGACCCCGGGCAAATATGGCGCCACAGACCACGCAATGCCAACGGCGACGGCGGCTTTGGCTGCCTGCAGCATGCGTGACTTGGTTATCTGCGATTTCAACCGCCACGCAGTTCTTTTCGCTGGTCCCAGCGTGATTCCTGTCATTGTTGATCCGTTCGATAACAGCGACCACGGGGCGATCGTTGCCTTACCACGGTAGTGGCCGAACTAGGGAATCTCCCGGCGGCTGAGCAACAGCCATACCGCCAACTGACATCGCCCCTCGTCACGGAACACGCATCCGCTACCATCGACCCATGTCGAAGACAGTGTGGTCAGAGAAGCCGAGCGATCTCCATCGGGTGGAACCCGGATTCCAGCTCACGGATGTCGACCCAGGGGCGACACCCGGAATCAACGCCACCAAACGGTCTGGCACCGCCCTCCGGCTGAAGCAGGAGGGCACCCTGCGCGATCTGCAGGGCAAGTTCTTCGCCGACAGCACCGTCGGTGGCACGGGCTCCCTGCTGCTTGTTCTGCAGGGAATGGACACCTCCGGCAAGGGCGGGATCGTCACCCACTCGCTCGCCGGAATGAGCGCCTCCGGCGTGGTTGTGCACGGTTTCAAGGCACCCTCCCCTGAGGAGCTGAAGCACGGCTTCCTCTGGCGCGTGCGCAAGAGACTCCCCGAGCCCGGGATGGTGGGCGTCTTTGATCGTTCACACTATGAAGACGTGTTGGCCGCACGCGTGCGTCACCTTGCTGACCCGAAGACGCTCGACCGGCGATATCGCCAGATCAACACCTTCGAGCAACACGCGACGGACCACGGAACCACGATCATCAAGGTGATGCTCCAGATGAGCGAAGAGGAGCAGAGGCGGCGCCTGGTTGCCCGGCTTCGTCACGAGTCCAAGTTGTGGAAGTACAACCCGAGCGACGTCGACGACCGCGAGCTGTGGCGCCAGCTTCAGGAGGCCTACCAGATCGCCCTCGAACGAACGTCGACCGATCACGCGCCGTGGCTGGTCGTTCCTGCGGACCACAAGTGGTATTCGCGACTGGCCGTGCAGCAAATCATCATCGACAAGCTACTGGAGTTCAACCTGGACTGGCCCGAGCCCGACTACGACCTGGCCGAAGAGCGGATGCGCGTCGCCGCCACGTAAGCGTCACGATCCGCGCCGCAGAAGATTCGCGCCAACGTCGGTACGCAAGGAGGTCGTCAGGTTGAAACTGGCGTTGCCGCGCATCGGGTAGGTAATCATCTGGCGGGCGGTTGCCTAGGGCAGGGGCCCGCGCCGCGCAACGATCCCCGCGAACAGGGCGTGGAACAGCGGGAACGCAGAAACCACCATGAGCACCGTTCCGAACACGACATCCTCGGCACGCAGCATGACGCCGCCGATCAGTAGTGCGGCAAACAGGATCGCCGAGATGATCTGACGTCCCGTTCGCTCGATGTTGCCGAGGCGACGCTCGAGCCGAGGGGTCTGCACAGAGACCGTGCCCTCTTCGATCCGCGTCGTGAGGTTATCGAGTCGCTGGGGCAGCCGCGCGATGATACCCGCGGCCGACACCGCGCGCTTCGCGACATCCTGAACCAGGTTTCCGCCCTCGGCCCGAATCAGCTGGGCGGAGTATGGCTCGACGGCATTCCAGATGTTGAAGGCAGGGTCGAGCGAGCTGCACATACCCGACGTCAGTGACATCGCACGGATGATGAGCAGGAAGTTCTCCGGCAACTGAAACGGCAGTGAGCGAACGACATCACCGAACTCGTTCGCGAAGGCGCGGAACTCTCGCGGATCGACGTCTTGCAACTCGGCGAAACCCATACCGCCGAACCGGGCGAACAGCTTTGTCATGGCGCGCTCGAGCTCGGCGGTGTCAGCAGACGGCAGGAGCACGCCCACACCACGGATGCCGTCCACCATTCCCTTGCCGTTGCGGGACGCGGCCGCGATCAGCAGCTTCCGTAGCCCTCCTCGCAGAGCGCCGGGCACCTCCCCCATCATCCCGAAATCGATGAAGGTGAATCTCCAGGCCCGGCTTTCGTTCGAACCATCCTCGCCGGCGCCACTCCGCGGCGTAACGAAGATGTTGCCGGGGTGCGGGTCAGCGTGGAAGTAGCCGTGGAGGAAAAGCTGATCGAACATGACGGCCGCGAACTCGGTGGCGACGTCGGACGGGTCGATGCCGGCGGCTCTCAGCCCATCGACATCGTTGATCTTGATCGCGGTGACATCCTGCAGAGTCAGCACCCGCCGCGTCGTGCGCTCCCACACCAGCTCGGGAACACCGACCCGGGCGTCGTCCGTGAAGTCCTGCGCGAACCGCTCGGCGCTTGTTGCCTCGTGCAGGTAATCGATCTCCTCAAGGCTCGTCGACGCGAACTCCTCGACGAGGGTGGGCATGTCGACCCGATCCGAGACGAGGCGCACACGACTGAGCCAGCCGGCCACGCGGCGAAGCGCGCGGAGGTCGACGTCGACGATCTCGCCGATGCCCGGACGCTGAATCTTCACGACGACGTCGAGCAGGCCCGTCTCCGCGGCATCCATTTCTGAGAGTCGCGCGCGGTGGACCTGACCGAGGGATGCCGCCGCGAGCGGAGTCGGATCGACGAACGAGAACGCACGCTCCAGCGTCACGCCCAACTCGGCCTCGGCGAGGGCCCGGATCTCCGGGAAGGGTACCGGCGGAACCTCGTCTTGCAGACCCTCGAGTTCCTTGGTGATCTCGGGCGGCAGCACGTCGAGTCGTGACGACATGAACTGGCCGACCTTGATCATGAGGCCACCCAGGTCGACCGCGAGCACGTGGAAGTGCTGCGCGAGTCGCTGGAGGCGCCTCGCGCGGCTGCGTGCTGATAACCGCGCGAGCCCGACCCGCGGGAGAAACAGTTCATACCACCAGGCCTGCACCAGATAGCGAGCGGCGAACCGCATGATTCTGCGGTAGCGGGCGCGCATGTCCCCGACGTCGGTCATCGAATCTCGGTCATCTATTCTCCGCGGCGCCGTTGTGCTGGGGCACGCTCAGTCTTGAGCGAGGATGGAGTAAAGCTTACGACGCGCTTCTTCGAGAACGTCGACGGCCTGTTTCACCTGCTCGGGGTTGCCGGTGCGCCCGACCTGCGCTGCGGCCTGGGCCAGGTCAAGGCCTGCCTTGGGCAGCGCGGTCGCACGCCCGCCGTCCCGGGCGCTGTCCCGAGCGCCCGGTGCCTCCCATGGTGCCGGCTGATCGGCCGCGGCCTCTGCTACCTGCCGTCCCTCGTCCGTGAGGGAGTAGGTCTTGCGACCGTTGGACTCCTCGGAGCTGATCAAACCCTCGTCCGCGAGCAGTTGAAGCGTCGGATAGACCGAGCCGGGGCTCGGCTTCCACGCGCCGCCACTGCGTTCCTCGATCTCGTGGATGATCTGGTAGCCGTGCATCGGCTTCTCGACAAGGAGGGCTAGCACCGCCGCGCGCACGTCGCCTCGTCCCATCCTCATGCCGGCCTTGCGGTCGAACTGTCCGCGAAACTGTTCCATCGCTTCCCACACCGCGTTGGCGGGCCAGCCTTCACCGGCGCCGCTCCTGCGTCCGGAGAACCTATCGCCCATAAATGAATTGCTCATGATTTTCCTCCTCAGCGCCGTAGCCATCCATGCTCGACGATACCTAACGATATATCGGTGAACCGGGTGAGGCGAGAGTGTCTGCCCATATTCCCAGCCAGCTCGCGGACCTCGCTGAGGCCCCTGTCACCCGAGAATCTCGGAAGCCGGGATCAGCTGGAGTCACACGACATGGTTGAATATTGCCGCAGAGCGACTAGCAGTCGTGAATCATCGCACCAGCATCGGAGGAGGCCACCGTATGAAACGAACAATGTTCTTGCGCGCTCGGGAGTCTTTCTGGTTTCTCCCCACTGTCTTTGGAATCATGGCCATCCTTCTCGCACAGGGATTGGTGTTGTTTGATCGCGCGTTGATTGGCAACGGCGTCACCGGCGCGTTCTTCCTCGATGCGTTGAGCGCGAGCGGCGGACGAGCGATTCTCTCGATCATCGGAGCGTCGATGCTCACCGTTGCGGGCACAACGTTCTCGATAACCATCTCCGTACTCGCAACGACGTCATCAACGTACGGCCCGAGACTGGTGCGTAACTTCATGGCCGACAGGGCCAATCAGTTCGTACTGGCCATATTCACCTCAACGTTTCTGTACTCGCTCGTGGTTCTACAATCCGTGCACACCCAGGTCGAGGACAACGACAGTTTCGTTCCGATCACAGCGGTCTTTTTCGCCGTGCTACTCGCCGTGCTTGATGTGGCCGTGCTGGTGTTCTTCATCCACCACATCGCAGACTCGGTGCAGATCACCACCCTGCAACGCCGAGTTCAGGATGACCTCACCGCCACAATCGACCTGCTCTACCCAGACGAGCAAGAAGATCTGGCCACCACAGCCGGCATCATCTCCTTCGCTCAGCCGACCGTGATCCCATCCGTCGCGGGAGGTTACGTGCAAGCAGTCGATCTGAAGAAGCTGGTACGCATCGCGTCGTCCCACCGAAGCGTCATCACCGTGACCGCGATGCCGGGCACACATGTTGTCCCGGGCGAACCGTTGGTGGAGGTAGTCAGTTCCGACGGGAACGGTACTGCCGACGGTCAGCTGGATCGAGAAATTCAATCGGCCTTCACTCTCGGCTCCGCCCGAACTCCCCACCAGGATATCCAGTTCGCCTTGCAACAGCTCGTCGAGATAGCGGTGCGCGGTCTCGCTTCCGGTGCGAATGACCCGTACACCGCCGTGAGCGCACTGGATCTTGCAGGAGAGAGCCTCATCCCGCTGTTCCGTCGTGCCGTCCCGTCATCCCACCTGGCAGACGATGACGGTGTAGCCCGTGTGACCTGCGTGTGGCCAACCGCTGAGGAGCTGGCCGGTGGGATTTTCGCCGCGATTAGAACCTATGGTCTCGAGCATCCGATGGTTATTCGCTCTGCACTGCGCCTCGCGGATCGTCTCAGTCGCGCCTCATCCACACGGTCACGACGAACGCGCGTTGTCAACGAGACTGACAAACTCATCGCGGCGTACGAAGCTTCCGCACCTGACCCGGACACGATGGAGCGTATTCGAGCCCTCGCCGCCCCCGTGCTGGGTTCGGCATCAGACAACGCGACAGAGCCCACGGCTAGTGATGCTCGAGGGCCGGGGGACGCGGGGTAAGGCCGAATTCGTGTTTCGGTCAGAGTTATTCCGATTTAGCCCTTCGTCAACGTCTTCAACCGGTGATCCGTCTCACAGAGCGTCATGGCGAGCCTTTCCCAGCCGGAGGTGCCGCAGGTGACGTCTGTCACGGCGAGGTATTCCTGCTGTGCTCTCGTGGGTCGGTAGCGGCCACGGTAGAAGTTGAGAATCTCACCGGTAAACGGGTCGAGAGAAGGCGTGACTGCGCCACCACGGCAAAAGCCGCCTCCGGAATTCTCCGGAAACGGCCTCTGCCCTGCTATTTTCTGTGTGGATTGATCGCGAGACCTGTCCCGGCCCGCAACTCGGTCCACCACGACACCATTCGCGCCGCGCCTGTCACGACTGCCCGGTCAACTCGGGCGTCGGGGTGATCTTCAGCCCGCGGAAGCCGCGCAGCCGGAGGCTGTTGCTCACTACGAAGACCGAAGACAGCGCCATGGCGGCTCCGGCGATCAGAGGGTTGAGCAGGCCGAGCATGGCGAGCGGGATTGCGGCCACGTTGTAGGCGAAGGCCCAGAACAGGTTTGACTTGATCGTGCCGAGCGTGCGTCGGGACAGCCGGATCGCATCCGCTGCCGCCATGAGGTCGCTGCGAATCAGGGTCAGGTCACTGGCCTCGATTGCGACGTCGGTACCGGTGCCCATCGCGATGCCGAGGTCGGCTGTGGCGAGTGCGACCGCGTCGTTGACGCCGTCACCGACCATCGCCACGACCTTGCCCTCGGCCTGCAGTGCACGGATCACTTCGGCCTTTTCGGCGGGGAGCACGCCGGCCCGCACATCGTCGATGCCGATCACGACGCCAACGCTGCGAGCCACGGTTTCGTTGTCTCCGGTCAGGAGTACCGGGGTGAGGCCGAGACGGCGGAACTCCACGATTGCCGCGGTGCTGGTGTCCTTCACGGTGTCAGCGACCGCGACGATGCCGCGAGCCTCTCCGTCCCAGGCCACCGCAACAGCGGTCTCGCCCCTGTTCTCGCTGGCAGCGAGCGCCGCCTCGAGTTCGGGAGGGAAGGCGATGCCCCACTGTTCGGTGAGCCAGTGCGGACGTCCGACGACCACGGCGCGACCGTCGACAACGGCCTGCACGCCGAGTCCGTCGGCCGAGGCGAAGGACTCCGCTTCCGGAAGTGTTCCGACCTGGTCTCGC
>JBBQDC010000017.1:0-33588 GCA_038319305.1 Actinomycetales bacterium | reverse complement strand
GTGGCCCCGTGGGACGTGCTCACCCAGGGCATCTCGAGCCGCACCGGCCTCGGCTTCGGGCTGGTCACCATCCTGATCAGTGGCGTCGTGCTGCTGCTCTGGATTCCGCTGCGCCAGAAGCCGGGCGTGGGCACCGTGCTCAACGCCCTGCTCGTCGGGCCGGCGGCGGATGTCGGCCTCTGGCTGATCCCGACCGGCCTCGATCTCTGGGTGCGCATCCTGCTGTTCGCGGCCGGGCTGCTGGTGCTGGCGATTGCCACGGGCCTCTATATCGGCGCGCATTTCGGCCCCGGCCCGCGCGACGGTCTGATGACCGGGCTGCACACGCGCACCGGCTGGCGCATCTGGATCGTTCGCACGGGCATCGAGGTCACCGTGCTCAGCATCGGCTGGGTGCTCGGCGGCAACGTGGGCATTGGCACGGTGTTGTTCGCCGTGCTCGTCGGCCCGCTCTGCCACTGGACAATCCCGTTCTTCGCGATCACCCTGCCCGCGCCCGGGGACGCCCGACTCGAGGAGAACCTCGAAGGATCCGTGCTCCCGTCCGAACCCTCAATCGACAGCCCCGCGAACTAGCCCGACCGCCTCGACCGGCACCGGTGCTGACTATTCTTTGTTAGATTGTTGAACAATCCGCCGAAGTAGTGCAGTCTTGTTCAAACTTCCAAGGACGGAGCACGGATGACCACCATCGATTCGAACAGCATCGATCTGAACAGTGATGTCGGGGAGTCCTTCGGCAACTGGTCCTTCGGCGACGACGCCGCTATCATCTCCTCGGTCTCGAGCGTGAACGTGGCCTGCGCGTTCCACGCCGGGGACCCCAGCACCATCCGTGCCACCTGCACGGCCGCGGCCGAGGCCGGCGTCACAGTCGGCGCGCACCCGGGCTACCGGGACCTGGCCGGTTTCGGCCGGCGGTTCATCGACATGGACCCCGTGCACCTCACCGACGAGGTCATCTACCAGATCGGGGCGCTCCAGGCGCTGGCCACCGTCGCCGGGACCCAGGTCAGCTACGTCAAGCCGCACGGCGCCCTTTACAACACCATCGCGCACCACCCGGTGCAGGCGCAGGCCGTCATCGACGCGATCCGGGCCGTCGACCCGACTCTGCCCGTGATGGTGCTGCCCGACTCCGAGATCCAGCGGCTCGCCGACCGGGCCGGGCTGCGCACGGTCGTGGAGGCCTTCGCCGACCGCGCCTACAACCCCGACGGCTCCCTGGTCTCGCGGTCCCGGCCCGGCGCCGTGCTGCTGCACCCCGATGCCGTCACCGAGCAGGCGCTGCGCCTGGCCGGCGACCGCCAGGTGCGCACGGTCGACGGAAGCCTCCTCACGGTTCAAGCCGAGAGCATCTGCCTGCACGGCGATACCCCCGGCGCTGTCACGTTGGCCGGCATCGTGCGCTCGGCGCTTCAGGGTGCCGGCATCCCGATCCGAAGCTTCGTCTAGCCTCGTGGCCGGCACCTACCGCAACATCCGTCCCGTTGGGGGCCGTGCCGTCCTGGTCGAACTGGACAGCCTGGCCGACGTTCTCGCCCTGCAGGCCCACCTGCAGCAGCATCCCCTCGACGGCCAGGTCGACGTGCTGGCCGCCGCCGAGACCGTGCTGGTCACCGGCGTCTCCTCCGCCGCCGCGCGGGGCTTCGCCGAGGCCATCCGGAGCCTCCACGCGGCCCCTGCCACCACCACCGACACCGTGCTCGTGCTGATCGACACCGTGTACGACGGGGAAGACCTGGCCGCCGTGGCCGCGGAAACCGGCCTAAGCGTCGACGGCGTCATCGCCGCCCACGCCGGGCAGGTCTGGACCGCCGCCTTCGGCGGTTTCGCGCCCGGCTTCGTCTACCTGACCGGAGAGGACGCCAGCCTGACCGTGCCCCGGCGCACCGTGCCGCGCAGCTCGGTGCCGGCCGGCTCCGTCGCCGTGGCCGGCACCTACTCCGCCGTCTATCCCCGCTCCTCGCCGGGCGGCTGGCAACTCCTCGGCCGCACGGAGGCCCGGCTCTGGGACCTCGACCGAGCCCAGCCTGCCCTGATCCGACCCGGCGGCCGGGTGCGGTTCCAGGCGGTGCGGGCGCAGGCATCCGTCGCCGGTGACGTCGCCTCGCGAGAGCGGGTGACGGATGCTGCCGCGCCCGCCGCCGATGCCGCGCCCGCTGCTTCCGCGAGCGGCGTGCTCGTGCTCTCCGCCGGAGCCCAGACCACGGTGCAAGACCTCGGCCGTCCCGGCTACGCCGATCAGGGCGTGACCGGCTCCGGCGCCCTCGACCGCGGCGCCCTGCGGCGTGCCAACCGGGTCGTGGGCAACCCGGCAACGGCGGCCGTGCTGGAGAACGCCTTCGGCGGGCTCTCGCTGACCGCCGTGACCGACCAGGTGCTCGCCGTGACCGGAGCCGTCGTTCTCCTGACCGTTACCGATTCCGCCCACGGCCCCCGCACGCTGCCGATGGACTCCGCCGTCTCCCTGCTGGCCGGGGAGACCCTCTCCCTGGGCTCGCCGAGCTCCGGCGTGCGCAGCTACCTCGCCTTCCGCGGCGGGATCGACGTTCCGCTCGTGCTCGGCAGCCGGTCCACCGACACCCTCAGCGGGATCGGGCCAGCCCCGCTGACGCCCGGCACGGTGCTGCGGATGCTGCCGGCTGCCCCCGGCAGCGCCGTGCACCACCCCGAGACCCCGCCCGCACCTCCGGCCGAGGTCACCGAGCTGCGCTACGTGCCCGGGCCACGCGCGGACTGGTTCGACGCGGCATCCGTCGACCGGTTCGACCGGGAACTCTGGACCGTCACCATTCAGTCGAACCGGATCGGCCTGCGCCTGGCCGGCGAACCGCTCACCCGGTCGCGGGCGGGCGAGCTGGCCAGCGAGGGCACCGCCCGCGGCGCCATCCAGGTGCCTCCGTCGGGCCTGCCGGTCTTGTTCCTCGCCGACCACCCGGTGACCGGCGGCTACCCGGTGATCGGCGTCGTGCTCGCCGAAGACCTTGACCTGGCCGCGCAGCTGCCGACGGTCGCCGGCATCCGTTTCACTCCCGTGCCTGTGCCGGTGCCGCCGACCGCCGCCACCACCCCGAAAGAGAGCTAAGCCATGCAGAAAGTCCTGATTGCCAACCGCGGCGAGATCGCGGTGCGCATCATTCGCGCCTGTGACGACGCCGGGCTCGAATCCGTGGCCGTCTACGCGAACGTCGACGCCGACGCCCTGCACGTCTCGGCCGCCACGGAGGCCTGGGCGCTCGGCGGCGACGCCCCCGCCGACAGCTACCTGAACGTGGGCAAGCTGCTCGTCATCGCCCGGGACTCCGGCGCCGACGCCGTGCACCCCGGCTACGGCTTCCTGTCTGAGAACGCGGACTTCGCCCAGGCCGTGATCGACGCCGGGCTGATCTGGATCGGCCCGACGCCCGCCGCGATCCGGGTGCTGGGCAACAAGGTCTCGGCCCGCGAGATCGCCATCCGGGTCGGAGCTCCTCTGGTGGCCGGCTCCGAGGGCACCGTCGAGACCGCCGCCGAGGTGCGCGCCTTCGCGATGGAACACGGACTCCCGGTGGCCATCAAGGCGGCCTTCGGCGGTGGCGGGCGCGGACTCAAGGTCGTCTGGGACATGGATGCGATCGAGGAGTCCTACGACTCGGCCGTGCGCGAGTCCACGGCCGCGTTCGGCCGCGGCGAGTGCTTCGTCGAGCGCTTCCTACACAAGCCCCGACACGTCGAGGCGCAGATCCTCGCCGACACCCACGGCAACGTGATCGTGGTCGGAACCCGCGACTGCTCGCTGCAGCGCCGCAACCAGAAGCTCGTCGAGGAGGCGCCCGCGCCGTTCCTCACCGCGGCCCAGAAGAAGCAGATCTATACCTCAGCCAAGGCGATCTGCCGGGAAGCCGGTTACACCGGCGCCGGCACCGTGGAGTACCTGCTGGCGCAGGACGGCACCATCTCCTTCCTCGAGGTCAATACCCGACTGCAGGTCGAGCATCCGATCACCGAGGAGACCAGCGGCATCGACCTGGTGCTCGCCCAGCTCCAGATCGCGGCCGGGGGCCCGCTGCCCGTGTTCACGGATCCCACACCGCGCGGGCACTCCTTCGAGTTCCGGATCAACGCGGAAGACGTGGGCCGCGGGTTCCTGCCGTGCCCCGGCACCGTGGCGACCTTCACCGTGCCGACCGGGCCCGGCATCCGGGTCGATTCGGGTGTGAAGGCGGGCGGCATGGTTCCCGGCCAGTTCGATTCCCTGCTCGCCAAGCTGATCGTCACCGGCGCCGACCGGCAGCAGGCCCTGCGCCGCGCCCGCCGTGCCCTGGTCGAGTTTGAGATCACCGGCCTGCCCACGGTGCTGCCGTTCCACCGTGCCGTGGTCAACTCACCCGCGTTCACGGCTGCCGACCAGCTCGGGGTGCACACCGGCTGGATCCAGGCCGACTTCGCCGAGGAACTGCCCAGTGACCCCCAGTTCAATCCGGTGCCGCCGGAAGCTCCGCGGCAGACCATCAGCATCGAGGTCGACGGGCGACGGATGGCGCTCGGACTGCCTGCCGGACTGCTCGAGGGTCTGCTGCGCGGCATGACCACGGGCCCGGGTGCCGCCGAAGCTGCGCCCGCGGCGGGCTCGGGCTTGTCGACCGCAGCCGCCGACGTCGACTTGGCCGTGCTCCGGGCCAGCATGGGTGGCTCGGTCGTGAAGTGGATGGTGGAGTCAGGCGCGATTGTCGCCGCGGGCGACCCGGTGCTCGTGCTCGAGACCATGAAGATGGAGTCCATTGTGGTGGCGCACCGCGGCGGAACCCTGGGTGAACAACTCGTGCAGCCGGGAGACACCGTGGCGGTGGATGCCGCCGTCACCTCGATCGGGGACTGACTTGCCCTCTGACCGGGCCGTATCCTAGGTTCATGACCCTCGCCGAGACGCTCGCCGACCTGCGCCACCAGACCGGAGCCGGGCGGCACGCCGAGACCGGCCTCTGGGTCTCGGGCGTGCTGCGCGACCGGATCGCCGCGGGGCAGCTCCCGCCCGGCACCAAGCTCAGCGAGGAGCCGTTGCGCGAGGCACTCGGCGTGTCCCGCAACACCCTGCGGGAGGCTTTCTCGACGCTCAGCGCCGAGCGCATGGTCACCCGCATCCCCAACCGGGGAGTCTTCGTCGCCCGGCCGACGGCCGACGACATCCGTGAAATCTACCGGGTGCGGCGCTACCTCGAGCCGGCCGCGCTGGCCTTCACGAGGGCCGACGAGGTGTCCGAGCCGATCCTGGACCGCCTGCGCCAGGTGGTGGATAGTGCCCGCGCGGCCCGCACCACCGGGTCGATCTCAGGCATGGCCGGTGCCAACCAGGATTTCCATGCCGGGATCGTGGCGCTGGCCGGCAGCGAGCGCCTCAACCGGCTGATGGTGCAGGTTCTCGCGGAGATGCGCCTGGTCTTCCACTCGATGGCCGAGGACGAACACTTCCACGCGCCCTATGTCGACGACAACGCCCGCATCGTGGAACTGCTGGGTGCCGGTCGGCAGAGCGATGCGGCCGAGCTTCTGACCGCCTACCTGCGGCGGGCCGAGACGCAGCTGCTGTCCACGCTGGCCGAGCCGGGCCGCTAGCCACATCCGACCGGGGGTTCTCCGGAGGCGCCGGGACTACGGCACGAGGTAGTCGGAGTCGCGTGCGTCGGTGATCAGCATGTGGCCGGGCGCGTGCCCGATCGCCAGCCTTGGATGGGACTCCATGACCGCCGCCTGCGGCGTCACCCCGCAGGCCCAAAACACCGGAATGTCGCCCTCACGCATCGCGACGGCGTCACCGAAGTCCGGCGCGGACAGATCACTGATGCCGAGCAGGGACGGGTCCCCCACGTGCACCGGCGCGCCATGAACCGCCGGGTACCGGGAGGTGATGCGCACCGCGTCAGCCACCTGCGCGGGCGCGACCGGGCGCATCGACACGACCAGAGGCCCGGACAGTGCCCCGGCGCTCGCGCAGCGCACCGAGGTGCGGTACATCGGCACGTTCACACCCTGGTCGATGTGCGCGATGGGCACGCCGCCAGCCTGGAGCGCCGCCTCGAAGGTGAAGCTGCAGCCCACGATGAACGTGACCAGGTCGTCTCGCCACCAGGCCGAGATGTCGGTCGGCTCGGCCACCAGGACGCCGTCCTCGTAGACGGTGTACCGGGACAGATCGGTACGGATGTCGCCGCCCGCCAGCAGCGGACCGCTGGTCTGCCCGGCGTCCAGCACGCCCAGGATCGGGCAGGCCTTCGGGTTGCGCTGCGCGAACAGCAGAACGTCGAAGGCCTGCTCGCGGGGAACGATGATCAGGTTGGCCTGGGTGAACCCGCCTGCCCAGCCGGCCGTGGGCGAGACCCGGCCACCCCGGAACAGGGCACGGGCCTCGGCCGGGGAGAGCGTGGCCGGGTCACCCTGGCCCGCGGCGGTATCGGTCATCGTGAGCGGCGGCATCCGTTGTCTCCTAAACCCTGTCGCCTAAACCCACAGCTGGGCGAGGCCGCTCAGCGACTTGTAGCCGAGGAACAGCGTGAGCAGCCAGGCGGCGACACCGATGAACAGGAGCGCCTTGGGGTAGACGTAACCGCCGAGCAGGTCGCGGCGGCGCCAGGCAACCCAGAGGATCACGGCGAAGCCGACCGGAAGGATCAGCCCGTTGATCGCGCCGGCCATGATCAGCAGCGTGGCCGGGGCCTGACCCAGCATCGTGAACACCACCGTCGACACGGCGATGAAGATGACGGTGGCGATGCTGCGGGTGCGGGGCTTGGTCCGTGCCGTCGTGACGAAGGAAATCGAGGTGTAGGCCGCTCCGATGACGGAGGTGATGGATGCTGCCCAGAGCACGATTCCGAACAGCGTGAGTCCGATCTCACCGGCGGCCGCCTGGAACGCTTCGGCCGGCATGTTGTCGCTCGTGAGGGTGACGCCGCCGGCGACGACGCCGAGGATGGCGAGGAAAAGCAGCACACGGATCACGCCGGTGATGATGATCCCGAGCACCGAGCTGCGGGTGATCGACTGCACATTGGCGGGGCCGGTGACGCCGGCATCGACCATGCGGTGCGCACCGGCGTAGGTGATGTAGCCGCCGATGGTGCCGCCGATCAGGGTGGTGATGATCAGGAAGTCGATCTGATCCGGGATCACAGCGTTCTTGAGGGCCAGACCCAGCGGCGGCTGGGACACGAAGGCCACGTAGGCGATCAGCGCGATCATGATGGCGCCGAGCACCACCACGATCTTGTCCAGGGCCAGCCCAGCCCGCTTGCTCAAGAAGATGGCGATCGCGACGACGGCGGAGAGCACGCCGCCGATCTTGGGGTCAATGCCGAAGAGCACGTTCGCGCCCAGGCCTGTCCCGGCGATGTTGCCGATGTTGAAGACGAGGCCACCGAGTCCGATCAGCGCGGCAAGGAACCAGCCGGCGCCGGGCAGAACCGTGTTGGCCAGTTCCTGCGCCCGCTTGCCGCTGACGCCGATCACCCGCCACACGTTCAGCTGCACCGCGATGTCGACCAGGATCGAGACCAGGATGGCGAAGGCGAAGGCCGCGCCCAGTTGCACCGTGAACGTGGTGGTCTGCACGATGAAGCCGGGCCCGACGGCGCTGGTCGCCATCAGGAACATCGCGCCGAGGAGCGCGTTCCGCCTGCCCGTGCGCGGACCGCTCAGCTTTCTTTTCGTACCGGCGGCTTTCGCTCGGATCATGGCGGGGACGACGTTGGAAACCATGGGGCGCTCACTTCGGAAAGGGGAAAGTGCGTCAGCGCCGGCGGTCACTGATTGATTTCGTGACAGCCTACATATTGTTCAACAATCAACACAAGCGTTAGGCCTAAATTCGCTCCCCAGCTCGCGACAGCGGGTGAATCGTCGGTTTGGGGTGCCCATACCGACGATTCACCCGCTCTCGCGGGACGGGACGGGACGGGACGGGACGGGACGGGCTACGCGCAGAAATCGGCGATCGTGCCGGTCAGGATGTCGGTCAGTGCCGAAACGGATGCCGCGTGCGCCCACTCCGTGTCGGCCTGCGCTCCGCCACCGTCCACACCCACGACCAGGCAGGGGATACCGGCCTCGTGCAGCAGTCCGGCGTCGGTCCAGAACGGCTCGCCGCGACGCAACGGCCGGCGCCCGAGCACCTGCTCCGCCCGCGCCGCGAGCAGCCGAACGATCGGCCACTCCGGATCGGCCTCAAACGCCGCGCGCCCCACGAGCCGGGTGAGGCGAAAACGGAACCCGGCCACGCCGTCGTATAGCCGCTCCAGCAGCGCCCGGAGCTCAGCCTCAACCTGGTCAGGGCTCTGTTCGGGCACCATGCGCCGCTCGATCGTGAGCGTGCAGGCGGCCGCGACGGTCGCGGCATCCGTGCCCCCGGTAATGGTCGACACGCGCACGGTGCCGTGTCCGAGCAGCGGATGCGCCGGCGCTGCCTCGATCTCTACCCGGAGCCGGTCGAGCGCGCGCAGCACCAGCCCGGCGTGCGCGATGGCGTCGATGCCGCGCTCGGGCTGGGATCCGTGGGCGGACCGCCCGGTGAGCTCCACCTCGAACCAGGCGAATCCGCGGTGGGCGAGGGTGAGGCACAGCTCGCTCGGCTCGGCGACGATCGCCGCGTCGGCGCGGAAGCTGCGCAGCACCTCCATGGTGCCGAGGCTGCCGAACTCTTCGTCGGCGACGAGGGTGACGATGACGTCCCCCGCGAGAACGGATGCTTCGGCCGGCCCCGTCGCCGTGCCACGGGCGCCGGTTGCCCGGGCCGCCGCGACCAGGATCGCCGCGACGCCGCCCTTCATGTCGAAGGCACCTCGGCCGAAGACGTTCCCGTCCCGGAGCTCGCCCGAGAACGGGTCCCCGGCGTAGCCGCCGACGCCGACGGTGTCGAGGTGTCCGTTCAGCATCAGGGAGCGCCCTCCCCCGGTGCCGCGCCGGATGCCGACGATCGTGGGGCGCCCCGGGTGCTCCTCGAGGCGGTGCACCTCGAATCCGTGTGTGGTGAGCCAGTTGGCGCACCAGGCTGCGATCATCCGTTCGCCCGCGGCCCCCGCCACAAGGTCGGGGTTGACGGAATCAATGCCGACGAGCGCTTGCAGCACCCGCACCGATTCATCTTCTGACATCACACCCCCCAATCTAGCGGCGCCACCGGGCAGGGTAGTTGGGTACCATATTGCATGGGCGATGGCGCGGCGTGGTCAGCGAAAGAACCGGCAGCGGGAACGTCAGCAAAGCGGATGCGGCCCCGCGCGTCCTGGGGGCTCGTGCCGGCCGCACTGCTCTCCGCCTCCGCCGTGGTGCTGTTCGGGGTGCGCGAGCCAATCCCCGGGTATGCGCTGCTCGCCGGGGCGGTCGGGCTCGCGTTCCTGATCGACCGGGCCCTGTTCAAAGACCTTCTCCTGTTGGCGATCGGGCTGCTGATCGTCAGCACCATCTCGGTCGAGGCCGACATCAGCTACCCGAACATGGCGCTGATGGGCACCGTGCTGACCCTCGCCGTGCTGGTGCCCTACCTGCTCTCCCGCTACGCGTTCGGCGACCACGCGATCCGCTTCCCGATCCGCACCGGCCAGCGCTGGACCACCCTCGAACGCTGGTACCTGCCGCTGGTGCTGCTGCTGGGCTACCTGATCCTGCCGACCTACTTCATCCGCTCGGGTGCCTACCTGAACTGGCCAACGGTGACCGCCCCCGACGAGATAGCCCGCCTGTTCGTGGGCGTCGGCTTCGTCGGCATCTGGGACGAACTCTTCTTCATCTGCATAGCGTTCGCCGTGCTCAGACGCCATTTCCCTGACTGGCAGGCCAATCTGTTGCAGGCCGTGATCTTCACGTCGTTCCTGTGGGAACTGGGCTACCGCAGCTGGGGGCCGCTGATGACGTTCCCCTTCGCGCTGCTGCAGGGCTACACCTTCGCGATCACCAAATCGCTGACCTACGTGGTCATCGTGCACCTGCTCTTCGACGCGGTCGTGTTCCTGGTGATCGTGCACGCCCACACCCGGGACTGGCTGCCGATCTTCCTCTACTGACGCTCCATGCCGCCGGACGCCAGCCCGGCCACCCAACGGATGCCCGGGCCACCCGGCCCCGCACCCTTGCGGGTTCGGCGTGGGCCGCCAATGCTGAGGACATGTGGGCAGAAGGCATCTGGGTGACACCAATCCTGGTCGCCGTCGGCTGGGTCCTGGTCGGGCTGGCGGCGGCGTTCGTGATGATCCGCCGCGGCCACGACGCCCCGATCTGGGTGGTTCTCGGTCTGGCTGCCGGCCCTTTCTCGATCGCGCTGGCCGGGCTGGCGGTCTTCCTCGAGCGGGAGGAGCTGGCCGAGGCGGCCGTGGTCCCCGGGGAATCCCTTGAGGGAGACGTGCGCGTGCTGGCCTGTATCGACGGTTCCGAGGCGGCGAACCATGCCGCTGTCACGACCGTGCTGCTGCTCGGCGCTCGGCTGAAGACCGTGACCCTTCTGACAGTGCTCGGCTACGACGTCGCGCTGGACATCGCCCCCGAGAAACTCGACCGCATCGCCGCCGGCACCCAGTCTGCCGCCGTCAGCCAGCTCGCCGACCTCGGCGTGCACCCGTTCAGCACCCGCGCCACCGGGAGCACCGTCGACCACATCCTGCGCCAGGCCGGCTCCGGCGCCTACGATCTCCTTGCGCTCGGCGCGCACCAGCAGCGCCGCTCGCGATTCCTCGGCAGCGTGGCCAGGGAGATCGCCAACAAGTCCCCGATTCCGCTGTTGACCGTGCGCGCCGCCCCGGTTGAATCCATCGAATCGGCCGAGCGCGCCGCCAGCCGCGGGCTGACCAACGAGCCGGAGAGCTGAACCTCGGCTGAGAGTTCCAGCCGCCGCTTGTGAGCACGTTAGACGCGATATAACGTGAATCTCACAAGACGCGATATATCGTGAACATGCGGCGGGCACCCGTTGCCCGAATGCCGCACCGAGAAGGAGAATTCAATGGCTGTGGAAAAATGGCTGGTTACCCCCGGGCAGGCCAAGGTGATCGACATCGAAGTCGTTCGCTCGCTCAAGGTGGGCATGATCGGCGGCAAGATCGACGTAATCGGCCACGACGAGCCGAGCACCCGCATTGAAGTACACAGCGTGACCGGCAAGGACCTCAAGATCTCCATCGACGGTGACACCCTCGAGATCGACCACCCGCAGTTGCGCTGGGACAACTTCATCGAGGTCTTCGCCTCGTTCCGCGGCACCGCGAAGGCGGACGTCAGCATCTTGGTCCCCCGCGACGTGGCCCTGAAGCTCGGTGTGATCTCGGCCGAGGCTCTGATCTCGGGCCTCACGAACGGCGCCCGGCTCAGCACGGTGTCGGGTGACATCGCGGTCGACGGCGTCACCGGGGATGTGGAGCTCAACGCCGTGAACGGCGAGATGTCGGTGCGCGGCCTCGAAGGCAGCATCATCGCCCACACGGTCTCCGGGGATTGCACGGCGAGCGGGGCCATCCGTCGATTCAGTCTCGACGGGGTCAACAGCGAGGTGTTCCTCGACATCGAGGGCACGCCCGATTCCATCAATACGAACACGGTCAGCGGCAACCTCACCGTGCGCCTCGGCACCGATGTGGCGACGCGCTACCGACTGAACACCGTCTCGGGCACGCTGCAGCTGGACGATCATACAATCCGCGGCACCTTCGGCAAGGGCTACGAGTCCAGTACCGGCGCCCTCGAGGGTAGCTGGCTCGAGTTGCAGGCCAACTCAGTATCGGGCGACATCACGGTGGTGCGTCGCAGCACCGAGCCGGCGCCCGCGGGCCCGGCTGGCGAGCGAGCCGATGCTGAACCGGGCGACGCCCGCGCCTCCGGGGAGGTCTGGGAGTGACCCCCGTTTTCGCCCACGGCAGTCTCCGTCTCTACCTGCTCAGCCTGCTCGCCGATCAGCCCAGGCACGGCTACGAGCTGATCCAGGCGCTCAGCGACCGCTTTGGCGGAACGTACATCCCGAGCGCCGGAACGATCTACCCACGACTGGCCAAGCTCGAAGAAGAAGGGCTCGTGACCAAGTCGACGGATGGCCGCAAAACCGTCTACGAGATCACCGGTGCCGGCCGGGCCGAACTCCACGCCCGCCAGGGCGACCTGCACGACCTCGAGACCGAGGTTGCCGATTCCGTGCGGCGGCTGGCCGACGACGTGCGGTCGGGTGTCACCGCGGCGATGCGCAATCTGCGCCTCGACCTGGCTTCCGCCAAGCGCCAGGCGGGCGATGCCCGCAGCACACGCAAGGCGGGAGCCGCAGCGAGCACCGCCGCAGGCAATGCGGCGCGCACGGCAGCGGGTGCCGCGGCCGGCGCGGCAGCGCCGACCAGCGCACCGGAATCGGATGCGACCGGCGGCACACCGGGAGCCACGGACGGGGGAACGAAAGCACGCGCCGGAACCGCCGAATCTGATGCGGAATCCGCCGGTGCGCCGACGCCCGACCCGCGCCTCGAGTCCAACCGCGCGCTGCACGAGGCCGATCTGGTGCTTAACGAGTTCCGGCAGCAGCTGCGAGCCGACCTGCGCACAACGGCCACGCGTTCCGCCGTGTCGGCTGCCATCGTGCCCGAGCTCCGGTCCCGCCTGGTCGAGGTTCGCGCGGACATCCTCGCCGCCCTGCGCCGCTAGCCGGCACCGCGGACCGCACCGCACGATCCCACCCCGCATCATCGACAAGCTGAGCATGAGCCTGGACGAACTTTAGGCTCTGCGCCGATCGCTGTGGCGGGTCATCGAGGCATGCCACACCATCTGACGGCCTCCGGGCGACACGCCCACGCTTCCGCCGACTCCCATGGATTTGACAGAGGATGCCAAGGGAGTAGTGTCGTCCCTCGTGACACCAGAGGGAAGCCCCCAGGCACCAGAGACGCGTTCACCGAAACGGTGGATCATCGGCGACCCGCTGTCGACCGAAAAGCTCGACGGTCAGCTGCTGCCCAAACACCTTGCCCTCCCCATCTTTGCGAGCGACCCGCTGTCGAGCGTCGCCTACGCACCGCAAGAGCTCCTGATGATCCTGACGCTCGGCGGGCTCGCCTTCCTTAGCTTCGCGCCGTGGGTCGCGGCGGTCGTCGTGTTGCTGCTTGTCGTGGTCGTCGCCTCCTACCGCCAATTGATCAAGGCCTACCCATCCGGCGGCGGGGACTACGAGGTTGCCCACAAAAACCTCGGCGAGAAGGCCGGTCTCATCGTCGCGTCGGCCCTTCTCGTCGACTACGTCATGACCGTGGTCGTATCGGTGGCCAGCGGCGTGGACAACATCATCTCTGCGCTCCCAGGTCTCGCCCCTTTCCGGGTGGAGTTCGCCGTGTTCTTCGTGATCCTGCTCGCGGCGGTCAACCTGCGCGGCGTGCACGAGTCCAGCAAGGCCTTCGCCCTCCCCACCTACCTCTTTATAGGCTCGGTGCTGCTCATGGTCGTGGTGGGTCTGACTCGCGTCGCCCTCGGCGACACCCCGATGGCCGAATCGGCGAACTACGAGGTGGAGGCCCAGAACCTGGCCCAGACGGCGTTCATTCTGCTGCTGTTGCGCTCCTTCGCCAGTGGCTGCAGCGCTCTCACCGGGGTTGAAGCGATCGCCAACGGCGTGCCCGCGTTCAAACGACCGAAGGTCAAGAACGCCCAGCGCACCCTGGTGCTCATGGGTGGCATTGCCATCACGCTCTTCGTCGGCCTGACCGCCCTCGCCCTGTTCTCGAAGGTGCATTACGCGGAGAACCCCTGTGACCTGATCGGCTGGGAGGAGTGCGCGACCTCCCCGCAACGCAGCCTGATGGCCCAGATCGCGGCCGCCACCTTCGGCAACAACTCGATCATGTTCTTCGTGCTGCAGGCCGCGACCGCGGCAGTGCTGCTGCTGGCCGCCAACACGGCGTTCAATGGGTTCCCCCTGCTCGGTTCCGTTCTGGCCAAGGACTCCTATGCGCCCAAATCGCTCAGCACCCGCGGCGATCGCCTGATCTACTCCAATGGTGTGCTCCTGCTGGCATTCTTCGCCTGCGTGATCCTGGTCATCTACCAGGCCAACCTCACCGTGCTGATCCAGCTCTACATCATCGGCGTCTTCGTCTCCTTCACGCTCGGCCAGACCGGCATGGTACGGCACTGGCTGAAGCTGCTCAAAACCAATCCGCCGAACCGCGGCTCCATCATCGCCAGCCTGTCGATCAACGGGTTCGGCGCGATGCTCACCGGTGTGGTGCTGATTGTGGTCACCATCACCAAGTTCACTCACGGTGCCTGGCTCGTCTTCGTCCTGATGCCTGTGCTGTTCACCCTGATGCTCGGCGTGAACCGGTACTACCGGGATGTCGCCAAGGAGATCGAAGTGGATGCCGACACCACCTTCGGCTCCCAGGGTGATCACGCCATCGTTCTGGTCGGCAAGATGCAGAAGCCCGTGCTCAAGGCGTTGGACTACGCGATCGCCGCACGCCACGAGAGCATCGAGGCCGTGCATATCTCGGTCGACATCGACGAGACCAAGGCACTGAAACGAGCCTGGGTGCAGCAGAACATCCAGGTGCCCCTCCGCATCGTGCAGTCCCCGTACCGGGACATCAGCTGGCCGTTGATCGGCTACATCAAGGACCGCCGCGAGGAGCACGGCTCCGAGGTCGTCACCGTGTACACCCCGATCTACATCGTGGGTCACTGGTGGGAGGGCCTGCTGCACAACCACAAGGCCCGGCGTCTGCGCCAGAAACTCATGCTCGTGCACGGCGTCACCATCGCCCTCGTTCCGTGGCTGCTCGACTCCTCCGAGCTCATCTACGGCCGGCGCTCCCGGCCCGTGCCCGGTCAGGACCGCCGCGGCGAGCCTGTGCGCCCTCGCCCGATCCCGCGCCGTCCGCTCGCCCCCGCGACCAAGGACATCCCGATCAGACCGACCCCCGTCGTCGGCACGGTCCCGGCGAAGTCCCGGCCGTCTGCCGCCCGGCGCCGCAAGAGGAAGTAGCGGATGCACCTCGCGCCGGCCGTCTTCCTCGGCGGCATGGTCGGAACGGGCCTCCGGCTCGGCATCGACCAGGCTCTGCCGCATGTCGATACCGCCTTCCCTGCGAGCACTCTGATCGCCAACACGGTCGGCGCGCTGGTGCTCGGCTGGCTGGTGGCCGGCCTATGGACCCGACCGGGCCTGCCGCAGTGGCTCAAGGCGGCCGTCGGCGCCGGGGTGCTTGGGTCGTTCACGACCTACTCCGCCGTCATGGTCTCCCTGGTCGCGCTCAGCGCGGCCGGGTTCCCGGCCCTCGGCTGGGTCTACCTGGCGGCCACGCTGCTGCTGGGGTTCGGCGCCGCCACTCTGGGCCTGAGTCTGGGGAACCGGCTCCGGCACAGGCCGCTTCCGGTCATTCCGGATGCCGGGAGCACCCTGTGAGCGCCTGGCTGGTACTGAACGTACTGGTCGCCGGAGGCGCGGCGGCTGTTGCCCGTTTCCTCATCTCTCGCGCGCTGCCCGCCGGCCCCGGGCGGTTGCCGCTGGGCGTGCTGATCGTGAATGTGGCCGGGTCGCTGATCGGCGGTGTGGTGCTCGGGCTCGCCGAGCGCGCCGCCGTGTCTGACGACCTTCGGCTGATCCTGCTCACGGGTGTCTGTGGCGGCCTGACGACGTTCAGCACCTGGAGCGTCGAGACCGTCGAACTGGCCCTCACGGGGCGGTGGCGAGCGGGCATCGTCAACCTGATCGGCACGCTTTTGCTCGGATTCCTGGCCTGCGGTGCCGGGTACCTCCTGTCTCGCTGAGGTACAGTGAAGTAACGCTGCCTGTGAACCTCGTCGGCGAACCGCTGCTCATGATTTGCATCC
Source organism: Actinomycetales bacterium (assembly GCA_038319305.1). Lineage (GTDB taxonomy): Bacteria > Actinomycetota > Actinomycetes > Actinomycetales > Microbacteriaceae > Cryobacterium. Next base: position 17,766 of record JBBQDC010000017.1, on the reverse strand, counting down.
GCGGCCCGTTCGGCCCGCCATGCTAAACTGACGGCTAGTTTTTACTATATTCGGCAACTCCCGGGAGACGTTTCTCTCACCCGGCCTGGCATCGTTAGGGGGTCTCGCATGGGGCGTGGCCGTCAAAAAGCAAAGCACACCAAGGTTGCCCGCGAGCTGAAATACTTCAGCCCGGACACCAACTACAACGCGCTTGAACGTGAGCTCACCGGGCATCCGGCCAGCGACCCGCGCCTCGACGAAGACCTGGCGAAGTGGCCGGAGTACGAGGCCGGCAAAGCAGGCAAAGAAGTCGACACTGACGACGACGACGATGACGACCAGTACGTCGACCACTACGCCACCGAAGACGAGCAAAAGCGCGCCTAGCGACTCGTGCGTGCTAACGGCCCGCTAACGCCTGTCGCTTTTCATTGGGCAAGCGTTCAGTGGGCCGGCGTCGTTTCACCGATAGCGGCCCACTGCGTGAACGCACGCCCTTCGGCGCGCGGCTCTTACTGAGCGTAGCCGCCGACCAGGCGCACGGCGCCGCCGTTCACACCCTTGGCACCCTGCTCGAAGCCCGTGAAGTCGTGCGGGGCGGTCGACACTCGGCCAGCCACCCAGGCCGGAACGCCGTCGACGGCGAGGCGTGCGATGACGGATGACGCCGATTCGGCCGCGACGACGGCGAACATGCCGACGCCCAGGTTCCAGGTGCCTTCCGAGCTCTCGAGCGAGGATCCGGCCAGTTCGCTGAGCACCCGGAAAACCGGAGCCGGCGACCAGGTGGACCGGTCAACCTCGACCCAGGCGCCGAGCGGGAGCACGCGGGCGAGGTTCGCCGCGATTCCACCACCGGTGACGTGGCTGAGGGAGTGCACGACGCCGGCGAGTTCCGGGTCGGCGAGAACACTGAGCAGCGGCCCGGTGTAGAGCCGCGTCGGCTCCAGCAGAACCTCACCGACCACGCCACCGAGTTCGGCGGAGGTATCGGTGTAGCCGATGCCGCGCTGCGCGAGGATGTGCCGCACGAGGGAGTAGCCGTTGGAGTGCAGTCCGGAGGAGGCGAGCGCCACGACGACATCGCCGTGGCGCACCTTGTCCGCACCGAGAACCTGGTCGGCTTCCACCACGCCGGTGGCGGCGCCGGCCACGTCGTAGTCGTCAACGCCGAGGAGGCCGGGGTGCTCGGCGGTCTCGCCGCCGACGAGCGCGGTGCCGGTGGCGGCGCAGGCCCGGGCGATGCCCGCGACAATATCGGCGATCCGCTCGGGAACTACCTTGCCGCAGGCGATGTAGTCGGTCATGAAGAGCGGCCGAGCCCCCACCACGACGATGTCGTCGACGACCATGCCCACGAGGTCCTGGCCGATCGTGTCGTGCTTGTCGATGGCCTGGGCGATCGCGACCTTGGTGCCCACGCCATCCGTTGAGGTGGCCAGCAGCGGGCGCTGATAGCCGGTGAGGAAGGAAACGTCGTAGAGGCCGGCGAAACCGCCGAAGCCGCCGAGAACCTCGGGACCGTGCGTGTTCGACACGGCCTCCTTCATCAGGGAGACGGCGAGGTCGCCGGCCGTGGTGTCTACTCCGGCCGCCGCATAGGATGCGTTGCTCATTCTTGTCTTCCTGGGTCACCGATCGGGGGCTTTCCCTGTTTAATCAGGGCTTCTTCGCGCAGGGCTGTGGAATCGAGCAACGCCTCGAATTCCGAGTCGGGGCCAGGGTCGCATCCGTTAGAGGCGGCGGCCGGACGTTCCAGCAGGTTCTTGCCCAGGTGCGCCGAGTCGGGCAGCGGGATCGGGTAGACGCCGGTGAAGCAGGCCGTGCACAGGCGTTCGGGCGGCTGCTCGGTGGCGGCGATCATGCCCTCTGGTGAGAGGTAGCCGAGCGAGTCGGCGCCGATGGCCTGGCGCACCTCATCGACACCGAGGCCGGTCGCGATGAGTTCCGCGCGGGAGGCAAAGTCGATGCCGTAGAAGCAGGGCCAGGTGATCGGCGGACTTGAGATGCGCACGTGCACCTCGGCGGCGCCGGCCTCTCGCAGCATGCTGACCAGGGCGCGCTGGGTGTTGCCGCGCACGATGGAATCGTCGACGACGATCAGCCGTTTGCCCTTGATTACGGCCTTGAGCGGGTTGAGCTTGAGCTTGATGCCGCGCTGCCGGATGGTCTCCGACGGCTGGATGAACGTGCGCCCCACATAGGAGTTCTTCACCAGACCCTGGCCGAACGGAATTCCGGATGACTGCGCGTAGCCGATCGCGGCCGGCGTGCCGGACTCGGGGGTCGGAATGACGAGGTCAGCCTCTACGGGGTACTCCTGGGCGAGGCGGCGGCCCATCTCGACGCGTGCTTCGTGCACGCCGCGGCCGGCGATGGTGGTGTCGGGCCGGGCCAGGTAGACGTATTCGAACACGCAGCCAGCGGGCTTCGCCTCGGCGAAACGCTGCGTGCGCAGGCCGTCCTCGTCGATGGTGATGAGCTCACCCGGCTCGACCTCGCGCACGAAGCTGGCACCCACAATGTCGAGGGCGGCGGTTTCGGAGGCGACAACCCAGCCGCGCTCGAGACGACCCAGCACCAGCGGGCGAACCCCCTGCGGGTCGCGGGCGGCGTAGAGGGTGGTCTCGTCCATGAAGACGAGGCAGAAAGCGCCGCGCAGGCGAGGCAGAACCTCGAGCGCCGTGGCTTCGAGGGTGTGGTCGAGGTCACCGGTGAACAGGGCGGTGATCACGGCAGTGTCGGTGGTGTTGCCGCGGGCGAGCTCGCCCTCCACCTTCGGGTAGCGCTCGTGCACGAGTTGCAGCAGCTCGGCCGTGTTGGTGAGGTTGCCGTTGTGGCCGAGGGCGACCGTGCCGCCCGAGGTGCGTCCCAGGGTGGGCTGGGCGTTCTGCCAGCTCGACGACCCGGTGGTCGAGTAGCGCGTATGCCCGACGGCGATGTGGCCGATCAGGGTGCTCAGCGCGGCCTCGTTGAACACCTGGGAAACCAGACCCATGTCCTTGTAGATCAGGATCTTCGAGCCGTCACTCGTGGCGATTCCGGCCGACTCTTGGCCGCGGTGTTGCAGGGCGTAGAGGCCGAAATAGCTGAGCTTGGCTACCTCTTCGCCGGGAGCCCAGACGCCGAAGACGCCGCAGGCATCCTGCGGGCCCTTTTCTCCGGGAAGTAGATCATGACTTAAAAGTCCGTCGCCGCCAGCCAAATCGGTGCCTCTTTTACTATCAGTGCTCGGGAAAATGTGTGCTGAGAGTTGTGGGGTGACCGGGAGCTTCGTCGCTTCGGGCCGGTTCTGAATCGGTTTGAGCTAGTTGAAGCCGGAATTCGACGAGGTGGAGGCGGCATCCGAAGCCCCGGAATCGCTCTGCCCGAGAGCTGCCATTCTATCGACGACGACCGTCTTTGTGCGGCGGGAGATGACGCGGTCGATGATGATCGCTACGACGGCCCCGAGGGTGACGAAGAGCGTGACGAACGCGAGAAGCAGGAATCCGAAGACCTGGGTGGTGCCGAACTCGGCGTTCTCGGGAAAGACGACCGTGAGAACCAGGGCGGCGATCGCACCGATCAGCGCGCCGAGGAGCATGAAGTTGAAGTAGCGGGGTGAGCGCCGCACGGTGACGGTGGTCTTGTCCACGACCGCCTCGCCGGATTCGGACTGCTGCTCGGGCTGTTGGTCTGAGGTCACGTTTCTATTCTCGCACGGGCGGTCGCGGCCTCGCCTGTGCGTTCGCTGGCGGTCGGGGTCGCTCTGGTCGGTGGGCACCGCGACGACGGATGCGAGACTGTCCCGATGAACAGGATTGCGGTACTCGGAAGCGCGACCATGGACCTCGTCGTGCGGCAGCCGCGGCTGCCCCGGCCGGGCGAGACGATGTTCGGCTCGGGTTTCAGCGCCGTGCCGAGCGGCACGGGGCTGAACCAGGCGGTCGCCGCGGCCCGGCTGGGCGCCGCGGTGGACTTCCTCGGGATGGTGGGCGCCGACCTGCACGGGGAGCAGGTGCGCGGGGTGCTGGCGAGTGAGGGCATCCGGGCCGAGGGTCTCGGGTCGTCGTCGCTGCCGACGGGCACGGCGCATATTTCGGTCGTCGATTCGAGCGAGAACTCGATCGTCGTGGTCTCCGGGGCCAACGCGGCACTGACGACGCTGAGTCAAGTGCAGCTCGACACGATCGGCTCAGCGGCCTTCCTGGTGCTGCAGTGCGAGCTACCCGTGGCGGTTCTGACCGAGGGTCTGGGCGCCGCACGAACGGCCGGGGTCTTCACCGTACTCACCCCGGCGCCCCTGGTGGCGCTGCCCGACGGCTTCCTCGACCAGGTCGATCTGGTCGTGCCCAACCAGCTCGAGGCCGCCGAACTCACCGGTGAGAACGACCCGGTGCGCGCGGCCGAGGTGCTGAGTGCCGGGCGCACGTGGGCGATCCTTACCCTGGGCGCGGAGGGGTCCGTCGTCGCGTTCGACGGCGCCGTGCTCGGTCTCGCTCCGGCTCGGCCGGTGCGGGCCGTCGACGGCGGCGGCGCCGGCGACACCTTCGTGGGCGCGCTGGTGGCCCGGCTGGCGACCGCGGTGCCGCGTGGGCGTGCGGCGCGGGCCGAGCCCTCCCCTGCTGCGGATGCCGCGGATGCTGCGGGCATCACCGAAGCGGAGATGATCGACGCGGTGCGCTGGGCGACGGTCGCGGCATCCGTCTCTGTCACCCGACCTGGAACCATCCCAGCGATGCCGACCCTCGCCGAGGTCACCGCGATCCTCTCCTAACCTCGCTTCCACTACGTCCACCGGCCGCGAGAGCGGGTGAATCGTCGCTTTCGGCAGGCCATACCGACGATTCACCCGCTTTCGCGGAGAGTGGGCGGCTCTCGCGGAGAGTGGGCGGCTCTCGCGGAGGGGGGCAGGGAGGTGGTCAGAGCAGGGGCAGGTGCCCGACGAGGTCGGCGCGCTGGCCGGAGGCGGCGATCCGCCCGGTCGCGAGACCATCGGCCCACGAGAGGGTGCCGGTGGCGAGAGCGAGCCAGGTGAGGGCATCCGTTTCGACGACGTTCGGTGGTGTGCCGCGAGTGTGGCGCGGCCCCGCGATGCACTGCACCGCGCCGAACGGCGGCACGCGCACCTCGAGGGTGTTGCCGGTGGCCTGTTCGGCGAGCAGCTGCAGCGTGTATCGAACCGCGAGGGCACGGATGTCCCGGCTCGCCTCGCTCTGGTGTGCCGCGTATTCGCGCACCGCCGCGCGTCCCACACCGTCGTCAATCCTCGCTCGTGCCATGCCCCCAGTCTGCCTCCTGCCTGCCTTCCGCGGGGATGGCGCCGCTGCAGAGCTGGCCTGCCCCGCGCAGGGCAGGGCGGCATCCGCTAGCCTGACGGGGTGAGAATTCTGGTCCTCGGTTCCGGTGCCCGCGAGCACGCCATCATCACCGCGCTGCTCCGCGAGGAGCCGCGCCACGACATCGTGGCGGCCCCCGGCAACGCCGGCATCGCCCGGGATGTGCCGGTGATACCGCTCGATCCGGCCGACCCCGAGCAGGTCACGAACTACGCGAACCTCAATGGCATCGAGCTCGTCGTGGTGGGGCCGGAGGCGCCGCTCGTCGCCGGGGTCGCCGACGCTCTGCGCACGCGGGGTATCCCGGTCTTCGGTCCGGGCCGGGCCGCCGCCGCCCTCGAAGGCAGCAAAACCTTCGCCAAACGCATCATGGATGCCGCGGGCGTGCCCACCGGGCGTGCCGAACGTGCCGGGTCGCTCGCCGAAGCCACGGCCGCAATCGACGAGTTCGGCGCACCGTATGTGGTCAAGGCCGACGGCCTCGCTGCCGGCAAGGGTGTGCTCGTCACCGTCGACCGTGCCGCCGCGATCGCCCACGCAACCTACTGGCTGTCACACGGCAGCGTGCTGATCGAGGAGTTCCTCGATGGCCAGGAGGTCTCCCTGTTCCTCCTCAGTGACGGCCACAGCGTGCTGCCTCTCTCCCCGGCCCAGGACTACAAGCGCCTCGCCAACGGCGACCTCGGCCCCAACACCGGCGGCATGGGTGCCTACTCGCCACTGCCCTGGCTCGACGCCGAATTCGGCAGTGAACAGGCTTTCGTCGACGAGGTCATCGACACGATCGCGCTGCCCACCGTGCGCCAGCTCGCCGCCGAGCGCACCCCCTTCATCGGGCTGCTCTACTGCGGCCTCATTCTCACGGCCGAGGGCATCCGGGTGATCGAGTTCAACGCCCGGTTCGGTGACCCGGAAACCCAGGTTGTTCTGCCGCGGCTGGTCACGCCTCTGTCCGGGCTGCTGCTGGCGGCGTCCACCGGCGGTCTCGGCGGTCTGGCTCGCCCGGCATTCTCGGCCGAGGCCTGCGTCACGGTCGTGCTCGCGAGCGAGAACTATCCGGATGCGCCCGTCACCGGGCGCGCAATCACCGGCCTCGCCGCGGCATCCGCCGTGCCCGGCGTCACCATCGCGCACGCCGCGACATCCATCGCCGACGACACCCTCGTTTCCACGGGCGGACGCGTGCTCAGCGTCGTGGCGCTCGGCGACGGCTTCACGGATGCCCGCGACCGCGCCTACGAGGCCCTCGCCCACATCACGCTGGTGGGCTCGCAGTACCGCACCGACATCGCCGCCCGCGTCGCCGGCTGAGCCGGTCGACGAGCAGGTCGACGAGCCGCCCGTTGGCGCCGGCACCGGCCGGTGCGCAAGACTATAGCGGTGACCGCACTAGACCAGACCGCCACATCCGCCCCGCTCGACCTGCCCGGATGGCGCCACGCCTACTCCGGCAAGGTGCGCGACCTGTACGTTCCGGCGTCGAAGCCTTCCACCCCAGGCATGGCCCCCGGCACGGATGCCGCAGCCGACCTCGCGACCGCCGCACGGGTACTCGTGGTTGCCAGCGACCGCGTCAGCGCGTTCGACCACGTGCTGGAGCCCGGCATTCCGGGCAAGGGAGAGCTGCTCACCACCCTCAGCCTCTGGTGGTTCGACCAACTCGCGGGCATCCCCAATCACCTCGTGCCGGACCGAACCGGCACCGGGGCCGTGACCAGCCTGATCCCGGCCCCCGTCGCCGGGCGCGCCATGCTCTGCAAGACGCTCGACATGTACCCGATCGAATGCGTCGTTCGCGGGTACCTGACCGGATCGGGCTGGAAGGAATACCAGGCCACGCGAACGGTGTGCGGCATCGCGCTGCCGGCCGGCCTGCAGAATGGCGACCGCCTGCCCGAGCCCATTTACACGCCCGCGTGGAAGGCCCCGATGGGCGAGCACGACGAGAACATTTCGTTCGAGCGCACGGTGGAGTTGGTCGGGGCCGCCGTTGCCGACGAGCTGCGCCGCCGGTCGCTGGAGATCTTCGGCCGCGCCTCGGCGATCGCCGAGAAGGCCGAGGTCATCCTGGCCGACACGAAGTTCGAGTTCGGCGCCGACCGTGTCACGGGCGTCATTACGCTCGCCGACGAGGTGCTCACCAGCGATTCGAGTCGCTACTGGGACGCCTCCCTCTGGCAGTCCGGCACAACCCCGGAACAGCGGATGGCCAGCTTCGACAAGCAGATCGTGCGCGACTGGCTCGCGGCCCACTGGGACCTGACCGGCACGCCGCCGGCGCTCCCGGCGGAGATCATCGCGCAGACCGCGGCCCGCTACCGGGAACTGCTGCAGCGGCTGACGCGCGCCGCAAACTGATACGCTCCGGCCATGCGAATCAAGATGTGCAGTGTCCACGTGATCGATCCCGCCGCCGCGTTCGACTTCTACACCTCCGTGCTCGGATTCGAGAAACTGATGACCATCCCGGAGCACCAGCTCTACGTCGTGAAGTCCCCGGAAGACCCTGACGGGGTCGGACTTCTCCTCGAGCCCAACGACAACAAGGTGGCCGCGAAGTACGCCCAGGGTCTCCGCGGCCTCGGGCTGCCGGCCATCGTATTCGGCACCCCGGATGTGCAGGCCGAGTACGAGCGCCTCCGCACCCTGGGGGTGCAGTTCACGAGTGCCCCCAGCACGGATGCCTACGGCACCTCCGTCGTCTTCGACGACACCTGCGGCAACCTGATCCAGCTCCACGAAGACGAGGCATAGCAGACGCCTCGCGGCGCCGGCCCGGCTCCGAACCGGCCTCCCGACACCGGAGTGAGGTCGTCGCTTCGGAATACCGAAAGCATGTCATCCGTTAACGCCAGTGTGAATCGATCTGCGAACGACCTGTTACCTGCGTCCACCGGCATGGGTGCGGTGACCCTGCGCGTCGGCAACCTCGACGCCATGATCACGTACTACCGCGACGCGGTGACCCTCGAGCTGCAGAGCCACGAGGGCGCGGTCGCCGTGCTCGGCCGCGGAACCGTGCCGATCGTTGTTCTGCAACACGCGCCGGAGCTGGCCGCCGCCCTGCCACGCTCGAGCGGACTGTTCCACACGGCCATCCTGTTCGACACACAGGCACAGCTCTCCGCGGCCGTCTACTCGGTGGGCACGAGGCATCCGGGATCGTTCACCGGCAGCGCCGATCATCTGGTCAGCCAGGCCTTCTACTTCACTGACCCGGAGGGCAACGGCATCGAGCTCTACTGGGACCGCGACCGCACCGAGTGGAGCTGGAACCACGGCCAGGTCGAGATGGACACCCTCTACCTCGACCCCAACACCTTCATCGGCGAGCACCTGACCCGGGACGGCCAGGCGCATCCGTCGACCGGCAATGCCATCGTCGGTCACGTGCACCTCTCCGTCGGCGACGTGGCCACGGCCCGCGAATTCTACGTGGACCGGCTCGGCTTCGAGGCCACCGCGACCCTCGGCGGCCAGGCGCTGTTCGTCTCGGCCGGCGGCTACCACCACCACATGGCGATGAACACCTGGAACAGCGCCGGCGCCGGCAAACGCCGCCTGGCCCTCGGCCTGGGTGAGGTCGACATCATTCTGCCGGGCACCGATGACATCGGCACCCTGAACGAACGGATGTCCCACTTCGGCGTGCAGACCCGTCACGACGGGCAGGCCCTCGGCTTCGACGATCCCTGGGGCAACCAGATCGTGGTGCGCACGACGTAGCACCCGCACCCGCACCCGCACCGGCACCGGCACCGTCCGACCGGCGCTGCTAGACGAGCCCGTTTCGCCGGGCGACCTCGCCGAGCCAGGCCAGGCTCGGCTTCGGCGTGCGCACGAACGTCTCTCGGTCGACGGCGACCAGGCCGAACGTGGGCCGGAACCCGCTTGCCCACTCGTAGTTGTCCAGTGCGCTCCAGTGCAGGTAGCCGAGCACCTCGATGCCGTCCTCCATCGCGGCGTGCAGGCCACGGAGAGCGCCATCCGTGTAATCGATCCGGCGGGTGTCGTCGGCGGTGGCGATCCCGTTCTCGGTGACCATGACGGGAACGTGCCCGCTGAGCTCCCAGGCGGCGCGTACGCCGAGCTCGAGCGCCGGCGGGAAGAACTCCCAGCCGGTGAGCGTGGTCTCCACGTCGTCGCGAACCGGGATGGGGCCGTCGGGGCCCACGAGCGTGCGCGTGTACGCCTGCACGCCGATGAAGTCATCGCCCCGAGCGTTCTCGAGGTACCAGTCGTCGCTCGGATAGGCGTACTCGCGCAGCTTCTCGTCAGCGCCGGGTTCCCCTGTGGAGTGGAACGCCTGCGTCGCGACGGTCCAACCGGACTTCAGTCCGGGCACCGAGGCGAGCACCTCACGAGAGGCCTTATGCGAGGCGAGCAGCGCGTCGGCCACCTGCAGGTCGGGCCGCGGCAGGCCGAAGGCCACCAGGTTGGCGGCGCTCTCACCGCCGGCGAGCATGGCCGCGATGTTGGGCTCATTGATGGTGCAGACGTAGTCGACCCCGTCGGCCACGATCGGCAGGGCCAGCTCGGTGAACCGGGCGAACAGGTCAGGGGCGTCGGCGTTGCGCCAGAAACCCTTCTCGAACATCCATTGCGGCACGGTGAAATGCATCAATGTGACGACCGGGTTCAAGCCGCATTCGAGGGCCGTGTCGACCATGCGGCGGTAGTGGTCGATCTCGGCTCGGGAGACGAAGCCGGGTTCCGGCTCGATCCGGCTCCACTCGATGCTGAACCGGTAGGAGTTCAGGCCGGCGTCCGCCAGCAGCTTCATGTCTTCACGGAACCGGTGGTAGCTGTCCATGGCATCACCGCTGGGCTCGACGATCTGCGTGCCGACGGCGTGTTCCTTCACCCACCAGTCGTTGTTGACGTTGTTGCCCTCGATCTGATGGGCGGCCGTGGCGGCACCCCAGAGGAAGCCGTTGGGAAAGTTCTGCACGATAACTCCTTGAACTGAAAGAAAATGGAAAACGGAAAACTTATGGTTGTGTGGCCCGAACGGGCCGGCGGGTCGCCGCCCGCACCGCGCCACGCGACCAGAAAGCGTCAAGCACGGACGCGGTTGCCGCAGGGTTTTCCAACTGCGGCGAGTGCGCCGCATCCGGAATGATCTCGTAGGCGCCGTCGAGCAGGAAGGCCATGGCGGCCTGCCATTCCTGCGGCCAGGCCAGGTCGGCCGCACCGTGGGCCACCAGCACATCGATTCCTCCGCCGATCAGCTCGGCGTCCGGCCGGCCGACGGTGTGCGGGTTGTCCTCGTTCCACCAGGCCGCCGAACCGCGCGAACGGATGGCCGTCGCCTCGCGCTCCAGGCGGCCCGCCCAGCCGTGCGGGCCGGAGCACAGCATGGTCAGGTCGGAGAAGCTGCCGGGCGACAGGATCGCCGCGGCACGAGCGACGACCCCGCCGAAGCTGTGCCCAAGCAGGTGCACGGGCCGGCCGGCGCCGATCTGCTCGGCCACGGCGACCACATCGCTGGCGAAGAGCGCGAGGGTGTAGTTCTCCACGCCGGGGGGAGCTGCCGAATCGGCCTGACCGCGCTGGCTGTAGCTCCACGCCTCCCAGCCTCGGGCGGCAAGCAGCGGCAGGAAGCCACCGAAGTCCTCCTTCGAACCGGTGAAACCGGGCACGAGCAGCACCACTCCGCGGCTGCGTGCCTCCGGCCGGGCGGAGAGGGCGGTCAACCGCCCGACTCCCAGGTCGAGGTCTGAGTGGGCCACGGCGACGGTCACGATTGCACCAGCCCGCCGACGGTCGGATGCGGGATGGCATCGAGCAGCCGAATCGTGTAGTCGTCCTGCGGGTTCTGCAACACCTCGGCCGTGCGGCCCTCCTCGACCACGGCCCCGCGGTTGAGGACCATGATCTGGTCGGTCACCAGCCGGGCACTGAGCAGGTCGTGGGTGATGTAGAGCATGCTCACTCCCCAGGTCTCACGCAGGCTGTCGAGCAGGGCGAGCACCCCCGCCCGCAGCGACACGTCGAGCATCGAAACGGGCTCGTCGGCGATGATCACCTGCGGGTCGCTGGCCAGGGCCCTGGCAATCACCACGCGCTGGCGCTGCCCGCCGGAGAGCTGGTGCGGCAGCCGGGCAGCGAACTGTTCGACCGGGGTCAGCCCCACGGTTTCGAGTAGCTCGAGCATGCGGCGTCGGGCGGCGCGGCCGCGCAGCGCGGAAAAGTTGAGGATGGGCCGGGTCAGGATGTACTCCACCGTGTGCAGCGGGTTGAGCGCCGCGTACGGGTCCTGGAACACCATCTGCACCTCGGTGTGCAGCCGTTTGAGCTGGCGACGCTTGATCTTGCCGACCTCCAGGTCACCGAAGGTGATGCTGCCGCTGGTCGGACGTTCAACCCCGGTGATGAGCTTGGCGATCGTGCTCTTGCCGCTGCCGCTCGCACCCACCAGCGCCATCGAGGCCCCGGGTTCGAGGGTGAACGACACGGTGTTGACCGCACAGACGGGCTGCTCGCCGCGGCTGGGCCGCGGGTAGGTCTTCGAGACGTTGGTCACCACGATGGCTTCGCGGGCGGTGCGGCCCTCACGCTTTCGCACAGCGGTCTGGTGGAGCTGGAGGTTTTCGCCCAAGGTATCGACTGGGGTGTCGCCCGGGGTGTCGCGCGGTTCAACCACCGGGGCGTTCCCGGCGGTGGCGCCCGCGGCATCCGTGGTCCGCGGCCCGCCGCGGGCAGCCAGCCCGGGCACCTCGACGACGGCCGCGCGCGGGTCGCCGTAGTGGCTCAGCAGCATGCGGGTGTATGGGTGCTGCGGAGCGGCCAGGATCTCCGCGGCGAGCGCGTCTTCCACGATCAGCCCGTCGTGCATGACCATGACCCGTTTGGTCACCTCGAGCACCATGCCGAGGTCGTGACTGATCAGCACGGCGGTGAACTTCTCCGACTTCTGCAGTTCCCGGATGGTGTTCATCACGGCGTGCTGCACGAGCACGTCGAGCGCCGTCGTCGGCTCGTCGAAGACCATCAGGCGCGGTTCCAAGGAGAGGGCCAGCGCGATCGAGACGCGCTGCCGCATTCCGCCGCTCAGTTCGCCGGAGAACCGGTCGAGCACGCTCGCCGGCAGCTCGACCTTGCCCACCAGTTCGATCGCGCGGTCCTCGCGGTCACGTTTGGGGACGTGCCCGTGGGCGGCGAAGATGTCAAAGAAGTGGTCGCGGATGCTGCGCACCGGGTTGAGCGCGTTCATCCCCGACTGCAGCACCATGGCGAAGCCACCGTGCCGCTGCACGCGCAACTGGCTCGGCGTCATGCCGGCGATGTCGACGCCGTCGAAGAAGATGCTGCCGGCGCTGACCCGCGCCGGCGGCTTCGACAACCCGGTCAGGGCGAAACCCAGGGTGGATTTTCCTGACCCGGACTCGCCGACCAGGCCGACGAAGTCGCCCTGCTCGAGGTCGAAGGAGACGTTCCGCACGGCGGGAACCGGGAGGCCGCCCTGGGGTTCGTAGACCACGGACATGCCCTGCACGCTGACGAGACTCATCGTTTTGCTCCTTCTCGGAGGCGCGGATTGCTCAGCCCGTCGACGCCGAAGTTGATCAGGCTCATGGAGGTGGCCAGCAGCGAGATGCAGAGGCCGGGGGCGAAGAGCAACACCCACTGGCCGGTCAGCAGGGCGTTGCTGTTCTGCGCCCAGAAGAGCATCGTGCCCCAGCTGACCGTGGTCGAGTCGCCCAAGCCGAGGAACTCGAGGCCGGCCTCCGCGAGAATCGCGGCGGTCGAGGCCCCGAAGAAGCTGCCGACGATGAGCGAGGTCATATTGGGCAGGATCTCCCGGAACACGATCCGGGAGGGGCTCTCGCCGCTGAAGACGGCGGCCGTGACGAAGTCGCGGGAGCGCAGGGACTGGGTCTGCGAGCGCAGCACCCGGGCTCCCCAAGCCCAACCGGTGATCACGACGACCAGCACGATCATGCCGATGCCACCGTTTTGGAGGTAGGCGGCGATCACGATCATGAGCGGGAGGGCAGGGATGACGAGGAAGAGGTTGACGATGAAGTTGATCACCTCACCGACCGGGCCCCGCAGGTAACCCCAGCTCAGGCCGATCAGGACCGCGATGATCGTGGACAGCAGACCGGCGACGAAGCCGACGAACACGGAAACGCGGGCGCCGTAGATGATCTGGGAGAGCACGTCCTGGCCGGCCGCGGTGGTACCGAGCCAGTGCGCGGCACTCAGGTCCTCGCTGCGGCCGAAGGAGTTGTCGGTCGCCGCATAGGGAGCCAGCAGCGGCGCGAACACGGCCAGGATCACGAAGAAGCCGAGCAGGGCCACGCCGATGCGCGCCTTGGGCACGCTCCAGATGGTGGCGAAGGCTCGCCCGACCACGCGCAACGGGTTCGCCGCGCTGTCGTGGGTGCCGGGTGCCAGGGTCTTCACGACCGAGGTGGGCGGGGCGGTGTTTCTGGTGGGAGTCATCGCCTCGTCCTCGGGTCGAGAATGCCGTACAGGATGTCGACAATGAAGTTGGCCAGCAGCACGCTGACCGTGATGATCAGGAACAGAGCCTGCATCAGGGGAAAGTCCTGGTTGACCACCGCCGTGTACAGCAGGTAGCCGACCCCCGGATAACTGAACACCCGCTCCACGAGCAGGGAGCCGCCGACGACACCGCCGAGCGCAAGCCCGAACGAGGTGAGGTTGGGCAGAATGGCGTTGCGGGCGGCGTAACGGATGGCGACCGTGCGCGGGTGCAGGCCGTTCGCCTCGGCGAAGGTCACATAGTCGTCGCCGAGAGTGTTGATCATGGTGCTGCGCATGCCCAGGATCCAACCGCCGAGAGAGGTGATCAGGATCGTGGTTGCCGGCAGGATCGAGTGGTAGAGCGCATCCACAAGGAACGCGGCCGAGAACTCAGGTGTGCTCGCACTGCTGTAGGCACCGGAGGTGGGAAACCAGCCCGCCACATAACCGAGAAAGAAGAGCAGCAGCAGTGCGGTCCAGAAGTACGGGAACGCGCTGGCGAAGGTGCCGCCCACGGTAGGCAGAGTGTCGAGCCAGCTGCCTCGCTTCCACGCGGCGAGCACGCCCAGCAGAGTGCCGAAGATGAAGGCGACGATCGTCACGAAGCCCACGAGTACGAGCGTCCACGGCAGTGCCGTGCCGACGAGGCTGGCCACGCTCTGCGGGAAGAACGTGTACGAGACGCCGAAGTCGAAGTGCACGACGTTGTTCAGGTACTGCAGGTACTGGTTCCAGGCACTGCCGGTGGGCACCCCCAGCTGGGCCTCGATCGCGGCGCGGGTCGAGGGGCTGACCGGGCCGTTCTGGGCGAGTTTCGCGATGGCGGCATCCGCCGGGGAGCCGGGCATGAGCCGCGGGAGGAGAAAGTTCAGCGTGACGGCCGCCCACAGGGTGAGCAGCAGCAGGCCGACCTTGCTCAGCGTGTAGCGCACGGGTCGTTCCTTTCGAGTCTGAATCGGCATTTCAAGCGGGAAATGCACCACGGGGAGGGTGAGCGCGGGCGAGTCCCCCCAGGGAAACCCACCCGCACTCAGCCGAAGGCGGTTAGGCCTTCTTCAGACTTGTCAGGATCAGCAGCGGGGTCGAGTTCCACGTGTTCGGCGGAGCGTAGGCGTTGTCCTCGCTGGGCCAGTTGGTGAAGTTCTTGTCGCTGGAGAGACCCCAGAGGCCGCCGTAGAACATGCTGATCACGGGCAGCTGCTCGTAGAGCACGGTCTGCAGCTGGGCCGAGATGGCCATCTGGGCGGTTTCGTCGGTCGTGGACTTGAGCTCGGCCAGTAGTGCGTCCACCTTTGGGTCGCTGAACCGGCCATAGTTGCCGGTGGTGCCGGTGCCGATGGGGGTGGCGAACTCGCTGTTCAGGAGGGTGTTCATGTCCTGGAAGACGCTGCCGGTGCCGCCGAAGCTGTTCATCGCGATGTCGAAGTCACCCTTGCTGAGCGCTTCGGTGTACGCGGCCGGCTGCGGCTGGCTGAGTTTGACGTCGATGCCGAGCGCGCCGAGCTGGGACTGCACGGTCTGCAGGCCCTGGAGCCAGTCGGTGTACCCGTTGGCCGTCAGGATGGTGATGCTCAGCTGCGTGCCGCCGGCGTCGACCATCTTGTCGCCCTGCTGGGTGTAGCCGGCCTTTTCGAAGGCAGCCAGCGCGGCGGCCTCGTCCTGGGCCACGGCTCCGCCGTCAGGCAGGTCGGCGCTGAGCCAGGCGTCCTGGTTCGGGAGCAGCAGTCCGGACTGGCCGGCGGCGTCAACATAGCCCTGTTCGGCATCCGTGGCGATCTTCTCGCGGTCGAGAGCGAGGCTCAGGCCCTGGCGGAAGTTCACGTCGTTATACGGTGCCTTGGTGAGGTTCGGGGACAGTGTCACCGTTCCGCCCGGGGGGAACCAGTACTTGTTGTGCTGCTTGTCGGCGTTGACCCAGGTGCCTTCGACATCCGTCATGAAGGCGTATGCCCAGTCGTAGCCGTTCTTCACGACATCGAGCTGGCTGTTGGCGGCCGGCAGCACGAGCTTTTCGACGGCGACCTTGTCGGCCTGCCAGTAGTCAGCGTTCTTCTTGAGCGTGTACCGGTTGGGGGTGAACGTGTCGAGCACGAACGGGCCGGTGACGACGGGCTCCTCGTTCTTGAAGGTGACCGGGTCCTTAACGTCTTTCCAGATGTGCTCCGGCACGATCAGCTGCTGATCAATGATGGCGGCGGCCGGAACGTCTTCGGTGAGCAGGTGGAAGACGACGGTGTCGCCGACGACCTCAAGGCTCTCGATGTGCTGCCAGACACCCCAGGTGTCGAGGGAGGGAGTCTCCTTGACGAGGTTGAAGGTGTACGCAACATCAGCCGGGGTGAACGCCGTGCCGTCCGACCATGTCACGCCGGTGCGGATGTCGTAGACGACCGTCTTCGCGTCGGGCTGGGTCACGCCGGTCGCCAGGAACGGCGTTGCCTCACCGTCGAGGGTGTTCGTGACCTCGAGCGGTTCGTACATGTACGTGGTCGCGACACGCTTGCTTGTGGAGAACGGGTTGAAGTTCTTCTCGAACGTGGGCGAGCCGTTGTCGGCCGCCACGAGCAGGGACCCGTCACTCGGGCCGTTCGCTTGATTCTTGACGTTCATGCTGCACGCGCTGGTAGCCAGCAGTGCGGTCACACCCACTACGGCAAAAGCCGTTCGAATGATGTGCCCTCTCAATTGCTTCATTGCTCTTGAAATCCTTTGTGTCGTCGTTGACCTGTGCGGCAGCCAGTGCCGGTATCGCAACCGAACGGGAATACCTGAGGCGTTACCTCTACTGTATGCGCTTACATTGCCAATACGCCAGAGAAATTCTCATCTAGCCGCTCACGCACCCGAACGGATGCCCGAATGAGGGCCTCGTCTCGACCGCAGGCAATGAGGACTGGATGGTGCGGTGCCGAGGCAGTCGCGCTGGGCGCAACCGCGACCGCGACCGCGAGGGCAGGCAGGGTCAACCTGCAGCCCATGTTCATACCTAACTCCGAGAATAGTTTTCCACAACCTGAGAGAATATCGTCAACTTGTTCTAATGAGCGTATTCTGGTGTTTGTGACCATCCTCATCGAACCCTCCGCCCCGGATTCCGCCCCCGGTCATTCCGGCGCGGCCCGGGTGGTCGGCGAGTTCGCGGCCCTCGCCGGGGAAATCGGGATTACGATCCCGTGCTCGGGCGTTCGGAGCTTCGATGATGACGGGTTCCCGCAACGCGGTCGAGCTGCTGGAGCGCGTCACGCAGGTGTCCTCGTCGACAGTGCTGCGACGGCTGCGGCTCGGCAAGCAGCTCCGTAGCGGTTCCTCCCTGACCGGGGAAACCCTCCCACCTCTGTTCCCCGCGACCGCGGCCGGTCTGGCCGCCGGGGCGATCGGCGTCGATACCGCCGACGCGATCCTGACCGCGTTGACCCCGACACTGCGCTGCACCGACCTGGGCCAGGTGCAGACCGCCGAATTCGAACTCGTCGCCGCGGCGACCGGCACGAGCCCGGCGACGCCGGTGCCGGCCTCGGCCGACGAGATCCGGTTTCAGGGCGCGGTCTGGAAGGCCGTGCTCGCACCCGATGGGTCGCGGCTGGGCGATGAGGCGCTGCTGGCGCGAGGCTTCCGGCTCGGCCGCGAACGCGACGGCATCGTGCCCGTTTCCGGGGCCTTGATGCCCGAGATCGCGGGAAAATTCCGCCGCCTCATCGACGCCTACCGATCACCCACGAGCGCACCGGTCGCGTTCCGCCTCGAAGAACAGGCGGCAGCGGAGCGAGAACAGAAGCAGCTCGAGCAGGACGACCGCACCCCCGACCAGCTCCGCCACGACGTGCTCGCCGTGATCCTCGACGTCGCCTCCCGCGCCGGCGAAGCCCCGAGTATCGGCGGGGCCCCCGCAACCGGACTGGTGAGCGTGCGGGAAGAAGACCTGAACGCCGATTTCGGCCTGGGCCGCGGCGTCGGCTGGATCGACGGC
>JBBQDC010000016.1:0-35318 GCA_038319305.1 Actinomycetales bacterium | reverse complement strand
GGGCCCTCGGGTTTTGGGTTCTTAGTTGCCCCCCCCAACCCCCCGGGTGGCCCCCGCGGCCGCCCCCCCCCCCCTTCCGGCCCACCCATAACCCCGCCGGGCGCCCCCCCCCATACCGGGGGCCCCCCCGACGCGTAGCATCAAGAGTGCAGTATTTTTGCTGCGCCAGAATAGAGGTTGTCCCGTGCAGAGTTTCACTGGTGTGGGCGTAAGCCCCGGCCGGATCATCGGATCCGTTCGCCAAATGCCCAAACCCATTAGCGAACCCCCGGCAGGTGAACGCCTGGATCCGGCGACAACGCCCGAAGTGGCGACTGTCGAGCTGAAAGCGGCCGCCAAGGTCGTTCAGGCCGAGCTCCAGCGCCGCGCCGACGTCGCCTCGGGCGCCAGCAAGTCGGTGCTCGAAGCCACCGCGCTGATGGCCACCGACCCGATGCTGATAAAAGCCGCAGTGAAATTAGTCACCACCGGAACATCCGCTGAACGCGCGATCTGGGAGTCCGGCGCATCCGTCGCCGAGATGCTGCACAACCTCGGCGGCTACATGGCCGAGCGGGCGACGGATGTCCTCGACGTGCGGGCCCGGATCGTCGCCGAGCTGCGCGGCGTCACCGCCCCCGGAATCCCCGACGGTGATGTGCCCTTCATTCTCGTTGCCGAAGACCTTGCCCCGGCCGACACGGCCACCCTTGACCCGAAGAAGGTGCTCGCCCTGGTCACCAGCGGCGGCGGCCCGCAGTCGCACACGGCGATCATCGCGCGCGCCCTCGGCCTGCCGGCAATCGTTGCGGCGGTCGGCGTCGAATCCCTCACCGACGGCACCGAGGTCTACGTGGACGGCGCCGCAGGCACCCTTCAGGTTGATCCGGGCGACGAACAACACACCCTGGTGGCCGCGTGGGAGCACATCGCAGCCAGCCTGTCCGTCTTCGACGGCACCGGTACCACCTCCGACGGCCACCTCGTTCCCCTGCTCGCCAATGTGGGCGGGGCCGCTGACGCGGTCAAGGCCGCGGCCGCCGGCGCCGAGGGCGTCGGGCTGCTCCGCACCGAGTTCTGCTTTCTCGAACGCGACACCGAACCGACCATCGACGAGCAGGTCGTCGCCTACAAGGGCGTGTTCGACGCGTTCCCCGGCAAGAAGGTCGTCGTGCGCACGCTCGACGCCGGCGCCGACAAGCCGCTGCCGTTCCTCACCGACAGCACGGAACCCAACCCGTCGCTGGGCGTGCGCGGCTATCGCACCGACCTGACCAGCCCCGGCGTGCTCAAGCGCCAGCTCACGGCCATCGCCACCGCCGCACAGGCTTCCTCTGCCGTGGTCTGGGTGATGGCGCCGATGATCGCCACGGTCGACGAGGCCGCCGACTTCGCCGCCATGTGCCGGGTCGCCGGTCTGAAGACGCCCGGCGTCATGGTCGAGATTCCTTCCGCAGCCCTGCGCACGGCGAGCATCCTGACCGAAGCCGAATTCGTCAGCCTCGGCACGAACGACCTCACCCAGTACACGATGGCCGCCGACCGGCAGCTCGGCACGCTCGCCGCATTGAACTCGCCGTGGCAGCCTGCCGTGCTCCAGCTCATCGAGCTCACCGTCGCCGGATCGATTGCCGAGGGCCACAGTAAGCCCGTCGGCGTCTGTGGTGAAGCGGCGGCCGACCCAGTTCTCGCCGTCGTGCTCGTCGGTCTGGGTGTCACTACCCTGTCCATGACGGCCCGGTCGATGTCCGCCGTGGGTGCCGTTCTGAAGTCCGTGACCCTCGAACGTGCCCAGGAACTCGCCCAACTCGCAGTTTCGGCCCGTAATTCAGACGAAGCGCGTACCCGCGTGCGCGCCGAATTGCCCATACTTGAAGAGCTGGGTCTCTAGCCGCTTCGGACATCCGTCGCATCGCATCATCACCGGCGAGCCACCCTGTCGCCGGGCACCAATTAGGAGGAACCATGTCCGAACGTAAAGCCACCATCGCGAGCCGCGTCGGCCTGCACGCGCGCCCCGCGTCCATTTTCGCGGCGGCCGTCGGCGAACTGCCCATCGAGGTCACCATCGCCCTCGAGGGTGACCCCGCCGAAGACGCGATGGACGCCTCGAGTATCCTGTCGCTGATGAGCCTGGGTGCCGCCAACGGCGACATCGTCGTGCTGCGTGCCGAGGGCGACGGAGCCGATGAGGCTCTCGAGTCCCTCGTCAAGATCCTCGAAACGGACCTCGACGCGGAGTAACACGACACACCGGAGGCACCCTCAGTCCGCGCGAATCACGCCGGAGTGAGGGTGCCTTTTCGTGGTTCGGGCGTGACCAAAGTGATGAACGCACTCAGCTGAGCCAGAGTCTCAACGTTCGACGGCAGCGTCTCGGTCAGGGCCGGTGAGTAGACCAGCCAGGCCGCCCACTGGGCGCGGGAGATGGCCACATTGAGCCGGTTCGCTAGAAGCAGGAACTCGAGACCGCGCGGAACGTCTTCCGCCGCGGAAGCGGCCAGCGAGATCACGGCGACCGCTGCCTCCCGACCCTGGAACTTGTCGACGGTACCGACCGGCACGTCACCCAGACCGGCCTGCGACAGACGGCTGCGCAGCAACTCGACCTGCGCGTTATAGGGAGCCACCACGATCACGTCAGCCTGGGCCAGCGGTGCACTGCGGCCACCGGATGTCCAGGGTCGGCCCAGCAGACCGGTCACCAGTGAGACCACTGCATCGGCCTCCTCCCCCGACGAGGTGGAGTTGAACCGGTGCGGCACCGGCACCGGGTGCAGGCCCGGCTCCACGCCCTCGAGCCGGCGGTCGGAGGGGTGTGAGAGCAGCCGGCCCTCGTAGGAGAGGGCCGACACCGTGGCGCAGACGCTCGGATGCATGCGCCAGCTGGTCTTCAGGAAGTAGCCGAACTCCGGTGGGAGCACCTGGTGCCCATCGCTGAGCCAGCCGAGTGCCGAGCCGTCGACCGGTTCGGGGTGCGTGCCCTGGCTGACCTGGGGCAGCTGCTGCGGGTCGCCCAGCAGCAGCAGACGCTCGGCCGCCACGGCCGCCGCGATGGTGCTGGCGAGGGAGAACTGCCCGGCCTCGTCGATCACGAGCAGGTCAAGGGAGCCCCGCGGCACCCGCTCGGCGTTGCTGAAGTCCCAGGCGGTGCCGCCGAGAACCCAGCCGCCAGCCTGACCGGTGAACCGACCGAAGGTCTTCGTGTCGAGCAGGGTCCACGGCACCGGCTTCTTCTCGTCGCCCTTCTTCGCCTTTTTGCCGACCTGCGCGGGCTCCAGCCCCACCTCGCTGCCCGCGGTCAGCACGGCCCGGAGCATGTTCTCGACCGCGGCATGGGACTGCGCGACGACGCCGATCCGCCAGCCGTGCTGCACGACGAGGTCCGCGATCACTCTCGAACCGACAAAGGTCTTGCCGGTGCCGGGCGGCCCCTGCACCGCGAGGTAGGACCTATCGAGCACCAACAGGTCCTGCACCGCGAGGTAGGACCTATCGAGCACCAACAGGGTGTCCCGGATGGCGGTGCGCACGTCGCCGTCGATGGGCTCTACCAGCCCGTTCGCCCCGAGCCGCCGGGGCGGGCGGCGACGCAGCAGGTCGAAGGCCGCGTCTGGAAGCGGTTCCGGCCACCGGGAGAGCACGGCCCGGCCCCACTCCGAGATCGCCGTGACCTGGCTGCCGGCCGGCGGCGGCGTGCCTGGGGTGAGGGCGATGGGCAGTTCCCGGTGGGCGGGCGCATCGCGTTCGAGCACCTCTTCAACCAGG
The DNA here is from genome assembly GCA_038319305.1 of Actinomycetales bacterium. GTDB lineage: Bacteria > Actinomycetota > Actinomycetes > Actinomycetales > Microbacteriaceae > Cryobacterium. The sequence goes on along the minus strand of JBBQDC010000016.1, from coordinate 31,571 downwards.
AACACCGACTCATCGATCACGTCGACGATGGTCGCCTTGTTGTGCGCGGTACGCGCGCCGGGGGCGTCACTGCGGCTGATGGGCGGGTAGGGCAGGTCGTAGAGCAGGAACGGTTGCTGCCCAACCTTGATCGAGCTACCCGGTGCGAGCGCCCCGGTCAGCCGCAGCACCCGGCGGTCGAGCGTCTGGCGGCCTTGCCGGTGCCAGCCCAGATGCACCGTGGCACCGTCGACGATGAGCACGTCCCTGGTGTCGGCCCAGTCGTCCACGGGCGCGCCCAGGCGGCTGTAATGGTCCCACCAGAACGATTTCTGCTCCCGCCGGTGGTAGTCGATCGCCGCCGAGGCCAGGGCGAGAGCGGTCTGGTCGGCGGTGCGCTCGGCCGGGGGAACGTCGGCGAGGAGCGCGGAGAGTTCGAGGTAGACCGGGTCCGGTTCCCGCACCGCCGGAGACACGCCCGCCAGGGTCACCGGCAGCGCGGTCGGGTCGCCCGGCTGATCGTCTACCTGCCCCCGCAGCCAATCGCGCAGGCGCAACGTGGAGCGACAGTCGTACGCGTTGTAACGGGCGATGTCATTCAGAATCTGCTCGGCGGCCTGCGTCTGCCCGGCAGCGAGCAGGGTGCGCGAGCGAACGTATTCGGTGATCGAGTCGGCGGCGGTGGCCACGCCCTCCCGCTCCTCGGCCCCCATATAAAGCGGTTCGAGCTTCTTGAGCGAGTAACTTCGACTGCCGATTCGGAGTCCCTGCCGCACGATCGGGTAGAGGTCGACGAGCACGTTCTGGCGCAGCAGGTCGTCGACCGCCTCCTCGCCGACGCCGTGCCGGGCGGCAAGGCCGAGCAGGTGCGTGCGCTCGTAGGGGGCGTAGTGGTAGATGTGGAGCCCCGGATGCCGCGAGCGGCGCTCCCGCACGTACTCCAGGAAGTCGATCAGCGCCTGGCGTTCCTCGGCGTGGTCGTGCGCCCAGAAGGTGCGAAAGGTGGCGTCCTGCTCGACCAACCCGAACAGGTAGTCGAGCCCCCACTGACTGTTGCCGGCGTCCTGGTAGAGCGGGTCACCCTCGAAGTCGAAGAAGATGTCTCCTGCGTCGGGTGCGGGCAGCGCCGCGAGGGCAGCCGGGTTGATGATCTCCCAATTCAGTGGCCGGCCGGAACCCCGCGGAGCGATCTGCAGCCGCGCCTGCCCCTGCAGGGTCGACAGGGTGGCACCTGACAGGCCGGGAACCGGCTCCTGCCGCGCGGCGAGGTCGTCGATGGAGCAGACGCCCACTGCCCGCAGCCGAGCGCGCTGGCTGAGCCGCAGGTTCGCGACCAGGAGCACGTCGCGGTGACGCTGCACCTGCTCCTCACAGAGGTCGCAGCGGCCGCAGGCCGTGTAGCGCGGGTCACCCCACGGGGTGGCCGCTGAGTCGGCGAGGCGCTCGTCGACCAGCCGCTCGAGGCGCGCCCGTCGGGCACGGTAGACCGGCAGGATGTCCCGCAGCCGGTGCGAGCTCGTGCGGCCGTCGCCCAGCAGGAGGTGCACATTCTCACCGGTCGGTATGTCCATCCGCTGCAACTGGTCGCTGTAGGCCGCCAGTTGCAGCAGCGCCGTGATCTTCGCCGAGCGTGCCAGCTTCGTGTCGTAGACCTCGTAGCGGGGTGTGTCGACCGCGGCGCCGGCGTCTCGCTCCGAACGGATGATGAAGTCGGCGTAGCCGAGAAAGCGCCCGTCGAAGAACGCGGCCTGGAACACCACCTCGGCGCCGGCGCGCAGCGCTGCCGCACTTTCGGCCACGGCACCCTCCCCCGCACCGGACGCGATCTCGGCGAGGTCTCCGCGTTCGATCTCGACGACCGTGCGGGTGGCCCGCAGGTGTTCGAGCATGCGCCGCTCGTGCGCGTCGCCCAATTCGGCGGTGCGCGCGAGCATGGCGTCTTCGACTGCCCCCGCGGCCTCGATGCGCCCCAGTTTCGCATCGAGCCGGCGCAACAGCGCCCACTCGCAGGCAGCTGCGGCGCTGAGGTCGCTCGCTGAGTAGACAACGGTGGCAGGGTCGAGCAGGAACACGCGGATCTCCTCTTCAACGGACCCCCAACCTCGCCGGAAGCGCTGGTCACGGTGGTTTCGAGGCTAGCCGACACCGCCGACAGGAACCGGGCCAGAACAGGGGGTGCCGGACTCTTCCCCCGGCCGCCGCGCTCAACTAGGGTTGGCCTACACGCGGCAGATGAGGCTTCTTGAAGCTGTCCGCGAGACGGTTCAATGGTGATCCGATTCTGGCCAGGTCTGGCCCGATGTGTGACGACCGAGTGCCGATTTCCCTGCAACCTAGCGAGAAGGATCACACCGTGACTGACAGCCAGAACCCCGCACCCACTGCCAATGCCACAGGCCCCGACGCCCACAACATCAAGGACTGGACCGACCTCGGCAAGGAGATGTGGTCCTACCTGACCGGCAAGAGCGCCGTCATCAACTACAGCTTCATCGACATGACCGTGGAGGTGCCGCGCGACATCGGCCCCGACGCCCCCCGGGCCACCTGGAAGCTCAACGGAACTCTGCGGGTCACCACGAGCGAGGGTTCCGGCACCGAACCGCTCACCAAGTAGTCATGAGCCCCACCACCCGCCTGGACATCGACCTGAAGTTCTCTCTCGCAGAGCCAGGCACGCCAGGCGACACCGAGAAGGCTCCCGGCGCCGAGCAGATGAGCGGAACCATCACGGCCAGCGGCCTTGACGTCGAGATCTTCTCCAGCAAACCCGAGCTGTTCGTGCGCACCAGCACGATCAAGCTCAAGGACATCCGCGGTCTGGCCGGCGACCTGGCCGAACGCGGTCTCAGCGTCTCCGTTTCCGGCCCGAACGGGCTCATCATCCGGCTCGGCGCCGTCAAGGCGCCCGTCATCCAGCGGCTGCTGACCGGTTCCGCGAACATCGCTCTCGGCAGCAGGGCCTCGCTGGCCCCGTTGCTGCGGCGGCGCAGCTCGGCAGCCTCGGAGAGCCTGTCCCTGACGTTGCCGCCGGCCACCCTGTTGCCGCTGGTGCCCACCTTCGACCGGCGCATCCGTCGCAAGGTGACCACCACGCACTACACCCCGGGAGCAGGGCGCCCTCGGCTGATCTTCGTGATCGGCTCCGAGAACTGGAACGGCCAGATGCCGCGCGAGGTCAACCTGAGCCCGACCGTCACCACCATCGGTTCGGCCCCGGATGCCGACCTGCAGTTGGCCGGTCTCCAACCCTTCCACGCTGAAATCCGTCACGATGAGAACGACGAATACGTTCTGTATCCGCTCGGCGACGTCTCCGGCGGAGCCAAGCGGGAGTCCCGGCAGGGGCAGCGCGACGGGCAGATCCTGCGCACCGGCGCCCGCATCGAAATGGGTCCGTGGCGGATGGCCTTCTTCCGCGAGGAGTACGCCGACCATGGCCGGCCGTTCGGCGGTCGCGTGGGCGGGGAATTGTCCGTGCAGAAGCCGCAACCGAGCCGCCGCGCGGCACGGGCGGAGCGCGCCGCGACCGGCGGTGCGAACGCCCAACCCGACACCCGGCCGGTGGATGATTCCGAAATCTGACTCCGAGATCTGACTTCGAGATTCAGAGGCAGGATCGCGGGCGTTAGGCGGGCTCCCCTGCGGCCTCCGCCGCCGGGAGGCTCTCCCCCGGGGCTGCCTCCTCGGGGCGCGGCTCCGCGTGCGGCGCGGTACCGGACAGGCGCAGCGTGGCCAGGAAGCCGAGCACGAGGAACCCGGCGGCGGCGTACGCCGAGTACCGGGTGCCGTCGCTGAATGCCTCGCGGGCTGCATCCGCCAGCTCGGGGCTCTGTGCTTGCAGCGACGGGATGACCGAGCCAGCACTGTCGACGACGGCATCGACGATCTGGCTCTGGGTCTCGACGGGCAGCCCGGGCACCTCGGCCAGTTTCGCGTCAAGCGTCGCACCGACCGAGGTGAACAGCACCGTGCCGAGCACCGCGATACCGAGTGCCGAGCCGATCTGCCGGGCCGTACTGGAGGTTCCGGAACCCTGGCCGCTCTGGGACACGGGCACGTCCTTGAGCACGACGCCGGTCAGTTGGGCGGTCGCCAGACCCACACCGATCCCGTAGACGAACAGGAACGGCACCACGACGAGCCAGGTCGACTCCGCCGTGATGACCAGTCCGAGACCGGCGACGCCGATGATCTCGGCGGCGATTCCGAACCGCACGATGGTCTCGGGCGAGATCTTGTTGCCGAACGCGCCGGACACCCCGCTGGCCACGAAGGAGCCGAGCGCGAGGGCAAGCAGCACGAACCCGGTCTGCAGAGCGTCGTAGCCGAGCACGTTCTGCAGCCAGAGCGGTAGCGACAGGATGATGCCGAACTCGCCCAGCGAGACGATCATGGCGGCGATGTTGCCGTTGCGGAACGAGGGGATCGTGAAGAGGGAGAAGGCGAGCAGCGTGCTCTTGCCGCTGCGCTGGCGGTGCAGCCCCCAGGTGACGAAGGCCACGCCGGACACAACGGTGACCAGAAACACGAACGGGATGATCGACACCGAGTACGGCCAGGACCAGTCGCCCACCGCGGGTGGGTTGTTGGTGAACCACCAGCCGTAGGTGCGGCCCTCGATCAGCCCGAAGACGAGCGAGGCGCTGGTGATCACGGAGAGCACAGCACCGACGACGTCGATGCGGCGCGGTTCGCCGGCATCCTTCGATTCGAGCACGAAGACGAGAACTCCGATGATGATGACGACACCCAACGGCACGTTGATGCCGAACGCCCAGCGCCAGGAGAAGTAGGTGGTGAGCCAGCCGCCGAGCAGCGGGCCCACGGCCACCATGCCGCCGATGGTCGAGCCCCAGATCGCGAAGGCGATCCCCCGGTCGCGGCCGCGGAACGTGGCATTGATGATCGAGAGCGTGGTGGGCAGCACCATGGCGCCGCCGACGCCCTGGATCAGACGCGCCAGAATCAGAAGCTCGCCCGTCTGCGACAGCGCTGCGAACACGGATGCCGTGGCGAAGACGATCACGCCGAGAATCAGGATGCGCCGGCGCCCGAAGCGGTCCGCGAGGGTGCCGAACACCAGCAGTAGCGCCGCGAAGACAAGCGTGTAGCTCTCCTGCACCCACTGCACCTGGGTGGATGTGATCGCCAGGTCGTCGACGATCGAAGGGATGGCCACGTTGATGATCGTGGAGTCGACGATGATCAGGGCGACCGCGACGCTGATGAAGACCAAACCAGCCCACCGCCGCCGCGCCGACGTGGTGGTTGCACCGTTGGCAGCCAAGGTGTCGGGGTTGCTCATGCGGAGACCAATCTGATGACGGCGGACCTGGGCGTGCGCACGCGCAGGCCGATGGTCACGATCACAATGGCGGCCACCGCGATGATGGCCGCGATCGCGGCGGGGGTGGAGAGCAGGTTGCCGGTGAGCCGGGCCACAGCCACCCAGGCCAGCCCCCACGACAGCGACACGGCAGGGGCGAGCCGGCCCCGGCCGTAGACGGCGAGCAGAACACCGACCAGTCCGGCGACCGCGATCACCAGGATCGCCCACAGGTCGGCGCTCAGGCCGAACCCCTCGAAGCCGGAGGCCACAAGAACGGCGGTCACGTTGGCGGCCGTTGCCACGCTGACCCAGCCGAGGTAGAGACCCACGGTGCCATCGGCGACGATGGTCTCGACCAGATTCTTCGGTCGGGAGAGCAACGTGAGCGAGAACGCCCGGATGAGCACCACCAGGAGCAACACGATCACGGGCACGCTCACCACGAGCAGGTCGAACTGGATGCTCAGGATCCAGGCTGCGTTCAGCAGGAGCGAACCGGCGATCGGGTAACCCAGGGTGCGATGGCGGGCATCCGTTTTCTGCGCCGGCAGGAACTGCCAGATGGCGTAGGCGATGAGGCCGAGGTAGATCGGGGTCCAGATGCCGAAGGCCGGCCCGTCCGGGGCGATCGGCGTGGCATCGGCCGCCAGGGCCCCGCCGGACGCGTTCTGGATCGGGGTTCCGCCGGCGGCGCCCGACCCGATGAATGATCCGACGATGGCCAGGATCGCACTCACCAACACCACGCTCTGGCGCAGTAGATCGCTGCTCTTATTCATCTCAGTCTCCTAACAATCAGCTAGCTGATTAGTTGACGGTAGCACTAGATTGGGGGCATGACCACACCTGATCCCGGGCTCCCGGTCGAGCGGGACGCGATGGCTTCCTGGCCCACCGGACGCCTGCTCTCGACGGCCGCCCGGCTGGTCGAGCACGCGTGGGTCGAAGCCCTCGACCGGCTCGGGCTCACCCACGCCGGCATGATCGTGCTGCACCTGCTCGGAGACGGACCACTCAGTCAGACCGAGCTCGCGCGCCGCGCCCGAGTGCAGACCCAAACCATGTCCCGCACGCTCGAACGGCTCGAGCAGGGTGGCTACGTGGTGCGTACCCGCGACGAGCGCGACGCACGACGCCACGCGGTGGCCCGAACGGATGCCGGCACACTGGCGTGGCAGAAAACCCGCACCGTCGAGGCCGACCTGTTTCCACCACTGGAGAATGCCGACGCCCTGCGCGACGCTCTGTTGAGCATCATTGCCGCGTCTTCCGCCCGCCGCTGGTAGCCCGAGCTGCGCCGCACGTTTCAGCCGCCGAACGCCACAGAGCAGGTCTGCTGGCTGGCCGTCTGGCCGAGCAGCCCCTCGATCACCTCGGGGTCAGGGTCGGTCGTGGGGGTAGGTACGGGTGTCTCGGCCGGGTTGGGTGCGGTGACGACCGGGGTTCCCTCCACCGCAGTGCCGGGCTTGAGTGCGGCGCTGTTTCCGAGGGATTCGGGTGCCAGCGCGAAGGATTCGCCGGCCTGGATCGTGGTGAAGAGTAGCCGGGCCAGCACCGGGTCCGGCACGAGTTTGGCAGGGTTGGCCGGGTTGGGCAGCGTCGGGTATTGCACGAAGAGCAGCCGGTCGAGGTCGATCTCTTTGAGCACCAGGGCCATGCTCACCATCGTCGGAATGCTGGCGAGGGACTCGGACAGCCGGAGGTTCGTTGCCGCGGTGGTCGCCAGCCCCGAGAGTTTCGGCAGGTCGGTGAGCGTGGCGTCGCTGGTGAGCACCCGCACCAGGGAAGACAGATAGGCCTGCTGAGAGGAGATGCGGGCCAGGTCGCTGCCGTCGCCGACGCCGTGTCGGCTGCGCAGGTACGACAGCGCGGTCTGGCCGGAGACCACGCTGACGCCCGCCGGGAGGTCCAGGCCGGTATAGGGGTCGTCGATGGCCTCGGTGAGGCAGATCGGCACGCCGCCGACCGCGTCGGCCATCGCGACGGTCCCTTCGAAGGAGATCACCCCGGCATACGGAATCGTCAGCCCGGTGAGACGCTCGACCGTGTCGACCACGCAGCCCAGGCCACCTCGGCCGAATGACGCGTTGATCGCCAGGGCCGAGACGGCGGCGAATACGGTGCCGCTGTCGGCATCCGTGCAGGCCGGCTGCGGGATGACGAGGTCGCGCGGCAGGCTGACGACCACGGCGTTTTCGTGGTCTTCAGACAGGTGGAGCAGGATGTTCACATCGTTGAGGGTGGAGCCGCGCGCCCCGTAGGCCGCGCTCTGGTCGGCGGAGTTATCCACACCCACCATCAGCAGGGTGAAACCACCCGTGAACTCCGCCGGTGCGGCCCGCGGTGGCGGTATCTGCCTTTCGACTACCCGGCCGTTCGAGATGTCGACGGCATTACCTGTCACCGTGGACGAAACCTGATTGACGAACACGGTGGCCAGCACCGTCGCACTGACCAGCAGAACCGCCAGTGAGATCAGCACGACGCGCACCGCGGGTAACCCCACACTGCGCCAAGCCGAGCGCCCTCGGTGACGGGCCGTTCCGGATGCGTGTCGGGCAGAGGCTTCGCCGCCCGGTCGCCGATCCGGTTTCATCCTGACCTCTTCCGCCCCTGTGAGTGTGCGAAACTGCCGAGATGCGCATCAACGGAGTGCACCATATCGCCATTATTGCCAGCGACTACGAACTATCCAAGGCCTTCTACCTCGACGTTCTCGGCTGCACACTCGAAGCGGAATACTTCCGTGCCGAGCGCCAGTCGTGGATGGGCAAACTCGCCCTGAACGGCCACTACCTGATCGAATTGTTCTCTTTTCCCGACACTCCGCCCCGGCGCAGCGGCCCGGAAGCGCTCGGTCTGCGCCACCTCGCGTTCGAGGTCGACGATGTGCCGGCAGCCCGTGACGAGCTGATCGGCAAGCAGGTCGAGGTCGAGGAACTGCGGGTGGACCCGAACACGGCAAAGGCGATGTTCTTCTTCCGCGACCCCGACGGGCTGCCGCTGGAGATCTACGAGCGCTGACGATTGGCAGCGTCGGCTTCGGTCTGACCTCGCCGTCTACAGCGCGTCGACCAGGTGGAACACGACGCCATCCTCCTGAACCGAGACCCGCAGTCGGTCCAGGCCGGGCACGACGAGGTCGGCCACCAGGTCGGCGGCGAGATGCGTGCCGACGACTCCGATGGTGGTGCAGCCGGCGGCGCGGGCCGCCTCCAGCCCGGCTGGGGCATCCTCCACCACGACACAGCGGGCCGGATCGACGCCCAGTCGGGCGGCAGCCTCCAGGAATGGCTCGGGGAACGGCTTGCCACGGCTGGTGTCGTCGATGGTCACGACCGTGAGCGGTGCGGAGAAGTTCGCGGCGTCGAGGCGCACCAGGCACAGCTTTCGGCCGCAGGAGGTGACGATCGCGCGGCGGGCCTCGGGGATGCTGGCCATGAGTTCGGCGGCGCCGGCCAGGATCGTGACGCCATCCGTGTCGGAGAGTTCGAGTTCGGTGAGCCGGGCGACGGATTCTTCGACCAACTCGGCGGCCACCAGGGTCGCGATCATCTGCCGGGCCGGCACCCCGTGCTCGGCACCCGTGAACGACGGGCCGAGGCCGGCCTCGGCACCCCAGCGCAGCCAGGACCGATTGACGGCCTGGGTGGAATCAACCAGGGTGCCGTCCATGTCGAAGAGCACCGCCTGGAAAATCTGTCCCTGGAGGGCTTCTTCCAGGGAGGTCTCGAGCGGGGCGGTTCCGGGCTGCGTCATTGAGGTTCCATTCGTCTCGGGGCGGCTACCCCTCAAGTCTGCGCCCCCGACGCGCCGCGGAACTACGCTGGGACGCATGACCACTCCCCCGCGCGCGGCGCAGAAGCCACAGCAGCGCAGTTTCCACAATGACGTGTTCACCGACAACTACGAGTGGCTGCGCGACAAGGACAGCCCTGAGGTGATCGCGCACCTCGAAGCCGAGAATACGTTCACGGATGCCCGCACCGCGCACCTCTCCCTGCTGCAGGAGCAGGTCTTCGAGGAGATCAAGGGCCGCACCCAGGAGACCGACCTCAGCGTGCCCGTGCGTCAGGGCCACTGGTGGTACTACACGCGCACGGTCGAGGGGCAGGAGTACGGCATCCACTGCCGGGCGCCGATATCAGCGGCCGACGATTGGACCCCACCGGTGCTGCCCGATCAGGCCACCAGGCCGGGCGCCGGGCAGACCCGGGGTCTCACGGGCGAGCAGATCGTGCTCGACGACAATGCCGAGGCGGCCGGCCACGAGTTCTACTCGCTCGGCAGCACCGACGTGAGCGGCGACGAAAGCCAGCTGCTTTACGCCGTCGACACCGAAGGTGACGAACGTTACACGCTGCGTGTGCGCACCATCGCGACCGGCGAGAACCTCGCCGACGAGATCCCGAACACGGGCGAGGGTGCTCTGTTCGACCCGAGCGGCCGCTACATCTTCTATACGACCGTGGACGACGCCTGGCGGCCCGACACCGTGTGGCGCCACGAGGTGGGAACCGCGGCCTGGACCGATGTGTCGGTCTTCCACGAGCCCGACGAACGTTTCTGGGTGGGCATCGGTCTCACCCGCAGCCGCAGATTCCTGCTGATCGAAGCCGGTTCGAGCGTGACCACCGAAACCCGGCTGCTCGATGCCGCCGACCCGACGGGCGAGTTCGCCGTCGTCTGGCCGCGGCAGGACGGCGTCGAGTACGACGTCGAGCACGCCGTGGAACACGCCGTGCTGGGCGACGTGGACCGCCTCTTGATCGTGCACAACGATCACGCGGTCAACTTCGAGCTGGTCAGCGTCGCCGCCGACGACCCGCAGGGTGAGAAGCGGATGCTGCTGCCCCACGACGAGGCCGTGCGCCTCGAAAGCATCGACGCGTTCCGCGACTTCGTGGTGGCCGAATACCGGCGCGACGGGCTCACCCGCGTGGCCGTGAGCTCCCAGGCGACCGGCGACGGGCTCGATTTCGTTGAGCTCGCCTTCGAGGAACCGCTGTACTCCGTGGGCATGTCCGCCAATCCCGAGTGGGAGCAGCCCACCATCCGTCTCGGCTACACCAGCTTCGTCACCCCGTCGACGGTCTACGACCACGTTGTCGCCACCGGCGAGCGCCGCCTTCTCAAACAGCAGCCCGTGCTCGGACACTACGACCCGAGCCTGTTCGAGCAGCGCCGCGAGTGGGCCACCGCGGCCGACGGCACGCGCATCCCGATCTCGCTCGTCTACCGGAGCGACCTGGTCACCCTCGGGGAACCTGCCCCGACCCTTCTCTACGGCTACGGCTCCTACGAGATCAGCATCGATCCGTCATTCAGCATCGCCCGGCTCAGCCTGCTCGACCGCGGCATGATCTTCGCGATCGCCCACGTGCGCGGCGGCGGCGAACTGGGTCGACTCTGGTACGAGAACGGCAAGAAGCTACACAAGCGCAACAGCTTCACGGACTTCATCGACTGCGCCCGGCACCTGATCGACCGGGGCTACACGGCCCCGGACCGGCTCGTTGCCGAGGGGCGCAGTGCCGGCGGTCTGCTGATGGGCGCCGTGGCGAACCTGGCCCCGGAACTGTTCTCAGGAATTCTCGCCGGGGTGCCGTTCGTAGACGCGCTGACGTCGATCCTGGACCCGTCGCTGCCACTGACCGTGATTGAGTGGGACGAGTGGGGTGACCCGCTGCACGACCCGGAGGTGTACGCCTATATGCGCGGCTACTCCCCCGTGGAGAACGTGCGCGACACGGACTACCCGCGAGTCCTGGCCGTGACCAGCCTCAACGACACCCGGGTGCTCTACGTCGAGCCGGCCAAATGGGTGGCCCGGCTGCGCGAGGTGGGCGCGGATGCCCTGCTGAAGACGGAGATGTCGGCCGGCCATGGCGGGGTATCCGGTCGCTACAGCCGCTGGCATGAGACGGCATTCGACTTCGCCTGGATCATCGATGCCGCGCGGGCGCATCCGTCGGGGGAAGCGGCGGTCACCTCGAAGTAACACCCGCGTGAGAGCATGGAGCCATGTCTGACTCCGGGTCTCCCCTGGCGCGGGCGGACTGGAAGAGAATCGCGGGTTCCGTGCCCGGCGAACCGGGTGCGAACACCGGGCCGCCCGTTTCGATGGGCCTCCAGTTCGAGCTGCGCGAGCAGACTCCCCGCACGAACGAACGCTGGCGGGGCGCCACGGCCCGGTCGGTCACGAGTGTGCGCCCCGGGCAGGGCGAGATTCGCCTCGGGGTGCGCCCCGTGATGCGCAGTGCCCGCGGCAACTGGGTGCGCACGGCCGGGTCGTGGAACCAGCTGGGCTTCCACCGCAACCGCCTCAACCTCAACCCCGAGCATCACCGCTGGCTGAGCCAGGTCCTGGCCCTGCACCGGGCCGTGCGGGGCGTCTACACCAGCCAGGAAACGGACTGGATCTACCTCGACGACTTCGAAAGCCCCCTGCTCTGGACCCTCTTCGACGAGGCGGTGACCTTGGGATTGTGTTTCGTGGGCAGCAAGAAGAATGCCACGGTCAGCGTCGGTCGCGAGGCGCGGGTGAGCCTCGACGCCAGCCGGAATGCCGACAGCAGCGCCGGCCTGCTCCTGACCACGCGGCTTCTGTTTGACGGCACCGCGCATCCCCCCGAACAGGCAGGAGCGATCGGTCGCCACGGGGTCTACGGCTACGGGCTCGGCCCACGCCCGGTGTTCATCCTGGCCCCGACCATTGATGGCCCGCTCAGCGCCGAGCAACGTCGACTGCTCGGCCGACCTGCCACGGTTCTCGTGCCTGCCGACGAGACGGCCGAGTTCCTGACCGAGTTCTATCCGGCCCTGCGCCGCACCCTGTCGGTAACCAGCACGGATGACTCCGTGCACTTTCCCAAGGCCGACCCACCGCTGCTCGTGCTCACCGCCCAATTCCGGCCGAAGCAGGCTCTGGAGCTCGCTTGGCACTGGGAGTACCGCGAAGGTACCCTGCTGAACAAGCAGCCCGTGCTGTCGCTCCCATTCCTTTCGCCGTCGCCGAACGGTAACCGTGACGAGGAGACCGAACGGGTCATTCACGTGCGCGCAACGGCCGTATTCGAGCAAGCCGGCCACTCCGGCGAGGGCCCGGCCCCGGCGGCCGTCACTCTGCGCGGCGTCGAGGCGGCCGAGGTTGCCGAACGTGTGCTCCCGCGGCTGGAGACGCTGCCCGGCGTGCGCGTGGACATCCGGGGAACGCGGCCCGCCTATCGCGAGCTGACCGAGACGCCCGAGCTGACGATCACCACGGTCGAGACCGACCAGCGCGACTGGTTCGACCTGGGCGTGATCGTCACGATCGAGGGCCGGAGCGTGCCGTTCGGCCCTCTGTTCAAGGCCCTGGCGAAGGGGCAGGCGAAGCTCCTACTCGTCGACAACAGCTACCTGTCGTTGCGGCAGCCGGCGTTCGAGCGCCTGCACGAGCTGATCACCGAGGCCCGCGCCCTGCAGGAATGGGACACCGGCCTGCGCATCAGCCGCTACCAGGCTGCCCTCTGGTCTGACTTCGAGGACCTCGCCGACGACACCGAGCAGGCCGTGGCGTGGCGGGCTGCGGTGTCCGGGCTGATCGCACTGACCGAGGTGACCGGGGTGACCGGGGTGACCGATAGAACCCCGCTGCCCGCCACGGTGCGGGCCACACTGCGCCCGTACCAGGTTCAGGGCTTCACCTGGCTGGCCTTCCTGTGGCAGCATCAGCTGGGCGGCATCCTCGCCGACGACATGGGGCTCGGTAAGACCCTGCAGACGCTCGCGTTGCTGGCGCACGCCGCCGCGCCGCCGGCCGACCTGGCCCACCCTGCCCGTCGGCGTCCGTTCCTGGTCGTGGCCCCGACGTCCGTCGTCGCCACCTGGCGCTCCGAAGCCGCCCGCTTCACGCCCGGCCTCGATGTGCGGGTGATCACGGCCACGGAAGCGGCCGGCGGCATCCCCCTCACGGATGCCGCGGCCGGCGCCGACGTCGTCGTCACCTCGTACACGCTGTTCCGTCTCGATTTCGAGGCCTACCAGGCTCACGGCTGGGTCGGGCTGATCTTCGACGAGGCGCAATTCGTGAAGAACCGCGCCTCCCAGGTTCACCGGTGCGCTCGCGACCTGAAGACGCCGTTCAAACTCGCCATCACGGGCACGCCGATGGAGAACAGCCTGCTCGAGCTGCACGCCCTGTTCGCGATCGTGGCACCGGGCTTGTTCCCCTCTCTTCGGCGTTTCACGGAGGAGTATGTGCGCCCGGCCGCGCGCGGCGATACCCCCGAGGTGCTCACACGGCTGCGCCGGCGCATCCGCCCGCTGTTGCTGCGCCGCACCAAGGAGGTCGTCGCCCCGGAGCTACCGCCCAAGCAGGAGCAGGTGCTCCAGATCGAGCTGAACCCCCGGCATCGCGCGCTGTACGACACATTCCTGCAACGGGAACGTCAGAAGCTGTTCGGGCTGATCGACGACCTCGACAAGAACCGGTTCATCGTGTTCCGCTCGCTGACCCTGCTGCGGCTGCTCAGCCTGGATGCGTCCCTGGTCGACGAGAAATATGCCGGGGTGCCGTCGAGCAAGCTCGACGCCCTCTTCGAACAGCTCGCGGATGTCGTCGCCGAGGGCCACCGCGCCCTCGTCTTCAGCCAGTTCACGTCGTTCCTGAAGAAGGCGGCCGCGCGGCTCGACGCCCGAGGCATCGCGTACTGCTACCTCGATGGGTCGACCCTGCGCCGCTCCGAGGTGATCGACCGGTTCAAAACGGGCGCCGAGCCGGTCTTCCTGATCAGCCTGAAGGCCGGCGGGTTCGGCCTCACCCTGACCGAGGCGGACTACGTCTTCCTGCTCGACCCGTGGTGGAACCCGGCCACCGAGACGCAGGCCATCGACCGCACCCATCGCATCGGCCAGACGAAGAACGTGATGGTCTACCGGATGGTCGCCACCGGCACCATCGAGGAGAAAGTCATGGCCCTGCAGAAGCGCAAGGCCGAGCTGTTCGACCAGGTTTTGGGAGACGCACAAGCGCACGCGCCGAGGTTTCGCGACGCCCTCACGGCCGCCGATATCCGCGGCCTGCTGGAGGGTTAGGCGAGAAGCTCCCGGGCGATTTCCGCCGCCCACTCGTCGATCGCGGCCCAGTTGCGAAAGTCACCCTCGGGCAGCAGTTCGCGCCCACTCGGGATGCGCCGCACGAGCCGGTCCCTGCGGCCGAGCACGTTCGGGTCGAGCGCACCGAAGAACACCCTCATTCCGCGCGGCTGGAGCGCCTGGCCGAATTCCTCGAACTGCTTCGGCTCGCTCTCCTTGAGCAGGTCGCGCCCTTGGGCGTCCTTACCTGCCACGCCCAGCGGCCCGCTGCTGAACAACCAGACCGGATGCGCCGCGAGCAGCTCCTGGTGACTGCGCACGAAGTCGGTTGCTTCCTTGCGCCACGACCCCATGTAGGCGGAACTTCCGATCACGAAGGCGTCGTATTTCTCCGGCTTGTCAACGGATGCGGCCGCCCGGGCCACGGCATCCGTTCCGGCCTCCCGCAGTTTGCGGGCGATGCGCTCGGCGATTCCCTCGGTGGCACCGTACTTGCTCGAAAAACCCACCAATACCGTCATGATTGCCTCCAGCTCGTCGGTCGTCCCCTCAATCGTAGGGCGGTGTGATGCGTCGCCTGACAGGCCACCACCCCCATTTGAGACGGTCAGTTGAAAACGCGCCTCTTGCCGCTGCTAATCTGAACCGAGCAAACGTGGGGGGTTCGTGCAGGTGAAATCAGGGGCGCACTACGCTCGCCTACTCGGTGGCTATTGTGCCAGGTCCGGCTCCGGCCTCGCCTGGCTGATGGCGGCGTTCCTGGGCATCTACGTCATCGGGCTGCTGATACCCGACGACGCATTCAACCCCGTCGTCGACGGATGGCTGGCGTCGCTCCTGAAGCTCGCTCTGGTTGCCGTGTGCTGGACCGCCGTCGCCCGAAAGCGCGGGCGGAGCCAGGTTCGGATCGGGGCCAGCGGTCGGGCACGGTTGCGGCATCCCGAACTCCTGCTGACGGCCGCGGCGGTCTCCACCATCGCAGTGGTCGACTCCTACTCTCTGGCAATACTGATCTGGGGTGACGGCGGCACGTTCCCCCGGATCAGCGAGGTCGGCTACTTCGTGTTCTTCGCCCTGATGCTGGCCGTGCTGGTCATCGTGGTGCGCGCTCAGATGCGCGGCATGGTCTGGTCGGTGGTGCTGGACAGCACCATCGGAGCGCTCGGCGCGGCCTCGGTGCTGGCGGTGCTGCTCGGCCCGATGGCGAACGCACTCGACGTGGCCGGGGCGAATGCGGCGATCACCGCCGCTGTCGCCTACCCACTGTTCGATCTGCTGCTGGTCGCCGCCGTCGTCGCTCTCACCACCTCGCAGGGCCCGGTTGCCGGCCGCCGCTGGATCCTGCTCGTCTTCGGCCTGCTGGTCTTCACGTCCACCGGCCTTGTCTTCGCGATGCTCGAAACCAGCTATGTTCTCGGCACACCCCTGGACGCCGGCTGGGCCGTGGGTCTGGCTCTGATCGCAGTGTGGGCGGATGCGTCGTCGCGGCCCGATCTGTCGGAGAACCACTCCCCGAACGGTGCGGCCTCCGTAGCGCTGCCGGCGGTGTCGACGGCGGCCGGACTGGGCGTGCTCCTCCTCGCCAGCCAGACAACGGTTGCCCCCATCGCGGTCGGGCTGGCGGCGGCGACCTTGGCCCTCGCGGCGGTGCCGCTGGTCTCCCAGCAGGTGGCCTTGCGGCACCAGTCCAGAACCGACGAGTTGACCGGCCTGCCGAACCGGCGTGCGCTGTACGCCGGTGTCTCAGCGCGGTTGTCCGCCGACCAGCGCCGGAACCGCGCTCTGCTTCTGCTGGATCTGGACCGCTTCAAAGAGGTCAACGACAGTCTCGGGCATGACGCCGGCGACCGGTTACTCGTGCAGGTCGGCCGTCGCCTGGTGGGCAAGCTGCGACCCGGCGACCTGCTCGCGCGATTGGGTGGTGACGAGTTCGCCATCCTGCTCGAGCACACCGACCAGATGGAGGCCGAGGCCGTGGCCGCCACAGTGCGCGCCACACTGGCCCAGCCGTTCACCCTGGAAGGCATCTCCCTACAAATCAGTGCGAGCATCGGAATCGCGCTCTACCCTGACCAGGGCAGCGATCTGACCGCGCTGCTGCGCAAGGCTGATATGGCAATGTACAAAGCCAAGGCCACCCACAGCGGCCACCACGTCTACCGCGGCGCGGACAACCACCACGGTGACGCTCGGCTGCGCACCCTGCAGGAGCTGCGCCTCGCCCTGACCGAGGACCAGCTGGTTCTGCACTATCAGCCGAAGATCTGCCTGAAAACCGGTTATGTCTCCGGTGTCGAGGCCCTCGTGCGCTGGAACCACCCCGAGCGGGGCCTTCTGTTCCCCGACCAGTTTCTGACTCTGGTCGAAGAGGCCGGTCTCATGCACGCACTGACCCAGGAGGTTCTGCGCAAGGCGCTGGACCAGTCGGTGCTCTGGGCGGCCCAGGGCCGCACCCTGACGGTCGCGGTGAACCTGTCCGCCAGCTCGCTGATTGACGCCGATCTGCCCGAACGGGTAGACACCATGCTGTCGGCCCGCGGCCTCTCGGCCACCGCGCTGATGCTCGAGATCACCGAGGACTTCCTGATGGCCGACCGAGACCGAGCCCGGGACATCCTGACCCGCCTGCGCTCCAACGGCATCAAGATCTCCGTTGACGACTTCGGCACCGGCTACAGTTCACTTGCCTATCTCCGCGACCTTCCCATCGACGAGCTCAAGCTCGATCAGTCTTTCGTCTTCCCGATGGGAGACGACGCCAGGGCTGCAGCACTGGTTGCCTCCACGATCGACCTCGCGCACGGCCTCGGCCTGAAGATGGTCGCCGAGGGCGTTGAAGACATCGTCGCCTACGACGAACTGGTGCGCTACGGTTGCGACTTCGCCCAGGGTTACTTCATGTCCCGGCCCGTCTCCGCCGCTGCACTTGACGAGTGGCTGACCGCCCGGCTGAGCGCGGCGGCCCTGCCCTGACAAGCGACACTCGTTCTCGCGCGCTCCGCCGCCGTGTACCTTGCCGCGGAGTCCGCCGGGATGTGTACCGCCCTTGACGCGCACCCTGTTTATTGGGAGGCGGATTGGGGATCATGATGAGACTCCGACGTGCAGCCAACGCTGGATGCTGCTGGCTGCAATGCTCCTGGTTCCCACTCTGGCTCTGTTGGTCTTTGTGCCCTGGGCGTTTTCCCAGTGAGAGCGCACCGCCGTCGGTCACAGGAAGACCGACCGGTACGGCAACGGCTACTCCTGCTCCGACGTCGACCGGCCCGGGCACCTCCCCCAGCGCCCCGCCGCCGGACGAGACGAATCCGCCGCAGGCTGGCGACAGGGTCATTTCGTCCACAGTCACCCACGACAACCCGCTGCCGATCGCGCCCCCGCCCGAGCCGCCACTTCCGTACTTGTACACGATCGGGGTTGGGGCGCATCCTTCGGATGCTCCGCCCTATGACCAGATGAGCTTGCGGTTCAAGGGAGGGTTCCCCGGCTATGAGCTCAGGTTCGTGCCCGAACGGGGCGGTGACGCCAGCGGACTGCCGATCCCCCTGCCCGGCACCAACGGTGTGCTGCGGGTCGTCTTCAACGCGGATGCCCAGTTCTACACTGGAAGGAGCCGCGGGCCAGATCGACCCGGCTTTGCGCGAAACGAGAAACCCGATGGACACCCCGGCTCGATCGGCGAAACCGAACATCCTTCGGATCGACCGCCTCGAGGTTGATCCCTCCATCACGGATTCCGCCGAGATTGCCCGCCGCCTTGAAACCGATACCGCCCGCGGCCTCACCGGAGCCGAAGCCGCCCAGCGTCTCGCCGCCGAGGGTCCGAACGAGTTGCGCAGCGTGCGCCCGGTGCCGTTCTGGCGCAGGATCCTGGCCCAGTTCACCGACCCTCTGATCTACCTGCTGCTGGTCGCCACGGCGGTATCGCTCGGCGCCTGGCTGATCGACGGGGCATCCGGCCTACCCGTCGACGCCATCGTGATCGCCGCGATCGTGGTGCTCAACGCCGTGCTCGGCCTGGTGCAGGAGGCGCGCGCCGACAACGCCGTGGCCGCCCTCGCCACCATGACCGCGGCATCCTCAACCGTCATGCGCGACGGCCTGCTCGCCACCGTGCCCAGCACCGAGCTGGTGCGCGGCGACCTGCTCGTGCTGGGCGAGGGCGACAGCGTGGGGGCGGATGCCCGCCTCACCGAGGCGAAATCGCTGCGAATCGCCGAGGCATCCCTGACCGGCGAGAGCGAGGCCGTCACGAAGAACCCGCGCACCCTCCCCGCTGCGGCCTCCCTCGGCGACCGCCTGAACATGGTTTACAAGGGCACCGCCATCAGCCAGGGGGTCGGCCGAGGCATCGTCACCGGAACCGGCATGAACACCGAGGTGGGCGCCATCGCCACCATGCTCGACCGCACCGAGGCCCACCCCACCCCGTTGCAGACCGAGATCGGCCACATCGGCAGGCTGCTCAGCATCATCGTGATCGCGATCGCCATCGTCGTGATGCTCACCATCGTGCTCGTGCAGGGCGTGTCCACCCCCGCCGACTTCGTCACCGTGTTCCTGCTCGGGGTGTCCCTCGCGGTCGCGGCCGTCCCCGAGGGTCTGCCGGCGATCCTGTCGGTGATCCTCTCCATTGGGGTGCAACGGATGGCGCGGCAGAACGCCGTGGTCAAGAACCTGAAATCCGTGGAGACCCTGGGCTCCGCATCCGTGATCTGCTGCGACAAAACCGGCACGCTGACCCGCAACGAGATGACGATCCAGCAGGTGCTGACCGCCTCCGGCCGAGTAGACGTCACCGGCGTCGGCTATCGCCCTGAGGGCGAGGTGCTGCAGGGGACCGAGCCGCTGACCGACCCGGCGCTCCGCTTCGAGGCCCAGCTGGTGCTGGGCGCCGGATCCCTCGCCGGCAACGCCCAGCTGACCCAGCGGAACGACGAGTGGGAAATTCAGGGTGACCCCACAGAGGCGGCGTTCCTGGTGGCCGCGGCCAAGCTCGAGGGTACGACCGGCCACATGGCCCGCTTCGACCGCCTCGACGAGGTGCCCTTCACCTCGGAGCGCAAGATGATGTCGACCCTGCACCAGGAGACCAGCGATGGCAGCCTGCGCATCTTCAGCAAGGGCGCGCCCGACGTGCTGCTCGAGCGCTGCGCCTACCTGCAGGTCGGCGAGACGGTCGTGCCGCTCACCATGGAGCACCGGCAACGAATGCTGGCCGACATCCAGGCGCTTTCCGATCAGGCCTTCCGCACGCTGGGTGTCGCCTATAGCCACGCCGACAAGAACACGGCCCCGCTCGACGCGGCCGACGAGCAGGACCTGATCTACGCCGGGGTCGTCGGCATCATCGACCCTCCCCGCGCGGAGGTGACGCCGGCTATCCGGGACGCCCACCGAGCAGGCCTACGCGTGATCATGATCACCGGCGACCACCCTGCCACGGCCGCGCGGATCGCGAGCGATCTGGGGATCGTCGATCCCGGGGCAGCTGCGCTGGCGGGGGCGGACCTCGACCACCTCGACGAGCCGGGTTTGCGGGCTGCAGTGCGTGACACATCCGTGTTCGCCCGCGTCTCCCCGCGCCATAAGCTGCGCATCGTCGACGCCCTGCAGGCCAACGGCGACATCGTGGCGATGACCGGCGACGGCGTCAACGACGCCCCGGCCCTGAAATCCGCCGACATCGGCATTGCCATGGGCATCACCGGCACCGAGGTGACCAAGGAGTCCGCGAAGATGATCCTGGTCGACGATAACTTCGCCACCATCGTCGCCGCGGTGCGGGCCGGCCGGGTCATCCTCGACAACATCAAGAAGTTCCTGCGCTACCTGCTCTCCTCGAACATGGGCGAGGTGCTCACCGTGTTCCTCGGCGTGCTCCTCGCCGGGGTGCTGGGCCTCGCCGGTGCCAGCAGCGAGACCGTGGTGCTGCCTCTGCTGGTCACCCAGATTCTCTGGATCAACCTCATCACCGACTCCGGGCCGGCCCTCGCGATGGGCGTCGACCCGGAGATCGATGATGTGATGGCCCGCCCGCCGCGTGGGATCGACGAACGCCTGATCGACCTGCGGATGTGGGTCGGCATCATGTCGACCGGCCTCGTGATGGCCGTTGTCACCCTCGGCACCATCGACCTGTTCTTGCCCGGAGGGCTGCTGCCGGAGCTGAATCCCGGCACCGACGGCCTCACCGTGGCCCGCACCGCCGGCTTCACCACCCTGGTATTCGCCCAGCTGTTCAACACGCTCAACGCGCGCTCCGAACTGACCACCGCATCCCACTGCCTCTTCGTGAACCGGTGGCTGTGGGGGGCAATCCTGCTCGCGGTGCTGCTGCAGGTGGCTGTGGTCGAGCTCCCGCTGCTGCAAACCGCGTTCGGTACGGCCTCGATGGACCCTCTGCACTGGGCCGTCAGCGTGGGCATGGCATCCGTCGTGCTGTGGGTCGAGGAACTGCGCAAGTGGATGCTGCGGGCCCGCGACCGCGCGAAACGCACAGTAGCATCGGTGGCATGAGCACGTCAGAGACGCCACCATCCCCTGCCGACGAGCCGACATCCGCTCTCCGACAAGGCGAAACGGATGCCCAGCGCCTCGACCGCAACTGGCTGTCGCTATTGCAGGAACTCAGGGTCACCCAGACGGGCACCCAGATCGTGGGAGGTTTCCTGCTCGCCCTCGCCTTCCAGCCGAGGTTCACCGACCTGGATCGGTACCAGCTCATGGTGTACCTGATCCTGGTCACCACGGCCGCCGTCACGACCGTGCTGGCGCTCGGACCGGTCAGCCTGCACCGGCTGCTCTTCGGGAAGCACGCAATGAAGCAGATCGTGCGCATCGCCGACGTGCTCGTGCGGGCCACGCTCGTCGGGGTCGCCCTGATCCTCTCCGGCACGACGGTGCTGGTCTTTGACGTGGTTCTGGGCCGAGCGGCCGGTCAGGCGGCCGGGGGCTCGGTACTACTGATCACTGTGGCGGTCTGGCTGATCCTGCCCCGCCTGGCGAAGCGCTGAACCCAGCGCCCCGTCTGACGGGCTACAGCGTGGAGGTTTCCTCGACGGCGTGAAACCACGGCGGGTACACAACGACCTTAGGCTTGTGCGCCCCGGCGGCGAGGATGGTGCGCACGGCGTCGCGCACCTTGTCATTGGCGACTCCGACGAGAGTGACCAGCTCAAAGGGGAACGACTCGGTGACGAGCAGTTCGGCCTCCCGGATCTTTTGCGATTCCAGATCGGCACGCAGTGAACGCAGCATTCGATCAGCGGTCTCCGGCGCGGCGCCGAACCGGGTCATTGCCCCGGCCGCGTCTCCGTTGGTCACCGCGATGGCCGCCGCGGATGTCTCGTCGGCACCGGCGTGGGCATCGAGGAGCTTCTTGACCGTGCTGACGAGAATGACGAAGTCGTAGGTCTCAGAGCTGTGGGCCTCGGGCGACAGGCGCGGGTCGTTGGACTCGGTAAGCAGGCTGTCCCACAGGCGAGCATTGGGCGACAGGTAGAACGGCACGTAGCTTGCGACGCTGGGGCTGTCATCGCCTGCCACGAGCGCGGCACGCCGGGCGTCACGCTGCAGCGCCGACGAGAGGTCGACGGCCGGGCGGGTCGTCCAGGCGTCGCTCGCGTCAGCGAGCAGGCGACCGCTGGCGAGGATGCCGGCAAGGTTGCGAATGTGCGTGACGTGGTAGATCCGCTGCTCACCGACGTTGTCATGAGCGGATTTCGTGCTCTTGACGGGCTTCACGGTGCTGGCGGCTCTGGCTGTGGCCGGCTTCGCGGTGGCGGTCTTCGCGCCCAGGGTGGAGTTCGGTCCGCCCAGGGTCACGGTGAGTGGTGACGGCGAGCTACGCAGCGACGGTGCGCGGCCGGCGGCCTTGCTCCGGCTGGCGCGGGTGGCCACGCCTGGCATGGTTTCGGGAACGGCTTTCGGGAAGCAGCTGGCGCAGAGGCCGCCCTCGAGTCCATGGATACATTCGTCGCTCAAGCTAGAAAAACCTTTCGTGTGCGTGGCCCCCACACTCTTCAAGTCTGATGCTTGAAGTCCACATATCAACGGTACGGTCATTTTTGGCCCAGTGGTGACCGTTGGCGGGATTCGTTCATCCCATTTCGGTCGGGCACGCCTTGCCCCTGCCGGGCAAGGATGCTAGTACCAATGTATGAGCAGCGTTGACGATATCAACGAGGACACCATCGAGGTCGGCAAGCCCAAAGAGTGGGCGGCGGGAGTACCCGGCGTCACCCATGCGATGGGGCCGGCCTTCAGACAGATGGGCGTGCCCCGCAGCCTCAGGTCCCTGACCGCGATGAACCAACGGGACGGCTTCGACTGCATGAGCTGCGCCTGGCCGGATCCTGACCACCGCAAGACGTTCGAGTTCTGCGAGAACGGCGCAAAGGCGGTGACCTGGGAGGCCACTCCGGTCACGGTTCCCCCCTCATTCTGGGCCGAGAACCCGATCAGCCAACTGCTGACGAAGTCGGAGTATTGGCTGGGCATGCAGGGCCGACTTGTTGAGCCGGTCTACAAGCCGGCCGGCTCCGAGCACTACCGGCCGATCACCTGGGACGACGCGTTCGAGCTGATCGGCGACACCCTCCGCGGGCTCGACTCCCCCGACCAGGCGGCGTTCTACACCAGCGGCCGCACCTCCAACGAGGCCGCGTTCCTCTACCAGCTGTTCGTGCGCGCGTTCGGCACGAACAACCTGCCGGACTGCTCGAACATGTGCCACGAATCGACCAGCTACGCAATGGCCGAAACCATCGGGATCGGCAAGAGCACCATCACGTACGCCGACTTCGCCCGCGCCGACCTGATCATCATCATGGGCCAGAACCCGGGCAGCAACCATCCGAGGATGCTCACGGCTCTGGAGGAAGCGAAGGAGGCCGGCGCATCCGTTGTGGCCATCAACCCGCTGCCGGAAGCCGGGCTTTTGCGCTACAAGAACCCGCAGAAGGTGCGGGGCATCATCGGGGCCGGCACCGTGATCGCGGACCAGTACCTGCAGATCAGGCTCGGGGGTGACATGGCGCTCATGCAGGCCATCTCCAAACGCGTGCTCGACGCCGAAGCCGCCCGGCCCGGAACGGTCCTCGACCACGAGTTCCTCCGGGAACACTGCGTGGGTCTCGAGGAGCTGCGCACGCATCTGGCCCAGCTCGACGACGCCGCTGTGCTCGCCGCCACGGGCCTCCGCGCCGCCGAGATCGACGAGCTGGCCGACCGCTACCTCCGGGCGGAGAAGGTGATCATCACCTGGGCGATGGGCATCACCCAGCACAAGAAGGCCGTGCCCACCATCCGGGAAATCATCAACCTGCTGCTGCTGCGCGGCAACATCGGCAGACCCGGCGCCGGCGCTTGCCCGGTCCGCGGGCACAGCAATGTGCAGGGCGACCGCACCATGGGCATCTGGGAACGGATGCCGCCGGCGTTCCTGGACGCACTCGCGCGCGAATTCGGGTTCAGCCCGCCGCGCGTGGACGGCCTCGACAGTGTGGGTGCGATCCGGGCCATGCGGGATGGTCTGGTGAAGGTCTGGATCGCCCTGGGCGGCAACCTGGTGGCGGCGATCTCCGATTCCGCCGTCGCCGAGGCGGCGATCTCGAGCACCCGGCTGAGCGTGCAGATCTCGACCAAGCTCAACCGGTCCCACGCTGTGGTCGGCGAGGCTGCCCTCATCCTGCCGACGCTGGGCCGCACCGAGATCGATCTGCAGGCCACCGGCCCGCAGTTCGTATCCGTGGAGGACACGGTCAGCGCGGTGCACTCCTCCACCGGCCGGCTCGAACCGGTTTCTCACCACCTGCTCTCTGAGGTCGCGATCGTGTCGCGGCTCGCGCAGGCGACGCTCGACGCAACCACCGCGATCGACTGGGCCGGTTTCGAGAACAACTACGACGTCATCCGTGATCACATCGCGCACGTCATTCCGGGCTTCGCCGACTTCAACCAGCGAATCCGCCATCAGGAGGGCTTTTACCTTCCCCACGGCCCGCGCGACCTGCGCACCTTCCCGACGCCCAGCGGCAAGGCCCTGCTCACGGTCAACCTGCTCGAGCCCCTCGAGCGCCCGGCGGGTCGCCTGCTGCTGCAGACCCTGCGCTCCCATGACCAGTTCAACACCACAATCTACAGCCCGAACGACCGCTACCGCGGCATCAAGAACGGCCGCCAGGTGATCTTCGTGAATCCGGAGGATCTGGCGGAGCTGGGACTGATCACCGGCCAGCTCGTCGACGTGCACAGCGAGTTCAGCGACAACGTGGACCGCGTGCTTCGGAGGTTCCGGGTGGTGGCCTACCCCAGCGCCCGCGGCTGTGCCGCGGCCTACTTCCCCGAGGCGAACGTGCTGGTTCCGCTGGACTCCACCGCGGAGGGCAGCAACACCCCGGTCTCGAAGTCGGTGCTGGTGCGACTGGAACCGTGCCGCTGACCGACCGCGGGCAACACACACAGGGGGCACCCGATCCAGTGGATCGGGTGCCCCCTTCTCCGCGGGCCGTGGAGCTAGCTCACGTGTTGTTCGCCCTGGGTGCTCCGATGCCCGGGTCGATCTGGTGCGGCCCTGCCTGCGACGGACGCACCTCGAAGTCGAAGATCGCCGTGGGGATATACACGGTAGAGCAGGAGTTCGGGATGTCCACCACCCCCGACAGCCGACCCTCGATCGGTGCGGCACCGAGAATGATGTAAGCCTGCTCAGGGCTGTACCCGAACTTCACCAGGTAGTCGATCGCGTGCAGACAGGCCCGCTGGTAGGACAGGTGCGAGTCCAGGTAGCGCTGCTCGCCGTCGAGGGTGACCGAGGTGCCTGAGAATGCCAGCCACTCGCTGTAGCGGGGATCCACGTTGCCGGGCATGAAGATCGCGTTCTCGCTCACCCCATAGGTGTCCATGCCTCCCTTGATGAGGTCCACCCGCAGGTCGATGAACCCACCCATCTCGATGGCTCCGCAGAAGGTGATCTCGCCGTCACCCTGGGAAAAGTGAAGGTCACCGAGGGACAGGTTGGCGCCGTCCACGAACACCGGGTAGAAGATGCGGGTGCCCTTGGACATGTTCTTGATGTCCTGGTTACCGCCGTTCTCCCGGGGCGGCGCCGTGCGGGCCGCCTCGCCGGCCACCCGGTCGAACTCGGAGGCAGCCAGGCTGCCCAGCACCGCGAATTGCGGTTCAGGGGGCAGGGCCAGCGGCGGAACCCGGTTGGGGTTCGTGGCGATCAGATCGCCCTCGCGCTTGTTCCACTTCTTCAGCAGCGCGGCCGACGGGGCCGTGCCCATCAGTCCGGGGTGGATCAGCCCGGTGAACGAGACACCGGGTACGTGGCGGGAGGTCGCAATCTGGCCGGTGAAGTCCCAGATGGCCTTGTAGGCATCCGGAAACTGGTCGACCAGGAAGCCGCCACCGTTATTCTTGGCGAAGATGCCGGTGTATCCCCAGCCCTGCCCCGCGAGCGGGCCGGAATCCTCCTGTGGGATCGGGCCCACGTCGAGGATGTCGACGATCAGCAGGTCGCCCGGTTGGGCGCCCGCAACGGCGAAGGGTCCACTGAGCTTGTGCACGGTCAACAGCGGGGCGTTCAGGATGTCGTCGGCCGAGTCGTCGTTGACGATCGCCCCGTCGAACCACTCCCGGCAGTCGACCCGGAACGATTCGCCTGGCTTGACCGTGGCGACCGGGGGAATTTCGGGATGCCACCGGTTGTGGCCGACGAGTTTCTGGTCCTCGAACTTCTTGCTGGAATCAAGGGGAAAAATCTTCCTGGGCATGTCGTCTCCTGTACCTGGTCGAGCCGCACCTGTTAGCTAGGGCCGCGGCAGTTTCTGATGGAGCGGGTTGGTCGTGTAGTGCTGGGTCTTACCGGTGCGCACCCCGGGCTTCGTCGAATCAACGACATCCGGTTCGTGCGCGCTGCGGTTCGCCGCGTCGATCAGCTGGTACGTCGACGAACCGGTTCGGGAGAGATGCGGGGCGGTGACGCGCCGCCTTGCGTCGCCCTGGCAGAGAGGGCAGGCCGCGACATCCGGGGCCGTGCCGATGGGGAGGATGAGCTCGAAGTCCGCGCAGTCTGCGCACCGAAACTCGTAGATGGGCATAGCCGGCGGTTCCCTTCTCAGACGGACTGGGTCGAGCGTGCGTTCGGGATCGACTGCGCCGGTTCGGCGCTCTTCTCCGCGGGGGTCTTCTCCGCGGGGATGGCGCCGTGGCCCAGCACCCAGGCTGCCCCGAGGGACAGCGCCGCGGCGAGCGCCACGATCAGCGCGTAGCCCGTGTTGGTGTCGTATTCGCCCAGCAGAAGCAGGAACGCCGGGATGGTTCCGGTCATATGGCTGATGAAGATCGTGAACCAGCCGGTCGTGCGGGTCAGCGACTCCTTGCCGAGTCCCAGCACGAGGAAGAAGAGGAACCAGAGCACGGCCCAGATCAGCCAGATGACACCGAAGACAGGGTCGTCGAGCAACGTGAACTGCAGAACACCGATGACAGTGGCGCAGAAAACGACGAACAGGGAGAACCAGCCCAGGCCCTCCCCGGAGATGCCCGTGAACTGTAGGATCCCCACGTAGAGATAGGTGAAACCGAAGAGGTAGAGGCCCGCCGCTCCGAAGATGACGGAGAGGTCGCCGTCGGCACCCAGGATGATCAGTGTCGGGAAGATGACCTGCATCCCACCGACGAAGAAGTTGAGGATTCCGGCCGATTTGCCCGGAATTGCCCCGACCAGCATGAGGCCGTTGATGAAGAGAACGGCACCCACATACAGCAGACCTACAGCGCCCATCAGAAAACTCCTGTGCTCAGGAGCAGCCGCGAATTCAGTTCACAGCCGCTCAGTTGGCGGAGAATGCGCTCGCACAAAAGGAACGGTAGACCCGCGCCCAGACAGTGTCAATGCGTCCGGCCGGCGCTAGGTGGAGGAGGCTGACAGTTGCCAATCTCCCTAGACATCGATCGCCCGGTCTGCCTACACTTGAACTCGCGAACGCCCTCTTCTGGGCTGGGGAGCTCGTCGTCAGAATCGATACCGAGCTCCACATGAACAACAACATCTCCTTACTGCCGACACCTACCTGTGCGTCCTGCTACGGCCCGATGGCACCGGTCGGCGGCGGCTGGTGGTGTGACCACTGCCAGGAATTCGCGTAGCCGGTCGCACGCTTCTGGTGCCCCACTCGCCCGGCCGGGGATCCCGGCCGACGGGGAGGTTAGGTAGTGTGGACGGGTTCCACCCCTGCCTGCCCGGTCACCAATTCAGAGGAGTTCCATGTCGATCACCGTCAAAGGCGTCATCGCTCGATCGAAGGGCGCGCCGGTGGAGCTGGTCGACATCGTCATCCCTGACCCTGGTGCGGGTGAGGTCATCGTCGACATCGAGACCTGTGGCGTTTGCCACACCGACGTGCACTACCGCGACGGCGGCATCAACGACGAGTTCCCTTTCCTGCTTGGTCACGAGGCGGCCGGGCGCGTGAGCGTCGTCGGCGCCGGTGTGACCCATGTGAAGGTGGGTGACTTCGTCGTTCTCAACTGGCGGGCGGTCTGCGGCGACTGCCGCGCCTGCAAGCGTGCCGAGCCCTGGTACTGTTTCAACACCTTCAACGCCAGCCAGAAGATGACCCTCACCGACGGCACCGAGCTCAGCCCGGCCCTTGGCATCGGCGCCTTCGCCGAGAAGACCCTCGTGCACGAGAAGCAGTGCACCAGGGTGAACCCCCAGGCAGACCCTGCCGTCGTAGGTCTGCTCGGCTGCGGCATCATGGCCGGCATCGGAGCCGCCATGAACACGGGCAACGTCACCCGCGGCGATTCGGTCGCCGTGATCGGCTGCGGCGGCGTCGGGGACGCGGCAATCGTCGGGTCCCGGCTCGCCGGGGCATCCGTGATCATCGCGATCGACCGTGACGCCAAGAAGCTCGTCACCGCGCAGACGCTCGGCGCCACGCACACCATCGACTCGGTCGGCCTCGACGAGGACGGCGTGGTCGCGGCCGTGCAGGCGCTGACCGGCGGCGTCGGCGCGGATGTCGTGATCGACGCCGTCGGGCGTCCCGAGACCTGGCGGCAGGCGTTCTACGCCCGCGATCTGGCCGGCACGGTCGTGCTGGTGGGGGTGCCTACCCCCGAGATGATGGTTGAGATCCCGCTACTCGACGTGTTCGGCCGCGGCGGCGCTCTGAAGTCCTCGTGGTACGGCGATTGTCTGCCGGAGCGCGACTTCCCGATGCTGACCGACCTCTACCTGCAGGGCCGACTGCCGCTGGACGAGTTCGTCAGCGAGCGCATCGGCATCGGACACCTCGAGGAGGCTTTCGCGAAGATGGCCAACGGCGACGTGCTGCGCTCCGTGGTGGTGCTCTAGTGGCCGCCCGCATCGAACACCTCGTCACCTCGGGCAGCTTCAGCCTCGACGGCGGCACCTGGAACGTGGACAACAACGTCTGGATCGTCGGCGACGACGACGAGTGCGTCGTGATCGACGCGGCCCACGACGTCGACGCCATTCTCACGGCCGTCGGCGACCGCAAGCTGGTGGGCATCCTCTGCACGCACGCACACGACGACCACATCGGTGCCGTCGCCGGCGTGAAGAGGGCACATACCGCGCCGACCTACCTGCACCCCGACGACATGGTGCTGTGGGACCAGGTCTACCCGGATGCTCCGCCGAGCCGTCCGCTCGAAGACGGTCAGCACATCCATGTGGCCGGCATCGATCTCGAGGCGCTGCACACGCCGGGACACTCCCCCGGCGCGGTCTGCTTCTACGCGCCCACGCTGGGCACCGTGTTCAGCGGCGACACCCTGTTCCACGGCGGACCCGGCGCCACCGGACGGTCGTTCAGCGACTTCCCCACGATCATCAGGTCGATCAAGGGCAAGCTGCTGAGGCTCCCGGCGAGCACCGTCGTGCTCACCGGGCACGGTGAGTCGACGACGATCGGCGCCGAGGCCGGGCACCTCGACGAGTGGATCGCGCGCGGCCACTAGGCGTGATCAGCGGCGCACGATCGAGCGCAGCAGCCGCACGACCACCGAGAGCGACGCCATGTCGTCGTGGGCGAGGGCGTTGACCTCCTCGAACACGCTCCGCGCGCGCCCCAGCTGTTCCGCATTGCGTTCTTCCCAGGCGAGCAGGCGGTCTTCGGCGCTGCCGGCATCCGTTTCTTTCAGCACGGCCCGGGTCATGTCGGCCACGGTCGTGTAGAGGTCGTCACGAAGGGCGGCGCGGGCCAGGGCCTGCCACCGGTCCTTGCGCGGCAGCACGGTGATGCGTTCGAGCAGGTTGTCGACGCCGAACCGGTTGTAGGTGGCGTAGTAGACCGCCGCGACATCCGTCATCAGAACCTTCTCCTGGGCGGCGATCTTCGCCACGTCGAGCAGCGCGAACGCCTCGAAGAGCTCGGTCCAGCGGTGACTGAGGTCCTCGGGGAGACCCCATTCCTGAGCCTTGAGCAGCATCGACTGCAGTCGCATCAGGTCCCCACCCTGAACGTAATCGCCCAGGTGAGCCCGGATCAGGTCGATCTGAGGCTTGTACTTCGCGACGACCTCAGCCACCGGTTGGGAGCCGCCGTGGTTGACCTGCCAGCGCACGGCACGGTCGAGCAGCCGACGGATGTCCAGGTGGATCGCGGTCCAGTGTTCGG
This sequence comes from Actinomycetales bacterium, assembly GCA_038319305.1. Classification (GTDB taxonomy): domain Bacteria; phylum Actinomycetota; class Actinomycetes; order Actinomycetales; family Microbacteriaceae; genus Cryobacterium. The sequence goes on along the minus strand of JBBQDC010000016.1, from coordinate 1,523 downwards.
TCGGGAACGACTTTGGCAAGGCGTTGAGCTCGTCGACCATCACGTCGAGCTCGAAGATCTCCCGCAGGGCGACGAACGCCCGGGCGATCGCGGCCGGACTCGCCGAGGTCTCCTCCATCGCACGGAAGGCGAACGTCACCCCGCCCAGGTTGATCATGTCGTTCGCCACGACGGTCGCGATGATCTCCCGGCGCAACGGATGCGTGTCGAGCTCGGCGTCGAATCGCTGCGCCAGCTGCTTCGGGAAGTACCGGCGCAGGGTGCCGCCGAACCAGGGGTCGTCCGCGAGGTCGCTGTCTCGCAACGCCGTCGCGAGTTCGATTTTGGCGTAGGCGGCAAGCACCGAGAGCTCAGGTGAGGTCAACCCCTGGCCCAGACCCTGACTCTGATCGAGGCGTTCGCGCAGGGTCGCGGTCGTCGGCAGCGCTTCCAGTTCACGTTTAAGGTCGCCGGATGCCTCCAGCCAGTCCATCAGGCGTTCATAGCTGGGGCTCCAGCTGGCGACCCGCACCCGGTCGTTGAGCAGCAGGATGTTCTGGTCGACGTTGTCTTCGAGCACGAGCCGGCCGACCTCGTCGGTCATGTCGGCGAGGAAGCCCGGGCGCTCGGCGGCGGAGAGCTTGCCTGCCGCGACCATCCGGTCGACGAAGATCTTGATGTTGACCTCGTGGTCGGAACAGTCCACGCCGGCGGAGTTGTCGATCGCGTCGGTGTTGAGGATGACGCCGTTCAGTGCGGCCTCAATGCGTCCGAGCTGGGTGAGCCCGAGGTTGCCGCCCTCGCCGACAACCTTGACGCGCAGGTCGCGGCCGTCGACACGGATGGCGTCGTTGGCCTTGTCTCCCACCTGCGCCGCCGTCTCCGTGCTCGCCTTCACGTAGGTGCCGATGCCGCCGTTGTAGAGCAGGTCGGCCGGTGCCATCAGAATTGCGCGCAGCAGTTCCGGCGGGCTCAGCCGCGTGGTGCCATTCGGCAGCCCGAGCGCGGCGCGCACCTCGGCCGAGATCGGCACGGACTTCGACTGGCGCGGGTAGACCCCGCCGCCGGCGCTGATCAGGCTCGCGTCGTAGTCCGCCCAAGAGGAGCGTGGCAGGGCGAACAGCCGGGTGCGCTCGGCGAAGGAGGCGGCCGGGTCGGGGTCCGGATCGAGGAAGATGTGCCGATGGTCGAAGGCCGCGATGAGCCGAATGTGCTCCGAGAGGAGCATCCCGTTGCCGAACACGTCGCCGGACATGTCGCCGACCCCGACGACCGTGAACTCCTCGGTCTGGGTGTCGAGGTCCAGCTCGCCGAAGTGCCGTTTGACCGACTCCCAGGCGCCGCGGGCGGTGATGCCCATCGCCTTGTGGTCGTAGCCGATGGAACCGCCGGAGGCGAAGGCGTCGCCGAGCCAGAAACCGTACTCGGCGGCGAGACCGTTGGCGATGTCCGAGAATGTGGCGGTGCCCTTGTCGGCGGCAACGACCAGGTAGGAGTCGTCGTCGTCGTGGCGCACGACGCGAGCCGGCGGGACGAGCTGTTCG
>JBBQDC010000015.1:0-35335 GCA_038319305.1 Actinomycetales bacterium | reverse complement strand
AGGTGACGTTTTGACAGGCACAAACACTGTGCCTGCACCCCATTATCCGTCGGCGCCATGACCGCGACGGATGCGAGGGTGCGCTCGAGGCTGTCGGCCGCCGTGATCTGCGAGGCTCGGCGCATCCGAAAGATCGCCGCGTTCATCAGCAACAATCTCACAACCGACGACTGCGAGGGCAGGTCAGTCGGTGGGAACGTTGTAGGCGTGGAGCGCCGGACCCGAGTCGAGAGTGATCGTGGTGATGGCTACGTTGCGCACACTCGGGAACGCCGACCGGTACCGGTCCAGCGCCATGCCGAGCACGAGACGCATGAGAGTGGAGTGCCTCACGACGAGTACCGACTCGTTCTCGTTCGCTGCCGCAATCTCCTCCACCGCTGGCCATGCGCGTGCAACGGCGGCCGAGAGCGGGATGGTGATCGCCCGGTTCAGCAGGTCACCCGCACCAAGTAGGGCCGTTCCGTGCACGCCGCGGGCGGCAACATCGTGATTCAGTCGATTTCCAGCGGTCTAATCCTGCTGAACCTGGACTATCGCGGGGAACGTCCGGTTCCCTGTGCGGGCTGTTCGCAAACCCCTCCAAGGCGCCAAGCGGTGCGGCGCCCTCACTTCGTTTCGCTCCACGTACTGAGCGAATGCGTCAACCCGCCAAACGGCAGCTCCCGGCCGAGGATATTCTGGGCCGCACGGTGGCCAGAGCGCAGCGCCGCCGTCACCGTCGCGGGATCTTCCGTCCAGGTCGCCTCACCCGCGAAGTGCAGCACACCATCGACCGGAATGGCCAACAGGTCATGGTCCTCGGGTGTCGATCCGGGCTTCATGTATGCGTACGAGCCACGGGAGAAAGGATCATCCTGCCAGTGGGTGATCAGCACCTGGGCTGGGCGCTCAACCCGATCCCCGTAGAGCCCGCGCAGGGCTTCCAACACCGACTCGACAATCCGGTCGTCATCCCACTCGCGCGTCTGAATGGCGCTCGGCCCCGCGGCGAAGGTGAGAAGTGTCGGCACCCCATGCAGGTGCGTCAGGTCATACCAGGAGTGCCACCACGTGCCGGCTGTGCCCTGCTGACGAATCGCGTAAACATCTTCGTCCCAGAACTTGGTGGGGAAGCGCAGGAAAACTTTCTCGAAGTTGTTCATCTCGAAACCGTCGATGGCGCTGGTGAGCCACTCGGGCAGCGTGGGATCGAAGCCAAGGCCACCGGATTTTAAGACGCCGAGCGGAACGGTCACGACGACCTGGGCCGCGGTGAACTCACCCTGGGTGGAGCTGACTGTGACTCCGTCGACCGACCACCCGACGCGGGCGACCACATGCTCAAGCCTGACGTCGAGACCCGTGGCTAGGTGCGCCGCGAGCCGGTCGAAGCCGTCGGGGAAGACGACCTCGTCACCGTCGACGGCGTCGTCGTCGAGGCCGTGCGCATCAAGGCCCCCGGCCCACACCCCGTACTGCTCTTCCGAGCGGTGCAGCAAGAACTCCCGTACGCGCTCGGCGCGATCGGCATCCCAGTCCAGCGTGGCCAGGGTCGAATCGATGGCATCCTCATACGAACTCCCGAGTTCGGCTTCGTCGATCGTGACCGCGAGGTGCAGTCCAAAGTCGCGAACGGAGTCAGCGAACCCTATTATTGCCTCATCGGTCAGGCGCTCACCGGTCGGTCCGTAGTACGCGATGGGTCGTCCATCTGGCTGGTAGCTGCCGACAGTGAACTCGACCGTTTGCATACCGAAGTCGCTCACCACATCCATCAGAGGGTTGTCATCGATGCCGTGAATCCACGAGGCGCCACGGTCACTGATGAAGCCGCCAGAGCGCTCGGTACAGGTGCGGCCGCCGATGCGATCGCGCGCCTCGAGCACAACGACACGCTGCCCGGCCTGAGCCAACAGCCGCGCGGCGGTTAGCCCAGACACGCCCGCACCGATGACAACGGTGTCAAAGTCCTTCATGGGTTCAGAGTATCAACCTGCCTCTGGATGCGACAAAGCCCTGCCAGCAGGACCGCCACACGTGGCGCGGCGCTGGTGCACGGCGACTCAAATGCTTCCAGTCGGCATCGCGAGCGCTACGTTGCCCACGCGGAGGATTGCAGTTTAAGATTGTGCATTCTGGCGACTTGGTTTCACGCTCAACGGCCGAGGAAGTCGTCTAGCCCTGGGAGGTTAAAGTCGGATCCGAATTCGTTCACCTGCTCGCCAAGGCCCGAGACACTTTCGCCCGCGCTGGCCGCGAACTCGTCCACTCCCCCGGTTAGGCCTTCGAGGTCGATACCGCTAGCCAGGGCGTCGAAATCAACTCCAAAGTTCGCCGCCTGCTCGAGGAGGGGGCCTGCCACGGAGCTGACGACGGCTCCGCCGGCGACCGCGGCGAGAACACCACCTGCTGCGAGGCCGGCACCCGCGGCGGCGCCGCCCAGCAGCGCTCCACGACCGATACCGCCGCCCGAGCGTGACTCCTGGCCGTCGGCTCGGGCGAGGAGGCCTCGGAGAAATCCGGGACGGCTGGCCTCTGTTCGGGCGGCCGCCCGGGCGAGGTCATCGGCACCTGAGGTGCGGGGGCCCTCGTGGGCGGGAAGGTCTGCGCGCATCCGCTGTTGGATCTGATCGCGCTGGGCCGGCGTGAGACGCTCGAATGCCTCGCGGTGCACCTGCTCGATCTGGTGCGGTTCGGCGGTTTGTAGGAGGTAGTCGTAGCGCGCGATCGCCGCCCGATCGGTGTTGTCGATGGCCCCGGATGAAGCGGATGAAACGGATGAATCGGATCGACGAGACTCGGTAGCGGGTCCGCCGGCGGCGCGGCCGGATTCAGCAGTGCGGCCCTCGCCGGTCAGCGCATCTGCTGCATTGCGCACGATCGCGCGCCAGTCCGTCTGGCCAGCGTTCGTACTCTGGTTCGACGAACCTGAATTGCCGAGAGCCTTCTGAGCGAGGCGGGTGAGTTTGGCGAACGTGCTCATTTCGAGTGTTCCTTCCGGGTCGTGGGAACGATCGTCGTGGATTTTTCGATAGCTGAACGGTCTCCGCGGGTCTTGAGCAGGCTCAGCACGGTGGCCACGGCGATCGTGGCGCCGATGAAGAGCAGCGAGAACGAGATCGGGATCTCAGGGACCCACAAAAGCGGCTGACCGCCGTTGATGAATGGCAGCTCGTTCACATGCAGGGCGTGGAAAACGAGCTTCACGCCAATGAATGCCAGGATGACGGCGAGGCCCTGCGCGAGGTAGACCAGTCGCTCGAGCAAACCTCCGATGAGAAAGTACAGCTGCCGCAGCCCCATCAGCGCAAAGACGTTCGCCGTGAACACGATGTACGCCTCGCTGGTGAGCCCGTAGATGGCGGGGATGGAGTCGACCGCGAAGACCAGGTCGATGAAGCCGATGGCGACGATGGTGAGGAGCATTGGGGTGACGAACCGCTTGCCGTTTACCTTCACGGTGAGCTTGTCTCCGTGATATTCGTCTGTCACCGCGAGGTGGCGGCGCACGAAGCGCATAAGCCGGTTATTGGCTGGGTCGGTTTCGTGGTTCGAGAATGCCTGCCGGTATGCCAACACGAGCAGCAGGGCGCCGAAGAGGTAGAAGATCCAGGAGAAGTTCTCGATCAGGGTCGCGCCGACGGCGATGAAGACGCCACGCAGGATGAGCGCGATGATGATGCCCACCATCAGCACCTTCTGTTGGTATGCCTTCGGCACGGCGAACGCTGACATGACCAGCAGGAAAACGAAGAGGTTGTCGATCGAGAGTGCCTTTTCGGTGAGGTAGCCGGCGAAGTACTCGCCGCCAAACGTCCATCCCGAGACAACGCCTATGCCGACGCCAAACAAGAGCGCGAGACTGATGTAAAACGCCGACCAGCGAGCCGACTCACCGATGGTGGGCTCGTGCGGCGTGCGCACGTGAGCGAAGAACTCGTAGACGAAGAAAGCGATCGTGACAGCGATCGTGATGATCCAGATCAAGAGTGTGACCTGCATGAGGGATCTCCAAAGGGATTGGCGTGGGTATGGTGCCAAGGTCTCCTCCGCTCTGATCAAACAGAACCGGCGGCCCGGAATGCAACAATGCATTCGTATTGACGGACCGACCGCAGACGGGAGTACTCCCCTTGTCATCGATCACCCTACAAGACAACTGCCCGATCACTAAGGCCGCGACCAGCAATATCGGGATTCAAACCTCACACTCTCGGGAGATTAACAAGACGGAGCACCCGAGAAAACGCGACATTCGGTACATCGCCTCCGTGACCGAAAATTTCTACCTGACCAGGAGCCAAGCCCGCGAAATAGTGGCCAAATATCGCGACCTCGATTGGGATTCCCTCTGAGCAGCCGTCAGAGAGTGTTCTCCGAGAGGCCCTCTGAGGGTGTTTCTGCCGCCAACCGGGCTGCGAACTCGTTCATGCCCCTGGCGATGTTGTCTTGTCGCGAGTCGTCATCTTCGGGGTCTTGTGGGGCGTCATACTGCCAAGACAGATACACGTTGGGGTCGATTATGAGGAACGCAGAGACTGAACTGCGCGGGATCGCTTCATAGTCGCGCACCTGATCTTCGGGGTCGTTCATGCTCATCCACGCGATGCCCGTGTTTTCCGGCAGGACAACCCAGCCTTGACCGCGGAACACATCGGCAAGGTCTGGTGGGACGCTGGCATGCACTTGAGCGAAACCGCGGTTGGTGAGGGCTGGCGTGAGCGTGTTGAGAAGCGCCCGGCACACCTCCTCGGATCCGCTGGCGATCAGTAGCTCGATGACTGCGGTGCCGTGGTCGCTGACTATCGCATCGTCAATATCGTCGTCGGTGGAGTCTTCGTTGAGCTGATTCTCGTCAACGTAGCTGTCGGGTTCGGTGACGATTGCGCCGAGAAGCCGACCGTCCTCGGTTTCGGCGACCAACGCGAAGGCCTCGGACTCGACTTGAAGTTCAATGGTGTCGTCGAAGTAGACCTCAGGCGCGTCATCGACTTCGTCCTGCGGGAACTCGGTGAGTAACGCGACGAAGGCGGCCCGATGCTTTTTATTGAGGCGTCGGACTCGGAAGCTCGGTTGCTCGTTCATGCGTGAGCCTTTCGACGATGTACTGCGTGATGTAACGCTCTGGAACCGGAGCACTCGAACCTATTATCCCTCTGCTTCTTTCCGCATTCGCGCCCTGGGTTGACAGCGCTCGTTTACAGCGCGGTCGCCTTGCTGGTCAAGATCGACGATGTCGGGCTGGCGCTGATGAAGAACCCTGCACGACGGATGCGCCGCACAGGTGCGCGCAATGCCGCCCGTGTTCCGGGTGATCGGCATCATCGGAACAGTCGCCATGTTTTGGGTCGGTGGCCACCTGGTGATCATCAACCTGGCCGACACGTTCTGGCATGGCCCCTACGATGTGTTGCACGCCGTGACGAAGGCGATCGAATCTGCCGGTCCCGTGGTCGTCTCGGTCACTGACACCGTGCTATCGGCCGTGTTCGGGCTCATTCTGGGTCTGATCATTGTCGCGATCATTTCCGGAATCTCCCGCCTTCTCCGGAGCGAATCCGAGCGTGGCGTCAGGCCAGTCCCCAGGCCATACAACCTTCCATAGCTGTCGGTGCGCGCAGCCAATTGTGGTCCTTAGTCGGTGTCACTCGAGAGTGCTTCACTGAGCGCACAACGTAAGCAGCAACGCTCAGAGGAGGCGCACAATGGAAACTCCCATGTACCTCGGAACCGATATCGCAGGGCTGATGCACGCCACCCGCGCGGAGGCCCGGCGCATCATGGATGCGAACAAGGGCGATCTGATCAGCGACCACAAAGCCGTCCTGGACCGGTTGGAAGGGGTGGCCTGATAACCGGTGAAGAATCGCAAACGCTTTTGGAGTTATGCACAATCGGTTACGAAGCAGGCGAACCAAAAGCCGATGCCCAACGGGCCTACTTCCAATCGCGGGACATGTACAGCAAGCTGGCCGCAAGCGGCAAAGCAGGCCCTGTCGCGCTGGTCGTGGCATCCGCAACAGTCGGCTCGTTCGAGATCTCGGAGAATCCCGAAGGATCGACGACGGTCACGATCGCTCGAGTGAGCTACGGTTCCAGCCGCGCGGGCATCGGAGCCGGTATCGGAGCGCTTCTGGGCGGGCCCGCCGGTGGCGTCCTCGGTGGAGCGATTGGTGGCCTCATCGGCGGGATAGTGGACGGTACGAAAGACAAAAAGTAGCGGGCACCGATTCGTCGCGACGTCGTGACACTCGACGCCTCGCGGATGTCAGCCAATAGTCCCCTGCGATGCGTGCTAGCAGAGCGGTCCCCGTCGCAATCGGAGGCGCCCACTCGCACGCGACAGCGATTTACCGGCGTTGCCCTAATTTGGTGCGGTTCGGGCCAGCATTCGAACAACTTCGTACCGTTTGATGAAACTACCGGGTTGCTGCCTACGACAGCGTCAGCAGCGGCCTCCTGGGCGGCCGCTGCTTCGCGTGCCGCTGCGGCCGGCTCGAGAGACGTGAGTGATCGTTAGGGCCTGCGCGGTGATCCGCCGATCATCAGATGTCGCAGCCAATGCCATCCCCATCGCGGTCAAACTTGGTCTGGAAGCCCGGCGATCCCGCGGAAAGCGGTGCCGCTCCCGCAGCGCGCACAGCGTCACAGTTCTCGTAGTAGACCTCGGCTGGTGCAGGTGCCGGGGCAGGTGCTGGTGCTGGAGCCGGAGCTGGTTCAGGGGCCACGACGAAAGGGGCCGGAGCTGGCGCCGGAGGGGCAACAACAACCGGAGCCGGTGCAGGCGCGAACGAGGAGGTCAGCGCCATTTCACCCGCACAGGAACCGAGGATGCGGGTCATGACGTCGTGCTCAGCCTGAGTGACCCACAGACCATAAGTTGCTTTGACGGACACCTGACGAGCGACATAGCCGCAGCGGATCGCCTTATTCGACGGCAACCAGGTTGCGGTGTCGCCGTCGCCCTTTTGAGCGTTGGAGCGACCATCGACGGCGAGAAGGTTGAGGGGATCGTTTGCCAGAGAAATACGCTGAGCCTGAGTGAGCTGCTGAGCACCCGTCTGCCACGCATTCGACAGAGCCACCACGTGGTCGATCTGCACGAGAGCTGACGTGTCCTGACCTCGCACGAAGGCGATCGGCGTGGCCGTGTACGGCGAGACGAGGTAACCGGTCATCACCCGGCAGGTTCCCGCCTTCGTGATAGGGCTCAGGTCCCGGGCGAGGATGTCGTTGCGGGTGTCGCATCCGTTTCGGTCCACGTCGATCCAGGCGGAGCCGAACATGCCGATGCGCTCGTAGCCGGTCTTGGCCGCCTTGCCCTTCACGGGGATGGTCGCGAGGAGCGCGAGCGCCGTCGTGTCAGTGGAGCTGGAGTCAGCGGCTACGACTGATGCGGCCTCAGTCGGCGCGGAGACTGTCGCGGGGTCAACCGGTGCTTCTTCGGAAAATTCCGGTCCAGGTGTTGTTGTCGGCGTCGGGGTTGAGCTTGGGGTTGCACTCGGTGTCGCGCTAGCCATGGGTTGCTCGGCGACAGCAGTTTCAACTGCACCTGGCGCCGCAACAGCGACCCCACCGGAGATGAAGAGGACAAGGCTGGCAGCCAGCGCGATGGCAGTCGTCTTGCGGGCTGATACGGATGCCCACGGTCGGCGACCAGAGATCGCGTACACGCCCGTTACCAGGGCAGCCATTCCGAGAATGACGAGAACTGCGGGGAATCCACCGACGATTGCGTACATCAGAGCGAAGAAGGCGACCATGCCGCCGAGGATCCAGATGCTGAAGGTCGGCTTGGACCACTTCGTTTTGGCGGTGAATAGCGTGCCGATAGGAGCCTTCGCTGGCTCCGGTTTTTGCCTGCCAAATTTCATCATCTGATCCCCCATTTCACCGCACTCAGCCCTGAGTGCAGACACTTGTTGAAATCTACTGGAGGCAGGGATGGGTCGGAGACCGGGCGAACACCCCAGAACGGGGAACCAGAGAGATCCAGCTACGTCTCCGTTACCGCGACTCGTGCCGACCCGCGGAGTCGTGACCGGCTACACAGCGTTCGGAATGAATCCCCGCAGGTACGCGCGAAGTGCTGGGTCGCAGACGTAGACGTAGGTCCCCCGGATGCCACGGGTGAGCAGCACCGCGTAGATGTTGGTGATGAACCGTAAAAGGTCGTCGTCGGTGAACTTTTTGCCGAGGACTTTGTTGTTCTCCTTGCCCTTCTTGTCGAAGTACGACCCTCGATCGATGACCAGTTTGCGCTCGACCGCGTCGTAGCGAAGATCCGGCCCGATGATCACTCCGGCGTAGTTGAGGTCATACCCCTGCACAGTGTGGATCGAGCCCACTTCTTCCACCGACTTCGGCGACGCAATCCAGTCGGTCTGCGTGCTGTTCCACCGCAGCTGACAGCCGTCCAGCTCGATGTCATAGGCGGTCTTGTCGGTCTTGGTCTTCCACGCCCACGCGTATCCGGCGAGCAAGCGGGAGAGGCCGACCTCGGCATCCTTGCGGTGGATCACCGCGCGCATCTCCACGAGGCTGTCGAACATCCGAAAGTCGTAGCCCTCGAACAGCTCGGGAGACACCGCTTGCGGTCTGCTGATCGCGGTCGTCGTGCCGAGGAGGCACCTGACGTAGGCAACATAGTCCGAACCCGCCTGAACTCGCATTTGAGACATCAACGGATGGTGACGTCTCGAGAGTTGCGCCTCCCGCACGAGACTGTTCAACAGCTCGGCAGGCACATCAGCTGGACGAACGCTCTGCGCCGCGTCCAGCAGAAATATCTGATGCCTGCTCTTGGCCGTGATCCAATCGAGCTGCGTCTTCGATTTGTCGTCAGTGCCAAAGAGTCTCTCGGTGATGAGACTGAAATTCTTGTTCTGAACCCCGGAGGGCTGGTTGGCTCGTTGGTTTAGGCGGTGGGATTCGTCGACGATGAGCAGATCGAAAGCTTCCTCGGCGAAACCCACCTCGAACGCGGTCATGACCATGTCCGGCCGCAGCCCGGGCGTCTTGCGGAACACCTTTTTTATCGACTCGCGAAGCGACTGCTGAGGCACAACAAGGCCGATCCGGATTCCCGTGAGCAGTTCTCGGTATCCGTCGACGAAGAACTCGGAGAACCGGGAGTCGCTGTCCACGTCCTCGCCGGGAGCCGAGGCCGCAATGTCGACGAGCAGCTTGAGCAGGTAGATGGCGACCACAGTCTTACCGGTGCCCGGGTCACCCTGCACGACGATCGTGCTGTCGGTGCCGGCCGCCAGATCTTCGAAGAGCCCCTCAAGGATGCCGTCGACGGCAACGGCCTGGTCCTGCGAGAGCGCCTTGAACGGTGACAGCTTGAAGAGGTCGCTGTTCTCGATCTCGGGAATGCTCCGCGTGAAGACCCCGTCACGCCTGAGCTTGTCGAACACCTCACGGAAGGTCTCGCGGTACCGGCTGCGATCGTAGTAGTCCGCCTCGGTGATGCCGTCATTACGGTTCAGCACGCGGTAGAAGCCGTCGCCGGCGAGCATCCGAATCAGGTACGACTCCAGATCAAGGCAAACTGACTTGTTGAATGTGGCGTCCACGATGACCCGCACGGTGCTCAGGTGCTTCTTCTCGGTTGACTCGAAGTGCTGGCGCATGCGCCCGGCCGCGTTGCGCGACTCTCCTACGTAGACGTCGTTGAGCGGTCCCCTGACCGCGGTTTTGCTGCCAATCTTGGCATCGTCCAAAACGTAGACGACCGGCCAGTTGGTGTTGCGGTGATCGCGGGTCGCCCACGCCTTGACCGCTTCTTTCGTGAAGTCGACCCGCTCGATCTCAAAGTGCGTCATATTTGACGCTGCGCCCCCGGGCTTTGTCGATCGGATACTTCTCGCGGGTTTTAGCCAGCTTGTCTAGAACGATCTGGTTCGGATCCACCCCGAGGCGATCCGCAAGCAGGATGCAGTAGGTGAGCACATCGGCGAGTTCGTCGCGCACCCGATCGGTATCGGCATCCGCATTCCACTGATAACACTCGAGCAGTTCGCCGGCTTCGATGGCGATGCTCTTCGCCAGGTTCTCGGGGCTGTGGAACTGCGCCCAATCACGCTCGGCGACGAAGGCTGCGATCTCGTCGCGGACTGAAATTTCGTCCATGTCGTAAACCTAGCAGCGCGGTGGCGCCGGTCGCGGCAGCCGATCCGGTTGAGACAGCGGAACAGAAGCCGGTCGAGACGACGGCACCGGTTGAGGAGGCGCAGACTGAAATCCGGCAGGACGAGGCAGAAGGTGTGCGGAGTCGGCCCACAAGCAGCTCGGCAGATTACCCGCGACAGGCCCGCGTGTGGCTTTATACAATGGTGTCGGCGGTCCCTGTTCGGCTGTAACTGTCGATTCGATCGGTGGCCGTTCGAACTCGCCACCCGACTCTGAGTGCCCTCCGGAGGACGACCACATGAGCAGAACTGACGACGCGCCTGCCGCGCCCGAGTCTCACACCGAACCGCCATCCGGTGGTGCCCGTACGTTCGCGCAGGTGCTCGTGAACACGGCGGTCGCGAACGTCACGACGAGTTTTCTCTGGTTCGCACTCACGTTCTGGGTCTATCTGGAGACGCGCTCGGTGCTGGCGACCGGCGTCATCGGCGGAGCGTACATGCTGCTCGTGGCCGTGTTCTCGATGGCATTCGGCACGATCGTGGACCGGCATCGTAAGCACCTCGTGATGGTGTTCGCGGGCGTCGTCACCCTGATCGCATTCAGCATCGGCGGCGGACTGTATCTTATGTTCCCCGAGTCCGCCCTGCTCGATATCGGTGGGCCTCTGTTCTGGCTGTTCAGCGGAATCATCCTCTTTGGGGCGGTGATCGAGAACATGCGCAACATCGCACTGTCGACGGTCGTCACGCTCCTGATCCCGACCGAGCGGCACGCGAACGCGAACGGGCTCGTGGGCACGGTGCAAGGGCTCGCCTTCATGGTGACGAGCGTCTTCAGCGGGCTAGCGATCGGGTTACTGGGCATGGGTTGGGCGCTCCTCATCGCGATCGCCCTGTCGGCGGCGGCCCTCCTGCACCTCCTGTTCCTGAGCATCCCCGAACAACAACCGACGCAGGATGGTGAGCGGCGTCCGCTGATCGACTTGCGCGGCAGCATCACGGCAGTCAGGGCAGCCACAGGGCTCTTCGCGCTCATCATCTTCTCGACCTTCAATAACTTCATCGGCGGCGTCTACATGGCGCTCATGGACCCATACGGCCTGGAGCTGTTCCCCGTCGAATTGTGGGGAATCGTGCTGGGCGTCACCTCGACCGGGTTCATCATCGGTGGCCTGCTGATCGCGAAGTTCGGACTCGGCCGCAACCCGATCCGCACGATGCTGCTGCTCGTCATCCTCATGGGCGTGCTCGGGGCGCTGTTCACGATCCGCGAGTGGTGGTGGCTCTACGCCGCGGGCATCTGGCTCTACATGACACTCATCCCCGCCGTCGAGGCAGCAGAGCAGACCGTCATTCAAAAGGTCGTGCCGTTCCGCGCGCAGGGGCGCGTGTTCGGGTTCGCGGCAGCGTTCGAGTCGGCGGCGGCCCCCGTCACCGCGTTCCTCATCGCGCCGATCGCCGAGTTCATCATCATCCCTTTCATGAACTCGGATACCGGACGTGGGAGCCTCGGCTGGCTCCTGGGAGATGGCGAAGCGCGCGGAATCGCGCTCGTGTTCCTCTTCGCGGGGATCGTGATGGTGCTCGCGGCCATCGCTGCCTTCCTCACGAAGTCGTACCGCCGCATCTCGGCGCAATACCTCGACCAGGATGTGTCGGTTCCGGTTGACGGTCGTCCGGACTCAACGGCGGAGGCGCAGCTGCGGCACTGAGACGACTACGGTCTCAGTTTGCGCATACCTTTCGCGCAGCAGGTTACCTCGAAGGCACACGCGTCGGTCTGGGCTCAGCCTGTTACTACTTCCGGATTCCACTTCTCGATTTCCGGATTGTCGCTGGCAACCCACCAGCCGATGGCAAATGCGTCGTCGCCAGGTGCGCCGATCTCGTAGTCAAATCCGCCCATGTGCGTCACCTGCCCGCTGAGTAAACTCCTGAAATTCGTCACGCCGAGGGCACGTCCGGGCCTGCACCCCGATGACGTGCCGAACTTCGCCGACAAGATTTGGAGCCAGACATGGCCGGCGAAGCCGCCGAAACTGAAGCACCACCCATCGCCGACGCCGCCGTACTCTCTGCCCCACTTCACGGAGCGCGGGAGGTTGGGCAGCATCTTGGCCGCCAGCGTATCGACCGCTTCGGCGATGCCGCGCTGCGGCTGAGGCAGGCTGGCGATGAACGCCAAGACCGGCTTGTCGCCGACCGCAGCTGTCGCGGGGGCTTGCCCTACCGGTCATGGCTTCCGGCAGCGTCGCGGCGGTGTCGCCTGGCGCCGCAGTGCCTGTGGCCGGGTTCTGGACTTCGCTCCTGCCGATCTCCCTGCTGTCCATAGCGAAATCCTGTTCTCACGCCTCGCGAGTGGGTGCTCCAATGTGACAGGTCGGATTCAGCGTTGAGGTTTTCGACGATCCGAGGCACGTCACCTATCTTGACGCCCGCCATCCGTCACCGCGTAGTGCCGCTCCCCCCACTTCGCAGCCCCTTGAGCGAGAAGCGACCATGGAGCACACCTCAGGGGTACGCCCCTCCGGAATGTTGACTTGGCGCACATTGGGTGGCCCTCGATGCGCTTGTGCGGGATTCTCGTCGTTCCCGAGTATGGACAGCGGCGACCCCTCGGTGATCGCGGTCGGCGCTGACGCCAGCTGGACGCTCGTCGCTGGGCCTCCTGTTCGGTTCCAAACCGCTTATGAGTCGAGAGGAGCTTCCGGAAACAAGAAATCGCTCTTGAGAATCCTCAACGGCGATTTCTGTTCGCGTGTGTGTGCTGTTCGCGAAACCTGTCAGAACCCGGGCACGACCGTTCGGAGCGGGCGACGCACCTCCTCGTGAACGCGGATCACGATGGTCCGCCCAATCACAGAAGGTTGAGTCCCCTGCCACTTCACACGCAGCACTCGCTGGCAGGTTTCATCGCCTCGGACCCGCAGCAATCTGTTATCGACACCGGCGATACCCGCTCCCATGTGCGCGTCGGCCAACCACCCTTCCGCCGCGAAGATAGCGGTAGCTTCACCGTGCTCGGGCCGAGCTTCCAGGACCTCGTCACCTACCGCGCCACCGTCGAACGGGCGCTCAAGCGGCTCGCCAAGGGCGACCGCTTCGTCACTGAAGCCGACGTGCGTAACTTTGAGTTTGAGCGCAACGGCAGAATCCTTGGTTGAGTGGGAGCCTGCAATAAGGACGACTCGTTCGGAGCGGATTCATTGGACGAACTCGACGGACCACTCACCGAGGTATCGCCACATCCAATCAACTGGAACCTCCTCAACGCCGAGGAAGCCGAGGCCGAATGGATCGAACTCAACCGGTGGGTGACTGGCTACGACGCACCTACGGGCTCCCGGCATCCGTCGTGCCGCCGGTAGCGGCCGACTCCCGATCCATCGAGCAGGCCGCCAGGCGCTGGATCGCCGCCTCGGCTGGGTCGCCTACGCCTAGATCAAGGTCGTGATCGGGTTCTCGATCCTCCGCACGAACGCCGCGAGCCATTGTGCCGCGAGCACACCGTCGAGCACCCGGTGGTCGGCCGAAAGGGTCACCGTCATGACGGTTCCCACCTGAATCGCCCCGTCGACGACCACGGGAAGCTGTCGGGCAACGCCGACCGCGAGAATCGCCGATTGCGGCGGGTTAATGATCGCCGAAAACTCGGTGACGCCGTACATTCCGAGGTTGGAGATCGCGAAGCTGCCGCCCTCGAGCTCGTGCTGGCGGAGTTTCCCCGCCCGGGCACGCTCGGCGAGGTCGCCGATCGACCGGCTGATCTCGGTCAGTGACAGCGTCTGGACGGATCGGAGGACCGGCGTGACCAGGCCACCGTCGATGCCGACCGCGATCGAGATGTCCACCGAGTCATGCTGACGGATAGCCGTCTCGCCCCAGGTCGCATTGGCCTCGGGAACGTCCTGGAACGCCGCTGCTGCAGCCTTGACCACGAAGTCATTGAGCGACACTTTGGCGGAGGCCCCGCTGTTGATGGTCGAACGCAGCGCCATGAGCGAGTCGACCCGGCAGTCGGCCACAAGGTAGAAGTGCGGCACGGTCGACTTGCTCTCGGTGAGCCTGCGCGCGATTGCCCGGCGCATGGCGGTGTGCGGAATGTCGACTCCCCCGAATATCGAGGGAGCGGCTTCAGCTGCGACGGCCGGTGCGGGTGCTGCAGCGGCGGGAGCCACGGCCGGAGCTGCTGGAGCAGTGGCGAGCCCATCGATGTCGCGCCGCACGATCCGGCCTCCGGGGCCGGTTCCTCGCACGCCCGACAGGTCGAGCCCTCGTTCTCTGACGAGCCGGCGAACGATCGGGCTCGCGAAGCGGCGTTTTCCGTCGCGCTGAGCGATATCGCCCTGACCTTGGTCGCCCGCGAGCTCGGTGGGTGCGGATGCGAGCGGGGATTCCCCCGGCTCCGGCGCGGTCTCGGGCTCGGGGGCCTCAGCGGCGACCGCCTCGCTCGGCACCGCGGCCACAGCGGCAGTCACCGTAGCCGGGCCGTCACCCAACACGTCGTCGATGTTCTCGCCCTCGGCGCCGACGACCGCGATCGGGGTTCCGACCGAGACCGGCTCGCCCTCGACGACAAGCAGCCGCAGCACGGTACCCGCGGTCTCGGAGGCATATTCGACGACCGCCTTCTCCGTCTCGACCTCGGCGAGCGGCACACCGACCGTGATCGCCTGCCCCAAGCTGACGAGCCAGGTTTGAATGGCGGCATCCTCGCTGCCCGCGAGCACCTCCGGCATCCGGATCAAGGTAGCCATCAGCGCTCTCCCATTCCCCGGCGCACGCGCTCGAGGCCGGCGACGACCTCTTCGGTGCGGGCGATCGCCGCGCGCTCCAGCACGCGGGAGATGCTCGGCGAGGCCTCGCCTCCCGTGACACGCTCGATCGGCTGGTCGAGCCAGTCGAAGAAGCGTCGCTGGATCTCGTCGGCGAGCCATCCGCCGTACGAGGTGCCCCGTGCTCCCTGCTCGACGATGAGAACAGCGTTGGTCTTGCGGATGCTCTCGCCGATGGTGTCCCAGTCGAGCGAGGCGGCGTCGAGCCAACGCAGGTCTATAACCTCGGCATCGATGCCGGTCTGCTCGACCGCCTCGAGACTGTGGCGCACCATCGACAGGTAGGTAATGACCGTGACGTCGTTGCCGACGCGTCGGATGCCGGCCTTGCCGAACGGCAGCTGGTAGTCGAGGTCGTCGGCCGGCACCTCGTCGGTCTGGCCATAGAGGTCGACGTGTTCGATCACGAGCACCGGGTCCTGCAGCGCGAGCGCCGCGTTCAACAGGCCGATGTAGTCGGCCGCGGTGGACGGGGCCACGATGCGCCAGCCGGGGCTGGTCGCGAAGATCCCGGCGGGGTCCATGAGGTGCTGCGATCCGTATCCGGAGCCCATTGCGACTTTCGTGCGCAGCACGAGAGGCACCGGGTTCACGCCGCCGAACATGTGGCGGGCCTTGCCTATCTGGTTGAACACCTGGTCGGCGGCGACCCAGAGGAAGTCGGGATACATGAACTCGACGACGGGGCGGAAGCGGCCGTCGAGCGCCATGCCGCCGCCGAGGCCGGCGAACGCGTTCTCACTGATCGGGGTGCCGAGAACCCGGTCAGGATAGCGCTTCGACAGTCCCTTCGTGGCGCCGTTCGTGCCGCCACTCAACCTGTGAATGTCCTCACCCATGAGCACGATCCGCTCGTCCTGGTCCATACGGCGGTCCATGACCGAGGCCACAGCATCCACGAACTTCTTGCGCTCCAGCTTCCCTTCATACTCAAGCGGGTCGACGGTGCGCGCCTCGGCAAGCTCACTGGTGTCGCCGCGCAAGCCGACGTCGACGAAGTCGGTATTAGGCCAGAGCTCGGCGCGGATGCGACGTTTGCCGGCCGACTCCGGGTCGGCCTCGGTGAGCTGCGCGGCGGCATCCGTCATCGCGGCCTGCGCCTGCTCCCGCACGGACGCAACGCCCGCCTCGTCGATGAGCCCGAGGGCAATCATCTCCTTCGCCACGCGCTCGAGGGGATCGCGTGCCCGCCACGAAGCCTCCTCCGCCTTCGAGCGGTATCCGAACGCGCTTCCCGGGTAAGCGCCGTTCTGATGGAAGAAGCGGTAGACCTCAAGCTCCACGACTGCGGGACCACCACCCGAGCGCATCACCTCACCCGCCTGTTGCATCGCGAGGTGCACGGCGAGCGGGTCCATGCCGTCGACACGCCAGGACGGGATCGCGAAGCCGAGGCCGCGGCCAGACAGTCGAGGCTCGGCGGTGGCCTCCTGCACTGTGGTCGACACGGCGTAGAGGTTGTTCTCGATCATGAAGGCGAATGGAAGCTTCCAGGCCGCAGCGAGGTTCATCGTCTCGAGCACGGAGCCGATGTTCACGGCACCGTCACCGAAGTAGCTGAGCGTGATGTCGCTCGTGCCGGAGTGTTTCTGCGCCCAGGCGTTGCCGGCGCCGAGCGGCACCCCGCCGCCCACGATTGCGTTGGTGCCGAGGGCGCCTGCTTCGAACCATTGCAGGTGCATAGAACCACCACGGCCGGCGCAGTACCCCTGTGCGAGGCCGAGGATCTCCGCGAGGGTGCGCTGCAGCACGGTCTGGATCGGCTCGCTCACGAGGTTCACCAGGTCAAGTTCGCCCGACGACACGTGCGTGATCGCCTTGGCCAGAAACTGGTGGTGCCCACGGTGGGAACCGTTGATGGCATCGGTCGACCTCAAACCCACGATTGAGCCGACGGCGCCGCCCTCCTGGCCGATGCTCGAGTGCGCTGGTCCGTGCACGAGGCCCTCGCCCGCGAGGTCAAGCACTGTCTCTTCGAAGGCCCGGATGAGATGGAGTTCGCCGAGCATCGCAGCGAGGAGCGTCGGGTCGGCCGCCTTCCAGTCCGCGGGCGTCGTGGTGATCTGAACCCACGGTGCGGCGGGATTTAATCGGCGCGTTTTCGGCATCGTTCCTCTTTCTCCATTGAAAATCGGTCGGCCCGTGACTCGCCGGACGGCCCACAGCCACCATACTTCTTGATTGCATCCAATCACAACAATAAACCTGAAACATCACCGATATTTCCATCAGTGGGCGTTATAGTGGATCCAATCAAGGAGGATTAGCATGGGAAGTCCGGGCCTGCGCGGCACCGAACACATCGGCTTTACCGTGCCCAACCTCGACGAGGCGGATGACTTCTTCGTCAGGGTGATCGGCTGTGACCGCATTTATGCGCTTGGCCCATACCGCGACGACGCCGGCACCTGGATGGCCGACCACCTGAATGTGCACCCACGCACCGTCATGCGCGAGCTGCGGTTCTACCGCTGCGGCATCGGCCCCAACTTCGAGATCTTCCAATATGACGCTGCCGACGAACAGCGCCCCCAGCCCCGCAATAGCGACCTCGGCGGCCACCACCTCGGCTTCTACGTTGACGACCTCGATGCGGCACTCGAGCATCTGCGCAGCAACAACGTACGAATCCTCGGCGAGCCCACCTCGAGCTCCCGGTACAGTGAAGGACAGCGTTGGGTCTACTTCCTGAGCCCGTGGGGTATGCAGTTCGAGCTCGTCTCCTTCCCGAACGGCAAGGCGTACGAAAAGGACGCGTCGGTCTTGCTGTGGCACCCGGTGCGGCCCGGCGAGGGAGGATTGCCAGATGAGCAAAGCAGCCACCCGTGACGGAAACGCGAGCACCCGCATCGCCGACAGCATCCGAGCGGACATCCTCGCCGGTGAGTATCCGCCCGATACGAGAATCCGCCAGGAGCACATCGCCAAGCGGTTCGGCGCGAGCAGGCTGCCGGTGCGGGAGGCTCTGCGCATCCTGGAGTCCGACGGGCTCGTGCGTCTCGTCGCCAACACAGGCGCCTGGGTCAACCGGCTGACCCTCGCCGAATGCGAGGAGATATACCAGACCCGCGAGCGCCTTGAACCGCTGCTGCTCCGCTACGCGATGCCCTACCTCGACGACGCCCGGCTCGACCGGCTCGACGAGCTGGCCCGGGCGATGGAGGAGACGACCGAGGTCGAGGAGTTCCTGCGGCTCGACCGCGAATTCCACCTCTCTTCCTACGAGCCCAGCGACACCCATATTCTCAGCGACCTCGTGAACCGGCTCTGGAACTCCACCCAGCACTACCGCCGCGCCTACACGATGCTCCTCGACGACGGCCGTCGGCGAATCATGCACGACGAGCACCATCTGCTCACGACAGCCCTGCGCGAGGGTGACGCGGACGGCGCCGAACGCATCGTCGAGTCACACATCCGCCGCACCAGGCTCCAGCTCGCACGGCATCCCGAGGTCTTCGACCTCCCCACAAGCCGAAAGGCACACTCCGAATGAAAGGCACCCCATGGCGATCGCGACCATAAACCCCACCACAGGACTGACCGAGCAGGAGTTCGAGGCACACACCGCCGAAGAGGTGGAGCACCGGATCGGCGAGGCTGAAACTGCCCACGCGGCCCTGCGCGCCACCGGCTACCCCGAGCGGGCTGGCTGGATGCGGGCTGCCGCGGAGCTGATCGAGGGCGACCTCGACGAGCTCGCGACGCTGCTGACGAAGGAGATGGGCAAGCCCATCGCGCAGTCGCGGGCGGAGGTGCTCAAGTGCGCGAAGAACATGCGCTTCTACGCCGAGCACGCCCCCATGTTCCTCGCCGATGAGCAGCTCGCCGACCCTGCCACCGTGAACGCGAGCAGCGCCTGGACGCGGTACGACCCGCTTGGCGTCGTGCTCGCGGTGATGCCGTGGAACTACCCTCTTTGGCAGGTCATCCGCTTCGCTGCGCCCGCGCTCATGGCCGGCAACACGGGCCTACTTAAGCACGCCTCGAACGTGCCGCAGACCGCGATCTACCTCGACACCCTGTTCGAGCGCGGCGGTTTCCCCACCGGCTCGTTCCGTACGCTACTCATCAGCGCGGGTGAGGTCGCCACGGTGATTCAGGACCAGAGGGTCAAGGCCGTGACCCTCACCGGCTCAGAGCCCGCCGGTCGCTCGGTCGCCGCCGTCGCCGGCGAGCAGGTGAAGAAGGCTGTGCTCGAGCTCGGCGGATCCGACCCGTTCATCGTCATGCCCTCGGCTGACCTTGATGCGGCATCCAGCACCGCGGTAAAGGCGCGGGTGTCAAACAATGGCCAATCCTGCATCGCCGGCAAACGGTTCATCGTGCACACCGACGTCTACGATGAGTTCACTCGCCTGTTCGGCGAGAAGATGGCCGCGCTCACCGTCGGCGACCCGATGGACGAGAGCACCGACGTCGGCCCTCTAGCGACCAAGGCCGGCCGCGACGAGATCGCGGAGCTCGTGGCGGATGCCGTGGCGAAGGGCGCCAAGGTCGTCACCGGTGGCCGGGTGCCCGACCGCGCCGGCTGGTTCTACGAACCGACAGTGCTCGCCGGGCTCACGAGTGACATGCGCCTCGTGATGGAGGAGGCGTTCGGGCCGGTCGCCACGCTCTACCGGGTCGCCGACCGCGACGAGGCCGTCGCTATCGCGAACCAGACGACCTTTGGCCTGAGCTCCTCCGTGTGGACCAGCGACGCTTCCGAGGAGTCGTTCTTCGTGCGCGCGGTGGACGCGGGGGCTGTGTTCATCAACGGCATGACGGTGTCGTACCCGGAGCTGCCGTTCGGCGGCATCAAAGATTCCGGCTACGGGCGAGAACTCGCCGCCGCGGGAATCCAGGAGTTCTGCAACCTGAAGACGGTGTGGAAGGCCTGATTCGGCGACACTGAAAGGGTGCACACAGATGGGGCGGGCCCGCAGGCCCGCCCCATCTGTGTGCACCGCGTGGTCAGTAGAACTTCTTGTACGGGTTGGCGACGAAGAGCTCCTGGGCGGGGAACTTCGTGAGAACCTGCGCACCGTTGTTCGTGATCACGACCTCCTCTTCGATCCGGGCGGCCGAGACGCCGTCGGAGGCCGGGCAGTAGGTTTCGAGGGCGAAAACCATGCCAGCCTTGATCTCGACGGGATGCTCGAGGCTGTTGAGCCGAGAAATAATTGGGCGCTCGTGCAGCCCGAGGCCGAGCCCGTGCCCGAACTGCAGACCGAACGCCTCCATCTCGTTCGCGAAGCCCAGATCGGTCGCCTTCGGCCAGAGCAGCGCGACCTCGTCGGTGCCCACACCGTCGGCGACCTTGTTGATCGCGGCATCCATCCATTCCCGCGCCTTGGTATATGCGTCGTGCTGACTTGGGGTCGAGCTGCCGACCGAGAAGGTGCGGTAGTAGCAGGTGCGATACCCGTTGAAGGAGTGGATGATGTCGAAGAACGCCTGGTCGCCCGGGCGAATGAGGCGGTCGGAAAAATTGTGCGGATGCGGGTTGCAGCGCTCGCCCGAGACCGCGTTGATCGCCTCGACCTGGTCCGACCCCATCTCGTAGAGCCGCTTGCTCGCGAGGGCGACGATCTCGTTCTCGCGGATGCCGGGGCGCAGCGCCTCGGAGATGTCCTGGTAGACACCGTCGACCATCGCCGCCGCTTGGCTGAGCAGCATGATCTCGTCGGACGACTTTATCGAACGGGCATCGAGCATCGACTGTTGGATGTCGACGACCTTGAGACCCTGCGCCTGCATCTCGAATAGGAAGGCCGGCTCGACGATGTCGACGCCGATGGGCTGGTCAGCGACGCCCGCATCGGTCAGAAGTCCCTTAATCACCTTCACGGCGTCGCGCATCAGGCCAGCTTCGGGGGAGATAGCGCCACGCAGGCCTAGCATTCCGGCGTGGCAGTGGTCCTGCTCAAGCCACGGTGCGAACATGCGGTGATGTTTGGCGGCAGAGCCGAAGTCCCAGAGGTGGGGCTTGCCGTCCCGTGTTAGCAGCGCGTAGCGGGACATCTTGTCGCCGAGGGCGCCGCCGATCCAGGTCTGGGTCGTGTACCGGATGTTGTAGAAGTCGAAGAGCAGGAATGCCCCGCAGTCGCTCGCCTCGAGCGAGCGTGTCGCCCGCCCCAGTCGGTAGTCGCGAAGCCGGCCGAAGTCGACGCGCTGTTCGTAGTCGACCGACATGTGGCCAGGGGCCGGAATCATCCGATTATCAAAGTCCAGCGCGGGCATCGGCGGAGCGAGTTCGAAAGACATGGTCATGGTGCATCTCCTAGACGGTGGTGATGAAGAAGGGCGGCAGGGGGGTGGGCGCGTTGAGGGCGCACACCCCCCGGACGGTCAGGCTGGTGCTACCATTCGGCGGGGTAATCGGCCGCGTTCTCCTTCGTCACCTCGGGGATCGGCATGAAGTAGTTGGCTTCGAGCGTCTTCCCTTCGATGGCATCGACGATGTACTTGACGGCGTTCTCGCCGTCCCAGACCGGAGACTGGAACAGGGTCGCGTACTGCTTGCCCGACAGCACGTTGGGCTGGCCCAGTTCGGTGTTACCCGTGCCGACGACCGGGATGCTGGTCGGGTCGATGCCGCGGTTCTCCATGGCCTCGATCGCACCTGCGGCCATGGTGTCGTCCACAGCGTAGATCGCGTCGATGTTCTCCTCGCCTACGCTCGTGAACAGCTCTGACGTCACGGTCAGTGCCACATCCTTCGCCCAGTTACCGGGCTGCTGGCCGACGACCTTGACGTTCGGGTAGCTCGCCGCGAGCTCGTCGCGGAAGCCCGCCTCGCGGTCGATGGCTGTGGAGTTACCGGAGAGGCCCTGGATGATGATGATGCTTCCACCCGTTTCTCCGAGGACGTCGCCGATGAGCTTCGCTGCTCCGCGGCCGACCTCCTCATTGGAGGGGCCCGTGTAGGTGCCAACCAGATCCTTATCCTCGGGCAGAACGTCGGAGTTCGACGCGTTCACCGGGATCCCGGCCGCCTTGGCCGCCTCGAGGCACGGGCGGATGGTATCGACCGCCGCTGGCCAGAGGATGATTCCGTCGGGCTTGGACGCGATCGCGACGGAGCACTCATTCGCCTGCTTCGCGGCGTCGTACTCGGCGTTCGTGATGGTGAGGTTGACGCCCATCTCATCGGCGGCCGCGTTCATGGCCTTGAGGTAGTTGGTGCCGTAGGGCTGGTCGTTGCCCTGGGGAAGGAGCGCGTAGACGTTGTAGCCGTCGGCGGAAGCGCCGCCGGCCGTATCGGAGCTGACAGCCGAACAACCGCTGAGCGCGAGTCCGGCTACAGCGAACACACTCACCAGCACCATGGGGGATTTTCGCATTTTGTGCCTCTTTCGTTGTCGTTTCTGTGATTTGTCACCAGGGAGGCGACTCGGGTGCAGTGCTAGGCCTGCTGGTTCGCTTTTCCTCGGATGAGCCCCTGGAGGCGCCTGGAGAGAGCACGAAGATTGTTGGGGTCGGTCGTGATAGCCACGAGCAGCACGATTCCGATGAGTACGTCCTGCACCTCGCGGTCGGCTCCGGCGAATGTGAGGCCCACCTGCATAAGACCGAGCGCAAAAGCGCCAATCAAGGTCCCGACGAGTGATCCCCGTCCGCCGTTGAGCAGGTTGCCGCCGATGATGACAGCGGCGAAGCTCGCCAGCAGCACCGTGGATCCCGCTGTGGGATCCGCAGCGGTCAGCTCGAGCGTGTTGATGACGCCGGCGAGCGCCGCAACAAACCCACACAGCATGAAGGAGGTGAACAGGCGCAGCTTGACCGGGATGCCGGCATCGATTGCCGCCTGCCGGTTGCCGCCGACGGCGTAGAACTCGCGGCCGGCCCGCATCTTCGAAATGAAGAACTGCAGCAAGACGAACAGCAGGATAAAGATGAGAACGCGTGGCGTGAGCGGCCCGAGAAGCGCCCGGCCGAACACGAGCGCCGAGTCGATGTCGGTGACCCTCACCGGTCGTCCGTCGCTGAGTACAAAGGCAAGTCCACGGAGAGCGAAGAGCGTGCCGAGGGTCGCGATGAACGAGTTCACTCCGACGACCACGATCAGGAAAGCGTTGAGAGCTCCGATGGCCACGCCCGTGAGAAGGCCGGCGATGATGCCGAGCCTCAGGTCGGGGATTGAGGCGACGACCACGCCGGTGAGGGCGAGGGTGCTCCCGACGCTCAGGTCGAGTTCGCCCTGCAGCACCACGAGGGTGAGTCCCAAAGCGACGAGGCCGACGAGCGCTACCCGGGCGAGGCTGACGCCGTAGGCGTTGAAGACGATGGGCTGCTGCGCGGCGATGACGGCGACCACGAGGATGAGCAGGATGACGGCCCTGCCCTCGGTGCGGCGGGCGACCTTGTTCTTCACCCGGTTCCAGGTGCCGCCCTGAGTTTCCTGCAGCTTCATGGTGGTGCTCATCGTTTTTCTGCCTTTCGTGCCAGGGCGTCCAGCGCCACCGCGAAGACGATGACGGCACCGGTGACCAGTTGTTGCCAGGCGAAGGAGAACCCAGAGAGGACCAGGATGTTCGACAGCACACTGATGAAGATGACGCCGAGAAAGGTGCGCAGGATGCTGCCACGCCCACCGAACAGGCTGTTGCCCCCGATGATCACGGCGGCGAGCGCTCGGAAGTCGAAGCCCTCGCTCATCGTCGCCACCGCGGTGTTGGAGTAGGCCGCGAGCACGAAGCCGGCGATCATCGCGGCGATGGAGGTGAGCACGAAGGCGCCGACAACGACTCCGCCGCTATTGACACCGGCGAGCCGCGTAGCCTGCTTATTGGAGCCGTAGGAGCGGATCATGAAGCCGAACTTGGTGCGCGAGAGCACGATGCTCGCGATCACGCCGACGATGATGAGCACGAACGCGCTGAGCGGGAACGGTCCCACCCGGGCATCTCCGAAGGAGTCGATCGGCCCGTTCACCGGGCCGTAGTAGATGGTGCCGGTCGTGAGCAGACTCAGGATGCCGGCTCCGATCCCTGTAGTACCGAGGGTGACCACCACCGCGTTCGCCTTGAGAAACCCGACCGAGACACCATTCACAACGCCATAAAGCAACGCGAAGAACATCGAAATCGCCATCGCCCCGAGCACACCATAGGCGGGGCTCAGCGCCAGCAGGATAACGCCCGCAGTGGAGACCTGCGCGACAACCGAAAGGTCGATGTAGTTTGCGCTGATCACAACGAACGTCATGCCGATGGCGACGATGCCAATGGCCGACGCTCGGTGGAACACATCGATGATGTTGACCGAACTGGCGAACCCGTTCACGAAGATGACCGAAAAGACGAGCAGCACCCCGGTGAAGATGAAGATGCCACGGCTGGCGACCCACGTGATCACACTGGCCTGCCGCTTCACGATTCCTTCGGCTGGCGCACCGTTCGCGGGCGCCGCCTTCACTTGTGTTCTGGACTCGGTCATGAGGTACTCGCCACCTTTTCTCCCGCGGCCAATGCCATGACCGACCGCTCGTTTGCTTCGTCAGGCGAGAGCGTGCCCATGATGCGTCCGTCTCTCACGACATGGATGACGTCGGACAGTTCGAGCAGCTCGGGAAGGTCGGAGCTGATGACGAGCACCGCAGTCCCTCCGTCGGCGAGCCCGCGCAGCAGCCGGTGGATCTCGGCCTTGGCACCGACATCGACCCCGCGGGTGGGTTCGTCGAGCACGATGACCTTCGGCTCACGGCCCAGCCACTTAGCAATCACGACCTTCTGCTGGTTGCCGCCGCTGTACTGGCCGGCGTCCCGCCCGACCTCGGGCGGCCGGAGGCCCACCTCGGCCGCCAGCCGGGTGGCGAACTCGGTGATCTTCCCCCGCTGCAGGAACCCTGCCTTCGAGAGTGCGGCGCGGTTGGGAAGCGTGATGTTGTCGGCCACACTCATCTCGAGCGCTAGGCCCTCGGTTCGCCGTTCTTCGGGGATAAACCCGATGCCCGCCCGCACAGCGCTCCGGTAGCCCCGGATGTTCTTGGTTTGGCCGTCCACGGTGATGGTGGCGGTGCCAGCCGTGCGGGGGTCTACTCCGATGATCGCTCGCACGAGCTCGCTACGTCCCGCCCCGACAAGTCCGCCGATGCCGACAATCTCCCCCGCGCGCACGTCGAGGTCGATGCCGTTCACCCGGAAAGCCCTAATCCCACGAGCCGAGAGCACGACGGCGCCCGGGGTCGCGACGCGGCGCGTCTGCAGGTCGAGCTTGAGCTCTCGGCCGACCATACTGTCGATCACGGCGTTCGGCGTGGTCTCGGCGATCACCAGGTGATCGACGACCTTGCCGTCGCGTAGGATAGTCGCGCGTTCGCAGATGCGGAAGACCTCGGGAATCCGGTGCGAGATGTAGATGATCGCTAGCCCCTTAGCCGCCAGCCGCTGCAGCATGTTGAGCAGGTAGTCGGTCTCGGCCGGCGTCAGGGTTGCGGTCGGTTCATCGAGAATGAGCACCCGCGGGTTCCGGGCCACCGCCCGGGCGATCTCGACGAACTGGCGCAGCGCCACCGAGAGCCGGGAGACGCGCTCGTTGAGGTCGACCGAGACGCCGATCTGATCGAGAGCATCCCCAGCGATCTTCCGCTGACGGGCGGAATCGATCACGCCGAACTTCGTCGGGGTCGCCCCGAGAAGGATATTCTCGGCGACCGTCATCTCGGGGATCAGGCTGAGCTCTTGGTGCACGAGGGCGATTCCTGCCTCGAGGGAGGCCTTCGCCCCCGGCTCAAGCACGGTGCCGTCGACGCTGACCCCGCCGTTGTCGGGGGTCAGGATGCCGGCGAGGATGCGCATCAGCGTCGACTTTCCGGCGCCGTTCTCCCCCACCACGGCATGGATCTCGCCCGCACCGACGGCGATGCTGACGTGGTCGACGGCGACCGCACCGCCGAACCGCTTCACGATATCGTGCGCCTCGATGACCGTCTTTCGATTCGTTCGAGTCTCTGATGCTGTACTCATGGTTCTGGGCTCCTTTGCCTCAGGTGAGACCGGACTGTGCGGGGGCTAGTGGAGTAGCTGCCCGCCGGTGACGTTCATCGATGCGCCCGTGATGTTGCGTGCCTTGTCGGACAGCAGGAAGGCGACGGCCTCGCCGATGTCCTCCGGCTCCTGAGGGCGGCCGAGCGGAATCGGCGCGATCGCTCCCGCCCACGCCTCTTCACGGGTGATGCCGTCGGCGGCCGCCGCCTTGTCGAGCATCGGTTCCCAGAGCGGCGTGCGCACGACGCCGGGCAGCACGGCGTTGACCGTGATGTCGTAGGGGGCAAGCTCAACGGCGAGCGACTGCGTGAGGCCCATCACACCGAACTTGCTGGCGCAGTAGTGACTGAACAGCGGGATGCCGCGGAGCCCCACGAAGGAAGCGTTCGAAACAATGCGGCCGGAGCGGCGTTCGATCATCTGTTCCACAACCGCCCTGGTGGTGTGGAAGACCCCGTTGAGGTTCACGTTGATGACGCGGTTCCACTCGTCCTCGTCCATCTCGTTAAAGGCAACGCGGTTCGAGATGCCGGCGTTGTTCACGAGTCCATCAACCCGGCCAAAGCGCTTCGTCGCATCCGCCACGACACCGCGGCTGGAATCGCCGCTCGTGACGTCGTGCTGGAGGCCGAGGGCGAGTCCGCCGGCCGAGGTGATCTCTGTCGCGATGCTCTCGGCAGCCTCGAGCCGAATGTCGGTGATGACGACCTGCGCACCGTGTTCGGCGACCACCTTGGCAATGCCGGCTCCGATGCCGGAACCTCCGCCAGTCACGAGAATTACCTTGCCTGTTAGATCAGCCACGACTGTCAACCTCCATTGGTTGTGCGGAATGGTTTACACGTGTGGTGTAAACCTGTGGACCACACTAGTGGTTGGATCCAATGGAAAGCAAGGCTTTTGTCACTTCAGAGAGAACAGTATCGATCGACAGGCAGATCCCGTCCGCGGCCGCGGCGTCAGAAGCCGGAATGCCGCTCAGTGGAGCTCGCCGCGACACTGCGAGCGCCGGAGTCCACTCTCTCATCGAGAACGAACCACACAGCCCTGACCGGCTCGGCCGAACTGTTCCAGAAGCGGTGCGGGATGTTCGAATCGAAAGCGATGGAGTCCCCGACATGCATTTGGGTCTGGCTGAATCCCACCTGCGCGTTGAGCGTTCCCGAGACGATGACACCGTACTCGCGCCCGCCGTGGCGGATGAAGTCCTCCGACGGCTGGCCTCCAGGAGCGGAGTCGTACACCACCTCGATGAATTCGGCTCCGTCTTCGGCACGCGGCGTGAGCCGCTCCCAGCGTGGTCCTGATTTGAGGCGGATCGCCGGGCGTGCGTTGCCGCGCAGCACAATGCCCGCCTCGTCAAGCGGGGTATTCTGAGCCGTCGCGACGGACTCCTCCAGGGGCACGATCGGTTCGCCCTCGGGCGTCACTGCTTCCTCGAAGAGGCTGTCCATCGAGATGCCCAGCGCGCTCACCACGTTGTAGAGAGCGCGCACACTGAAGGCGGCCAGGCCCCGCTCGACCTGGGAGACATGGCTCGCCGAGACGTCGATACGGCGCCCGAGCTCGCGGATACTCATCCCGGCGGTCTCCCGCGAGGCGCGGATACGCCCACCGACGGTGAGCCATTCAGACGCATCTTCAGGCTCATTCACCGAATTCTCCCTTGTCCTGACCGGCACGGTGGGTCAGCCCGTCATAAGTGAACCCTGACAACACACCGAGTGTATCTCTACACAGAACAGAACGGGAAAGTCCGATGAGGGCTCCTGTGACGGGACGAGCCGCCGGTGCTGCGCTACTTATCTCTGCGTTTCACTCGCCAGCTGGGTCCAGAGTGTCCGCGCAGCGGTCCAGAACAACGCGTTGCAGACCCGGGAATGTCACGCCGACGGATGCGAACGGATCTAACGCGACCACAGTGACATTCGGTGGGCTCGACTTCATCAAGTTCGCTTCGTCCTCGTCGTGCGAATGCCCGGTCGAGGAGCTCCACGGTCGCCGGATTTACCAGCTCGCTCCGTCGAATGTAGTGCTGCACCGTGATCGTCGTGTCCGTGTGGCCGCGCAACTCCGCCGCGAGCTCGACATTGGCCTAGTCATTGACCGCGGTCGCTGTCAACGCATCGGGAATGTGGGGCTCACGATGCAGTCGGAAAACATGGTCCAGCGGATTGCTGGGGGGAACTCCATGCCGCCCCACCAGCTCAAGCGCCAACCGCAGAACGACACGAGCTTGTTTGGCACGACTGTACGAGAGCATCGCCAACTGCTTGATCAAACGATCACAGCGAGTGACACCGATCTCACGCAAGGTGAAATTTCCGAACAGTGGAAGGACGAGTGTGCGCATGGTGCGCTCGTATAGATTCCGGGTTGTCTGCGAGATTCGATTCTCCATGTCGATGTCGTCAAGCCAGTCCGTCGCCAATTCACCGAACAAGCTGTCCTGGCTGAGGGATGTGTTGGTCGGCCGGAGCAGGTGCCTCGCAGTGAGCTTGCCCTTCGAGATTCGCTCGGCAGCTTTAGCGGTGTCGGGGCGGATGAGCACAGAATCCATCGCACGCGCCATCGGCAATCGTGAAGCCCTGCCACGTTGACACTGCAGGTTTCTCCTACCCGTGGTCCTCCCGGGGTGAAGCACTCAAGCGCCACGATACGATCGTCAATCGATATCGGGCGAGGCTGGCCGCCCTGAATGGCGTAGCAGAGTTGTCCCATCGGACGCCCCGGACGCTCTACCTTTTGCGAGGCGTCGCGGCTACGGTTATGGCGTGTCCACAACCGATCCGCTGCCTGGCCGCCCTACTCCTGACAATCCGTTGGGGAAACTGGTTCTCCTGCGCCACGGGGAGACGGAGTGGTCGAAGGAAGGGCGACACACCGGACTGACGGATGTTCCGCTCACTGCTCGTGGGGAGGAACTTGCCCGCGGCGCCGGCAAGTTGGTCGCCGGCTACGACTTCTCCCTCGTCCTGGCCTCGCCACTGCAGCGTGCGAAGCGCACCGCTGAACTGGCGGGGCTGCATGCCGAGGTCGACCACCTCCTCGTCGAATGGGACTACGGCGGGTATGAGGGGCGTACGACGCGCGACATTCGCAGCGAGCTCGGCTACAACTGGAGCGCTTTCACCCATGGCGTGGTTCGGGGGCAGACGCCCGGTGAGACGGTGGAGGAGGTCGCCGCGCGCGCCTCGCGCGTGCTAACGCGAGTGCTACCTGCGATGACGGAGGGAGATGTCGCCCTGGTCGCGCACGGCCATTTTCTGCGCATCCTGACAGCCGTGTATCTGCGGATGGCTCCTCGCTTCGGCGCCCAGATCACCATGGATGCTGGATCGGTGTCGGTCCTGAGCTTCTACCGTGAGCAGCCGGCCATCCTGTCTTGGAACTATGGACTTGAGCTACCTTTGGTGCCCTCGGAGTCCTGACCCCTTCGTGAGACCGCGCATGCTGGCAAACGGTGAGCACCCGTCTTCCTGTCAGAGGAATCTGCTTTCGGAATCGGTGTGCCAGGTGCACGAGAGCCATGGGAAAGTGGCCCCAACGCGGGGAAGGACGAAACCAGATTCATTCGGCGGAACCGCTGAGTGGTGTTAGGACCTGCGAGACTCGGCCCATGGTGACAACGGGAGCGCAAGTCTCAATTCTGCGCAATTTGATGATGCGGATCGGGTACACCGAAGCGCAGCCACGACCCCCCGTCACCACAACTGGCGAATCTCACCACGGAGGTACAAGGCGACAGTGTTGAGATCTGTGCGGCCCGGACACATCGCTGACAGTTCGTACGCTTACATGTTCCGCCGCAGAGAAACCGACAATGAGACCCATCGCCATGCTGACGTCGAACTCGAACTCCTCAAGATCGCGCCGGCACCGCCCGATAGGTATATGGCCTTCAAGACCAATCGATCCGGCCCCAAAAGCCACGAACCGGCGGTGCCTCACGGTGTCGACGCGTACAGATCTTCGTGATGTCAAGAGTTTCGGCCCGACCCCCAGCGAACACCGAATCGGTAACGAGATCTTGCATGGGACGAACTGGTGGATCGAAAATCGATCAATAGTATCGAGAGCACAACAAATTTCCACGACTTCGCTCCCCCTAACGGGAACTATCAGTTTTCTAAGTCGGGTGCGCGAATGTTCACAGTGTTCAATTGCGGGTCTGGGCAGTGGGTATGAGGTGCAGTCGACGTTTGGGCGCATTGGTGGGTTGCGAAAGGCACTGCAGACGCGGGCGAACGCCGACAGGGGGCTTCGTAACGGGAGGCTCGGCGAGGGACGACTCGTGGGCGACGACCGCTGGCGGTAGTTAGGTTATGCTTACCTAAGTCCGAAGTAGGATTGTTCTGTCTCACGCCGAAGGTATCCCGCAATTATGGTTTCGATCGCCTCTGCTCGAGGTCTGTCCCTCCTCCGCGGCCGACCTGACGCTACGGCCCTCGTTGTCGACGGCGCGACCATTAACTACGCTGAACTTTCCCTGCTGGTTCGCGAGCGCAGGGGTCAGCTCGGTGAGACCCGTCGCCTTGTGATGATCGCCGCGGCCAACGCGCTCGAGCCGATCGTCACCTATTTGGCCGCACTCGAGGGCGGGCACCCTGTGGTGTTCGTCTCAGGGGGCGAAGACGATGCGAGCCTGGCCCACAAAGCCGCCTTCATCGACCGTTTCAGCCCCGATGTCATCGCGCACGACGGCCCACAGGGGTGGACGTTTGAGGAACGAAACCCGGGCAGCCGACACACCTTTCATCCTGAGTTAGCCGTGCTTGGGAGCACGTC
This sequence comes from Actinomycetales bacterium, assembly GCA_038319305.1. GTDB lineage: Bacteria > Actinomycetota > Actinomycetes > Actinomycetales > Microbacteriaceae > Cryobacterium. Next base: position 4,621 of record JBBQDC010000015.1, on the reverse strand, counting down.
GGGGTCGACCGGGTCGCCGAAGCTCGTGCGCCTCTCTTTCGACAACGTGCGCTGCAATGCCGCATCCATCGCGCAATATCTGCGCCTCGGACCGAGCGATCGCGCGGCGACGACCTTACCGCTGCAGTACTGCTACGGCCTGTCGGTGGTGAACAGCCACCTGCTCGCCGGTGCGAGCGTCATGCTCACAGATCGGTCAGTTACTGAAGAAGCGTTCTGGCAGGAGGCATCCGCCCATCGGATCACCTCGTTTGCCGGTGTGCCCTACACCTTCGAGATGCTCGAGGCCAGCGGCTTCGCCGACCGCTCCGTGCCGAGCCTGCGCTACCTGACCCAGGCCGGTGGTCGGCTCGCGCCCGAGAAGATTCGTCGTTTCGCCCGCCTCGGTGAAGAACGCGGATTTGAGCTGTTCGTGATGTACGGCCAGACGGAAGCCACAGCACGGATGGCCTATCTCCCTCCTGAGCTCATCGCCGCCGCCGGGGCCATCGGGCGACCGATTCCGGGTGGCCGTTTCCGCATCGACGCCGGTGGCATGGATGCTCCGGACGGGAACAAGGGTGAGCTCGTCTACGAGGGACCGAACGTGATGCTCGGCTATGCCGAGACGCCAGCAGATTTCGAACTCGGTCGCACCGTGCACGAATTGCGAACAGGGGACCTCGCGCGCCGCCGCGACGATGGACTGTATGAGATCGTCGGTCGGATGAACCGCTTCGTCAAGATTTTCGGGTTGCGGGTCGACCTGGACCGTATCGAGCGGCTTCTCGCCGATGAGGGAATCGAGGTGCGCGTCGCGAGTGCTGATGAACGACTGCTCCTCTTCGCCACCTCGGATCGCACGGCGCGACGCGCGCGCGAGCGCGTGGCTGCGCTCGTTGGCGTGCCCATGCATGCCATCGGCGAGTATGCGGTGGAGCAGTTCCCGCGCACCTCGAGCGGTAAGCCCGACATCGCAGCGCTCGTGCGATTTGCCGGGCTGAAGGATCGTGCCGCCGCAGCACCGAGCGTGATGCCCGGCGCTGCCGCGGTCTCGCCGGAGAAGATTCGCGACCTCCTCTCGACGTTGCTCTCCCGTCCTGAGGTAAGCCTGGATGATTCATTCGCCGCGCTCGGCGGCGACTCCCTGAGTTACATTGAGGTGTCGCTTCGGCTCGAGGCGATGCTCGGCGACTTGCCCCGCGACTGGCCGACACTCACCGCTCGGGAGTTGGCGGCGTTCGCCACCGAAGCGGCCGGCGGCGACGCGATTGCGCGAGCCGCGGCAGGGCCAGCGACAGCCCCCGACGCGGCCGTCGGTCCGCGCACTCGTTTTCGTTTCCCGAGCTTGGTGCGCCTCGAGACGCCGGCCGTGCTGCGGGCGATCGCGATCGTGCTCATCTTCGGCACTCACGCCGACCTGTTCGTTCTGCAGGGTGGCGCGCACCTGCTGCTCGCCGTCGCGGGGTACAACCTTGCCCGCTTCCAGCTGGCATCGGTGGCGGGGCGGTCGAGGTTCCGTTGGCTCGGACGCAGCGCTGCACAGCTCGCGGTGCCCGCGATTCTCTGGATCGGTGGGGTTGCGCTTCTGACCGGCCAGTACCACGTCACCACCGTCCTGCTCGTGAACAACCTCGTGCCGGGCGACGGGCGGTGGAACGATCAGTGGCAGTTCTGGTTCCTCGAGGCGATGCTCTGGACCATCCTCAGCCTCGCGATCGTGTTCGCTGTACGCGCTGTCGACCGGGTCGAGCGGCGGTCACCGTTTGGCTTCGCCCTCGTCGGGTTTGCCATCGCTCTCATCGCGCGCTTCGCGATCGCCGGCGCCGAGGCAGAGTTTGTAGAGCTCTACACCGGGCCAGTGGTCGTATGGCTGATCGCGCTCGGTTGGCTCCTTGCCCGTGCCGACACCACGGCACGGCGAGTCCTCGTCTCCGTGATCGCCGTGGCGAGCTCGTTGGGATTCTTCGGTGATCCCCTGCGGGAGGCAATACTCGCCGGAGGCATGCTGGCGCTGATCTGGGTACCGGCCGTTCGCGCCCCGCAGTGGATGGTGCCGGCCGTCGCCACGGTCGCGGGCGCGTCGATGTTCATCTATCTCACCCACTGGCAGGTGTACCCGCTGTTTGAGCAGAACGCGCCGTGGATCGGAACACTGCTGTCGCTCGCAGTCGGCGTCATCACCTGGCGTGTATACACGATGGCGAACCAATGCGTCGCGGATGCCGTGCGGTCCATGCGCGCCCGTCCGCGACGCGACGGAAATAAGTTGCTGGGCACTCCCCTCGGTCGCGCGCCGGGGTGGCGGGGTAACCGCACTGCTGGCTCGCCAGCACTGGAGTCAACCGAAATGCGAGTAGAGCACCACCCCGCCGTCGACGGCGAAGCTAACCGAGCGTCCCGTCACGAACTCCGCCGCCGCGTGTAACGGCGACCGGTGCGCCGGCCCACCCGAGCCGGCAGTCCGCCAGCACGCCGACCTGTCGGCCGAAGGAAAGGGCTTCGTCTCGGTCGTGGGTCACGAGCATGGCGTTCACCCCGCTGCCCTCGAGCATGCTTGGACACCCCTGGTCGCTGCGCCCGGTGCGTGCGGAACGGCGTTGCTGAGGGATTCCTGCTCGATGCGATAGGCCGCAAGTACCACCGCGGCGGGGGCGAATCCGTGCCGGTCACCGACCGCTGAAGAGAGACAGGAACACCGGTCCTCCTCGACGAATCGACCAGCGCGGGAATGTCGAAGAGCCCGGGCTGCGGGCCGAGACCCGTGGTCGCCTCCTCGTTGCGCAACACACCGAGCAGCTGACGCATCTCGGATAGAGCGCTCCTGGCGGTGGCACCGATGTCGTCGAATTCCGCGGCGGCGGCAGGATCGAGGTCTGGCAGGCGGTACTTCGCCGACAAGGCCTGCACCTAGATCACCGACATCCCATGGGCGACCATGTCGTGGAGTTCCCTGGCGATGCGGGCGCGTTCCTCCATCACCTCCCGGCGCCCCTGCTCCGCCACGGAGACCCGGCGCTCGCGGTCCAGCTGCGCACGGATTCTGCCGCGCTGCGCGAGAAGCAGAGCGATCGCGAGCAATCCGCCCGAGACGGCGGCGAACGGGATGGCGGAGGCGAGGGAGAAGCCGAAGTTGTCGAAGCGCTCTGGAGTCGTTGCAATGACCACGGTGACGGTTACCGCGGCGATCAGCCACGACAGGATCGCAACGCGCCAGGTGGACATGAAGGCGGTGACGACGATCACCGCAGTCTGCATGATGAGCGTCGTTACGGCTACCGGCCACGGCGCGCCTTCTGAATCTCGGCTCCACGCGGGAAGCAGCGCGAGGGGAATCAGGCCGGCCTGCGCGAGGCCGATGATGAACGAGCTGACGAGAGGAACGCCGTACACGTCCGCGTTGACCGGGATCGAGATGGAGACGAGCACCACCGCGAGCACACCGAGGACCGCCCACACGCCAACGGTGGGGCGGCTGGTGGTCGGATCAGTACGAGTGAGTGCGCGCATGGTGCCGTTCTACTGTGGCACGGACGACAGCGGCGTGATGGTCGCGGTCGCCGTGGCACGTGCCGAGGTGATGCGATCGATCAGCAGACCGACCACAACCGCGAGGACCACGGCGACGGCGGCTCCGAGAAGCGGTGTCTCGCGAAACCACGCCCCAGCCAGCACACCGACCCCCACCGAATACAGCGACCAGGAAACCCCGGCAATGATCGACAGCGGCACGAAGCGGCGGTAAGAGAACCCCGTCGATCCCGCGGTGAGGTTCACGGCGATACGACCGACCGGGATGTATCGGCCCGTGATGATGAGCACGCCGGCCCGTTTGTCCAGGCCGCGGCGAGCACAGTCGAACGCTCTCACGGAGCGGGCCCCGCGCATCCAACCGAACCGGGTGAGTCCGAGTTTACGTCCGAACCAGAACGTGAGATTGTCTCCACCGATGGCTCCGCTGGCCGCGAGCAGAATGACGAACCAGACATTGGGTTGCCCCGTAGCGACACCGAGAGCGGCCGCCGCAACCACGACGGTCTCGCTCGGGAACGGGGGAAAGAAGGCGTCGACGAACACGATCCCGACGATGAGGAGGTAGATCCACGCCGAACCCGCCGCCGACAGGATGACATCGTTGAGTGCCTCGAACATAATGGTCTCCTTGATCACGCCGCCACGGTCGTGACCGGCGAGTGAAGGCTACGTTCGGGGGAGGCCCCGAGGCATCATTCCCTGGTGCCGTCGCAACCTCCTACCCCGGTATGAGATTTCTGCGCCAGAGTGGCACCTCACCGGTCATCAAGGAGACGACCGAGTGGTAGTCAACGCAATCTCGGTGCCGCTGACCCTCTGCCTGCTGTTCGCATTTGCACCAGACGCTCTATCTGAAGCCAACTCCTCGACTGACGTTTCGGTGTCAGCGCCAGCCGCGATCCCCTAAGTGTCGGACAGCATCGTGACGGGAGGCGGTTCCGGTATTTTGCATAGCGCTCGAGAGATAGCGGAATCATCGCCGTCATCCCGCAGCCCTCCGACCAGATCGGGCACCGCAAACGCCGCGGCTCCGCCGGTGGCCGGCCACCCTCGTTCGACGCCGACGACTACCGGGGCCGCAACGTCATCGAACGCAGCTTCTGCGACC